>CAILYI010000178.1 GCA_903838415.1 uncultured Anaerolineae bacterium | reverse complement strand
TAGAGGGCGCCGTAGTTCGCCCGGTCAGACTCGTTCTGGCGAAATAAAAAACCTAAAAATTAGTCATTGGAATATATGTCTATATTTTTGAGAACTATGAACATCAAGGGCGAATGGCAAAAACCCGGATCTCGTCGAATTCACCGAGGTAGGTCAGGCCGGGCTGATTTTCAGGATTTTTGTACACCGGAATCATCGGGTCGGTGTAATAGGTCTTTTCCAGCACCAGAAAACGCGCGCCAAACTTCTGCGCCAACGCCTGCACGGACGCCAAATTCTCGTCTGGCACGATGATGGCAGAACGTCCATTCGCGGCGAAATAGCCCGGCGCATTCGCCACGATCACCACGTCAGATGGCTGGGCGCCGTTTTTGACCAGCATTTGCTCAACAAGTTGATAAGTACGCTGGAATTGGTTCCAGTCATTTTCAATGACAGAAACGTACACCAGACCAATCGTCAAGACTGCCATAAAAATAACCAGCGCAGTGCGAAAAATGCGGGGAGCAGCCGGAGTAAAGCGCCCGCGCGAACGTGCTTTGGCAACCAGCACATCCAAACCAATCACCGCCGCCGTAAACCAGACGGGCTGAAGCGCCGCAGCGGCATGGAAAAAACTTCCGCGCGAACCGGCGTATGGAAATATGATGCTCATTACGAAGAATAGCGCCGACCAACCCAACACCGCCAGCCGGGCGCGCAAATCCTTGCGCAGCGCCCACAGACCAACAAGAATGAAGGGAAAAAGCAGAATCCCGGCTTGGGCCGCAACCGTGTTGATGGCGTTGAGCTTGAGCGCATCCAGTCTCCCCAAGAGCGCGGATTGCCAGCCCGCAGCCAGCCAGTTCTGCATGTTAACGCGATCGGGAGGCCAGGCAAAGGTGTCGTCATAGCGCGTCATCCAAAAGACGCGGCCACCAGCCGGGGTAAGGGGCGTGCCCCAAATTGACATATTGCGCGCCATCCAGGGCGCCATCACCAGGAAATACCCGGCGATAAAAATCAGGGCGGGATAGAGAAAAGCGGAAAAGCCGGGGCGTGGGGTTGTTTCGAGCCAGAGGAAGAACAACCCGACAACGCCCAGCGCCAGCCAGATGATGCCATCCGGGCGGGAGAGATTCATCAAACCGGCAACAATACCGAGAAATAACGGGGAATATCGCCCTTTTTGGGGCAAAAGCAGGAAAAAGAGTCCGCCAAAAAGCATGAAAAGGCTGAAGTTGTCGGTGGTGGGCATGAAGGGGGCGTGATAGCCGCAAAAAATGGCGAGAAAACCAGCGGCGAGGGCAACTTCACGGCGCGATGTAATGCGATAGGCCAGCGTCGCGGTGACGGGTGAGACCAACGCCGCAGCCAGGATAAAGCCCAATCGCGCGGCAACAAAAGTTTTCTGTCCGGTTAAAAACATCCCGGCAGCCGCCAGAATGGAGGCCAACGGGAACCAGTATCCATGCGACGGGTGCGGCAAAACCTGCGGATTATCCAGATAATTCCAGAGATACGGTTCTGTAAATCCATGCCCCTGTGCGAGACGCAAGCCGCCCGCAAAGTAGTAATCCGCATCCATGTAGCCCGGCGCAGCCTGAAACCAGACTACGCCGATATTGAACAGCAATCCGATTACAAACAGGACGAGCAAGTTTCGGCGCGTCATGCTAGCCCCTCAACAAAATTTCGTCGGCCCACATGCGCGGCGGGCGCACCATCCACCAACGCACCCAATACAGCATTAACGTGAGCAAAAGTGGAGTAAACAAAATAAATACGGAAGTTGTGCCGTTCAATTGCGCGGACCATAATCCCAAAAATAGCCCGGTCACAAAAAGTAGGGCGCTGGCAAAACCCAACACTCCCCATCTTTGGATCATGACCGAAACAACCAGCAGCACACCCGGCAGCGTGAAAGCCAACCAACCCGGGGCATAAGGGATACCCAGAAGCGGCGTCAGGGCAGCAGTCAGCGAGGCCGTCCAAAACAGCCAGCGTACATCCTGTCCGCGGACTGCGCGCCATTCAATCAAAATGATGGATAACGCCCCCACCGCCAAAATTTGAGATAGTTTCACGCCAATCCCCGGCAGCCAGCCTTCGAGCAGGCGATAGGTGGATGGTAAAGCAGTAGTTTGCCAGTTTTTGAGCATCACAATCAAAAACGGAAAAATCCAGGAAGGCGACAGCAACAAAGACAGACCCAGCAGGACCGCCACCGTCATGGCAATTCCGCCGAGCACACGCCAGCGCTGCGTGGAAAAAATCCAGATGATGAGTGTCAGAAAAACCAGGCCGGTGGCTTCAATATTGAGCAGCGCCAAAGCTGCCAGCGCACCCGCCAATTCATCCGATTCCAACTCGATGGCACGCAAAGCGCCAAAGAAGACGAGCGCCTGCAAAATCACGGAAGTCCCCGTATAAAGCATCGAAATGGACGGCATCCAAAAAAAACTGAACAACAGCAGGAAAATCAGAAAAAACCAGTGCGGTTTCCAACGCGCCAGGCGCAAGGATAGGAAAACCATGCCAGCCAGGCCAACTTCAAGAACCATCAGCCAGATAACGCGCGCAAGAACCAGGTCGCTGATCCAACCCAAAGGCAAAAAGAATAACAGCATGGTCAGCGGCAGGGTGACAAAATATGGATTTTGCCAGGACCAGGCGGGATGCCCATACATGAGGCTTTCGATACTCGCTCTGGTAGATTCCGCGTAGGGCGAATCGCCACTCATCATGAAGTTCTGGATGGCCTTCCACGGCATGACAAACTCAACTCCGCCCGATACATGCTGGACAAAGTTCATATTTGCCCAAAACAACCCGCCGCCAACTGACAGGCTGAAAAAAGCAAGAAACAAAATAATGGAAATGGTTCGCGCAATTCGCATTATTTTATTCTACCAGTATAAATTTTACGCACGAAAAACTTTTCATGGAATGATGTAACGGAAAATAGGGCGGGTGGGAGAAAAACGGGCGACTTCGACAAATCCGACCTTCAGGAAAGCTCCCGGCAAACCGGTGAATACAAACGGATCTGGCGCTTTCTCGCCCTTTGGTTCGACCGGATAACCTTCGACAATTTTTCCGCCTTTTGAAGCCACATATCTAACGGCTTCCTGCAGCAATTGCACTGTGACGCCTTTGCGACGATGAGATTTCGCCGTAAAAAAGCAGGTCACCGACCAGACTTCAGCCGCATCAACCGGTTTGAGCACGCGCGAGCGCGCCAAACGTGGAAATTCCCGGCGTGGTTCGACAGCGATCCAACCGACAGGAGTTTCCCCGTCAAAAGCCAAGATACCGGGGACGACGCCCTGCTCGACGATGGATTTCTGCATCTGATAGGTGCCATCACCGGTCAACAGGTGATAGTCTTTTCCAGTGATTTTCCAGAACATGCACCAGCAGCCACCACAGGCACCGCGCGGGCCGAAAAGGCGTTCAAAATCACCGAAGCGCTCAGGGGTGAGCGGAAAAAATGTCAACATGGAAAAGCCGCCAATCAAGGCAAAATCATTTGAATACAGCCCGGGAATATTCGATATTCCAGATCAGTGCTGGCGGTGGAGAAGAGTTCGCCGTCCGTATGAGCCGGGCTGGGGTTATCGAGATGGACCTTGAGCCAGCTGACCGGAAATTCGTGCATGCCTTCGCTTTCGACATAACTTCCAACGTCCGGTTTCATGGTTTTGGGCAACAGGGCAAACATGCCACGGCGCGTGGCACGATAGCCATAGACGATAGTCAGTTTGCCGTCAAATGGATCAGCGTGCGGGCCCATGAAGAATACTCCACCCGAGCGGCCGCCATTCCCGATATAAATCAGCGAAACCGGGCCGTCATAGGAGCCGCCATCCCATTCAAGGTGGGCGCTCCAGGTTGGTCGATCCATAATGGCAAGGACCGCGGCAACCAGATAACGGGCAATGCCCTTTATCCAGGTAATTTTATTCTGGATGACCGTAACGTAGGGTTCAAGGCCCAGCGCGCTGTTATTGGCAAAATAAATATCGTTGGCCTTGCCCAGGTCAATACGCCGGATATTCCCGGCGGCAATGACTTTGACAGCCTCGGTCAAATCAAATGGGATTTTCAGAGCGTAAGCCAGGTCGTTGGCCGTTCCAAGCGGAATTATCCCGATCGGAGGCAGAGGCTGCCCCTCAGGAGTGATATGCGCGATGGCGTTGACGACTTCACCAATCGTGCCATCACCGCCAGCTGCGATAACGGGAGAAAAGCCGTCCTTGACGGCTTGCTGGGCGAGGCGGCCAATGTGACCGGGGCCTTCAGAGACAGCCAGTTCAAAGTCAACGCCAGCCGCGCGCAGGGCGGCTTCAGCTTGTGGCCAGCGCTTTTGCGCGTTCCAACGATTTGAATATGGATTTAGGATTATTTTTGCAGTCATAGGAAAATGTTAGCACGATGAATTGAGAATTGTGTATTAATGTGATGACAATAGCGGGCTACTTGATTTCAATGTAAATGCGCTTGTTGATTGCGCCTTTTGATTTGTAATCCACCACCCTGACGGAGCCCACCTCTGAGGTGTTTTTGACATGCGTGCCGCCATCGGCTTGCAAATCAAGCCCGACGATTTCAACGGTGCGGACATTGGCGATGCCTTCAGGCAGCAGGTTGATTTTGGTGCGAATCAAGTCCGGAATTTGAAAGGCTTCATCGCGCGGCAGAATTTTCACGCGCAAATCTCGGGCGTTGGCGATTTCCAGGTTGACCGCTGCTTCAATATCGTGCACAAGCTCGGCCTGCATACGCTCGAACTCAAAATCCATGCGCCCACCCAGCGGCTCCATATCGCCGCCCGTCACGAACGCGCCGTAATCGCGGAAAACTGACCCGCACAGGATGTGCAGGGCGGTATGTGTGCGCATCAGCTTGTAGCGACGCTCCCAATCGAGGCTGCCGTGAGCTACGCCACCAGCAGACGGCAGAGCCAAATCCCCGCCGATGAAGTGAAGCACATCTTCGCCCTGTTTCTTGACCTTGGTAACGGGATATTCCACCCCGGAAACCGTCAAAAAACCAAAATCACATGGCTGTCCGCCTCCGCCCGGATAAAACGCGGATTGATCGAGGACAATCGTGCGGGTCACCGAATCGACAGCCACAATTTTGGCGTCAAACTCCTTGAGATAGGCGTCAGTCTGGTACAAAAGATCAGTCATAATCGCTCCTGCGTTTTATAAAACCCCGTTTTCTGCGTGAAAACGGGGCATAGAGATGATTTCCGTATAAGGGGTGTGGCAACACCACCACCTCGTATATGGGGTTCGAGCAAATAGTTAGCGTGTTTTTAAGCATTCCAGTTGCAAGGTAATCTGTGATACAGCTGTAGAAATGAAAATGCCGTACCGCTCTGTTTTGGGCCTCAGTTACCATGCCAGAATAATTCATCCAAGAACTTGCAGTATTTTACTTGATTAATGGCCGACATTTGCCGAATGCTTTTGCTGCAAATAGCATTAAATCGCTGCGAAATCGTTCTTTGATAGGCAAAAGCCGGTTCTCCCCTTGCTTTACTAAGTCAATTTCCATAATGAGACTTGCTGATGCTAGCGCAAAATTACTTGACACACCTCCCCTTTGATGTATAATCCCGCATCTAATAAAAAAATTAACGATTCTAAACAAATCGCTTACCAGTAATCAGGTTTATTACGCTCGGGTAGTCGTTGTTGCTTATATACAATCACAATTTTATTAAGATTATTGTTAGTAATAAGCAAATTACGTACCTGAGTGTGATTTACAAATCCCACCAAGTACTATTTTAAAAATAAATATTTATTACTCCAGACTCACTGTAAAACACGTGGCTTTATTGCCATATGTTAATTTCACCAGATTGTTTTACTGCTTTGATGAAATTCTGTATTTTGTTACGGGTGAGACAAGTTGAGTAATTTATCACTCAATCTTTTGTTTTCAACAATTGATAATATTTGCGTAGAAACTGTTCGATCAATTGGTTATGTTAATGA
Source organism: uncultured Anaerolineae bacterium (assembly GCA_903838415.1). Taxonomy (GTDB): domain Bacteria; phylum Chloroflexota; class Anaerolineae; order Anaerolineales; family Villigracilaceae; genus UBA5195. Next base: position 8,806 of record CAILYI010000178.1, on the reverse strand, counting down.
CCAGCGCGCCTCGCCCAAAGGTCATTACACTCTGATTTGGCACCGTTGCAGATCAGGATAATTCTTCACAACAATCCGTCATGAGAGAGATTCTCATAACCTGAATTTACTGGAGGAACCAATGGCAATACAAACAGATATTATCATCGTAGGCGGTGGTTCAGTAGGCTTGCATTGTGCTTATTATTTATTGAAGGCAGGGCGGAAAGTTACTCTCGTAGAACAAAATCAAATCGGAGATGGAAGCTCATCTGGAAACGCCGGGCAGATTGTCCCAAGTCACATCATTCCTTTGGCTGCACCTGGAATTGTGAGTACGGCCTTCAAATGGATGCTCGATTCGAAGAACAGCCCGTTTGGAATGAAATTCAGCCTTGATCCCACCTACATTTTATGGCTCATCAAATTTGCAGCATCCTGCAATGACGCGAATGTCCAGCAAGCAATCCCACCCTTAAATGCGATTGGCCAATTAAGCACAACAAACTTCTCTCAAATAATTACACAAGAAAAATTTGAATGTGCTTATCAAGAAAAGGGTGTTCTCTTCCTTTACAAGGATGCCAAGGCTTTCGAAGATGGAATAGAAGAAGGAAAAGTCATGCAGAAGCATGGCATCCCGATCGAAGTTCTGGATCAGGAAGCTATTCGCAAATTCGAACCGGTTATTCTCGACTCTATCGTAGGCGGGATTAACATGTCGGGAGATTCGAATGTCAACCCGGCTGTCTATCTTAAGCTGCTGGGTGAACGCCTTCGCGAGATGGGGGCGGAAATTTATGAAAATACTTCTGTCACCGGGTTTGATCTGGTGGCTGGAAAAATCCAGGGCGTAAAAACGAGTGCGGGGGTTTTTGAAGCAAATGAGGTGATTTTGGCTGCGGGAGCAGCAACACCGATTGTTGGTCGCGATTTGCGGCTGAATATTCCCGTTCAATCCGCGCGCGGCTATAGCATGACCATCTCTGCGCCAAAGAAAATGCCACGCCAACCACTCCTTTTAGGAGAGCGGCGCGTTGCTGTTTCACCGATGGGAGATTTATTACGATTTACCGGCCGGCTGGAATTGAGTAACGTGGATCGGACAGTTAATCAAAAACACATCGTGGGAATTGAGCGGGCAGTACGCGAATATATGCAATTGGAAGAAAAACTTGATGTCAAGGAAACCTGGGCAGGCCTGCGCCCAACGACCCCGGACGGTGTTCCTATTATTGGGCGTTCAGCTCGATACAAAAATTTAATCATTGCCACCGGACATGCCATGCTTGGTCTTTCACTCGGCCCTGGTACAGGGCAGGTTGTTTCGGAACTGGTGTCAGGACAGAAATCAGCGTTTGATTTGAGTCCACTACGAATTGAGCGATTCTAGGGTGACCATATTTTCCCTACAATGAATTATCGTCGATGATAAACATCAGGTTATGACGACGAATCAGGCAGCGAACGGTTTATCAACTGAGACCGAGATAAACAACCCGCTGGCTGGAATCGGAAAAAAATTACAGAAAAGGAGGTGATGTCGACAGTACGAAGCGTTGTCTGCCAGTTTCAAGTTCGCCCGCACTTGCGGGAAAAAATTCGCCAAAAAGAACTACTCGGAGGAGTAAGAAATGACAAAACGTTTGTTCGCTATGTTCTCACTGCTTGTGATTGCAAGCATGCTTCTTGTTGCCTGCGGAGCTCCCGCTGCAACAGAAGCCCCTGCCGCCCCCGCTGCACCTGCTGCTCCCGCTGCAACAGAAGCTCCTGCCGCCGCTGCCCCTGCCGCTGCAGCCTTTGAATGCACCGATGCACTTGGTTGCATAACCATTGGTCCAAGCGACCCCGTTCACATTGCTTATTGGGGTGTTCTTTCCGGTGCTGACAGCACTCTCGGTGAAGATTCCAAGCGTGGCGTTGAATTAGCTGTTGATGATCTGCAGAGCAAGTTCCAGGGGCATGATATTTTATTGACCTCTGAAGATGCCGGTTGTACACCTGAAGGCGGCGCTACTGCTGCCACAAAGCTCGCGACCGATACCACCCTTGTTGGTCTGATCGGCTCCAGCTGCTCCGATGAAACCGTCGGCGGTATTGCTACCCTTAATCAGGCTGGCCTGACTACCATTTCCCCATCCAATACCCGCCCTGTTCTGACCGCTCCCGATCGTGGTCCAGACTACGCTGGTTACCTGCGCACCGCCCACAGCGATGCCTTCCAGGGTAAGGCTGTGGCTGAATTTGCCTTCAACTTCCTCAAGGTTACCAAGGCTGCCACCCTTCACGACGGCTCCACTTATGCCCAGGCGCTTCAGCAGGTTTTCGCTGATGAATTCGTCAAACTCGGCGGAACGATCGTAGCCCAGGAAGCTGTTGCCAAAGATGCAACCGACATGAAACCAGTTCTGACAACGATTGCTGCTGCCGGTCCTGAACTTCTGTTTGCCCCGGTCTTCGTTGCAGTTGGTGGTTACACCATCAACCAGATCCGCTCAGTCCCCGGACTTGAAAAAGTGATCTATGTTGGCGCAGATGCTACATTTACTTCTGACTTCCTGAAAGCCGGCGGCGCAAATACTAAGGACGTATATTTGTCCAGCCCAGACTTCAGCGCCTTTACCGGCGACTATGCAGGCTTGATCAAGAAACATACGGCCAAGTATGGTGGTTCAACCCTTTCAACCTTCCATGCCCATTCGTATGACGCCACAAACATCTTCTTTGCAGCCCTTACCAAGGTTGTTGTTGCAGATGCCGATGGCACCCTGCATGTTGGTAAACAAGCTCTCCGCGACGCCATTTTTGCCACCAAGGACTTCAAGGGCGTAACCGGTACATTGACCTGCTCCCCCTCGGGTGACTGCGGTGCTCCAGTGATCGCTGTCTACCAGATCACCAGCGCGGATCCCGCCTCCTGGAATCCAGCAGAAGGAACTAATCCTAAGAAAATCTGGCCCTAGACCGGATTGATCTTTCGAATGTAAAAGGTATGAGGCAGATTAATCTCTGCCTCATACCTTAACCTTTCACGGAATGGAGGCACTCAATGCGCACAAGTTTTGGCGAACGCTTATTAGATCTGGCTGTGAGTGGATTTCTTTGGGGTTTTAGAATTTTAATTATTGTGATCGTAGTTCTTGGCACTTTTTTTACCATTAAGAACGGCAAATATACGGGGGATCAGTGGATTGATTTTGTGGTTTTCGGAATTTCCCAAGGTAGTATTTATGCGCTAATCGCTCTCGGATATACCATGGTCTATGGTATTCTGCGTATGATTAACTTTGCACATGGTGAAATCTTCATGACCGGGGCATTTGGCGGTTACTTCATGGCAACCTGGCTGACCGGAATTGGGTTTATGGATCAATATCCGGTGTTCGGTCTTATCCTTGCAATTCTCTCCGGTATGATAATTTCAACGCTGATCGCGTTGTTGGTGGAACGTATTGCTTATCGCCCGCTTCGCGGAGCTCCGCGCCTGGTCCCATTGATCAGCGCAATTGGTGCATCGTTTTTCCTGCAGTACACATTCCGTGGTTTTTTTGGTCCTGGTGTTTATGCCTACCCGGCAATGACCGCACTGGATGGTAAATGGGATGTTCTGGGCTACGGTGTCTTAAAAGTCCAGATTATTGTTGCGATCGCAGCTTTCATCATGATGGGCATCCTCTATTCCCTCGTCATGTTCACGAAAATCGGGAAAGCGATGCGCGCGGTGTCGGAAGATAAAAATGTGGCTGCACTCATGGGCATTGATGTCAATCGCATTATTGTGACAACTTTTGCGATCGGCGCTGCCATGGCTGGCGCAGCAGGAGTGCTGTATGCGCTCATCTACCGTCAGGTAAATTGTTTCACTGGTTTTACGCCAGGCATCAAAGCTTTCACGGCAGCCGTTTTAGGCGGGATTGGTAATATTCCCGGCGCGATGGTGGGTGGCCTGGTGCTTGGTGTGATTGAATCTGTTGGCCCCGCGCTATTTCTCGATAGTCTTGGCATTCCCCGGCCTTATCAATTAAAGGATGCCATCGCATACACTGTGCTAGTGATGATTCTCCTGTTCCGCCCATCTGGTATTTTAGGCGAACGGGTATCGAAGAAAGCCTGACAGGGTGAATATGATGACGAAAAAAAACAATCTCATCTGGACAGCAATTCGCACTGGATTATTAGGTGGTGTAATTGCCGTTTTCCTATGCCTGGTCGGTATGGTGGAAATATTTAGCAAACGTGCTGTGATCGAAACCATCATCACGCTTGGAGATTTTATTTTACTGGCTTCAGCTGTGTCCTCTGGATTTGTCGCTGCCCGCGCTGTATTTGATCCTGAACAGGCGAACAAGCCGATAAAAAATATTCTCGCCGGAATTCTCGCCGGACTCAGTGCCGGATTGGTTCTGGCGCTCTTTATTTTCGTGAGTTACCAGGTTAATCTGAGAACTGTATTTCTCACAGCTTCCCCAACTTTGTTTGCTATCCTGACTCATAAACAAGGTGCGAGCGGGGCGTGGCAGTATATCGGTTTCGGAGCCATATCAGGCTTTCTGGGTGCCTTTTTATTCAGCATCCCTGCCTTTTTCAAAACAAATATTTCAAAAGCAATCCTGATTACATTCCTCCTGGCGTTATTTTCTGGCCTGTTCCGGGTAATTTTAGTCAACCAGGGAGGAAGTATTGCCAAGGCCGGTAAATACATGTTTGGTCAGACCGGGTTAACGATCAGCGGTGGCGTTATATTTTTTGTTTCAATACTTACCATCTCATTGTTATGGAGCACTGGATCCAAAAATATCCAGAAGGGCTTTGTTAAAATTCCCAAACAAGGACAAACTGGGGTCAAAGTTGTTGGAATTGCATTGCTGCTGTATATCGTCCTGATCTTACCCCAGGTTTCTGGTGCGTTTATTGCTCAGGTGATCGTGATCGTCAGCCTGTATGCAATGATGGGATTGGGATTAAATATCACCTTGGGTTTTGCAGGATTGCTGGATCTTGGTTTTGTTGCTTTTTTTGCTGTCGGTGCCTATACCGTTGGTTTGCTGACATCTTATGGCGGATTTGGATTGCAGCATATTTCGTTTTGGATGGCATTACCAATCGCTGTATTGGTTGCGATGATGTTTGGTGCCATTCTTGGGTTACCAGTGCTGGGTGTACGTGGAGATTACCTGGCAATAGCAACACTTGGCTTTGGTGAGATCGTCCGCTTACTTGCAGGTTCCGATTTTTTGGCCAAATACTTCGGCGGTCCGCAAGGCATCATCGGTATCCAAAAACCTTGTGTAGGTATCCTGGGACCATTTCTGAAAGTTGATGTTCCGCGTGTTTGTAGCGGAATTGAACTTGCTACTCCAAAAGAGATCTATTACCTGGCTGTTGCAGCAGCAATTTTGGTCGCATTCATCGCCTGGCGTTTGCGTGGTTCCCGTCTTGGCCGTGCCTGGATGGCAATTCGCGAAGACGAAGATGTGGCGGAAGCCTTGGGTATCAATTTGATTCAGACAAAACTGCTGGCCTATATGCTGGGTGCCGCTTTTGCAGGGCTGGGCGGTGCGATTTTTACGGTTTTGGTCGGTTCGATTTTTGCCACCAGTATGCAATTGATCGTTTCCATCAACGTGGTTTCTTTGATCATCGTAGGCGGTATGGGTAGTATCCCAGGCGTGATCGTTGGCGCAATCGCCCTGATCGGGTTACCCGAATTGTTACGTGAAGTGTCTGAATTCAGATTCCTGTTCTACGGTGCGGCCTTAATTTTAATGATGCTTGCCAAACCAGAAGGCCTATGGCCATCCACGGCAACTCTGCGCGAATTGCACCACGACGAAGTGGACGCCAGTTCCGAGATAGCATCAGAAAAATCATCAAAGGCATAGAGAGGTTGCAATGGCGCTTATCCTAACTGCAAAAAACGTTGTCAAACGCTTTGGTGGCCTGGTTGCTGTAAATTCGGTCGATTTTGATATCCCTGAAAAATCAATCGTGAGTATCATCGGGCCGAATGGAGCAGGCAAAACAACCTTCTTCAATTGCATAACCGGGTTTGGGAAGATCAACCAGGGAGAAATTCTTTTCGAAGGCACTCCCATCCACCGCTTACGGCCTGATCAAATTACCCATCTTGGCATTTCCCGAACCTATCAAAATATCCGCTTATTTCCGGATATGACCGCCCTTGAAAATATTCTGGTGGGTGAACATCTCTTTTTACATTCATCCTGGCTCAGCGCAGTACTTGGCTTGCCCGGAGTTCGAGCTGAAGAAAAAATGGCACTTGATGAAGCCCTGCGCTTATTAGCCTTTGTGGACCTGAAAGGAAAAGGCGATATGCTGGCCCGTAACCTTCCTTACGGGGCTCAACGTCGTCTGGAAATTGCCCGAGCGCTTGCCACAAAGCCAAAACTGCTCTTGCTTGACGAACCATCCGCGGGAATGAATCCAAGCGAAACCGAGGATCTGACAGAATTTATCCACCGAATTCGGGATGAGCTTGGAATCACGATTCTCCTGATCGAACACCACATGCGTGTCGTGATGGGTATTTCAGAACGCATCACCGTTTTGGATTACGGCGAAAAAATTGCCGAAGGCACTCCTGCTGAAATTCAAAACAATCCAAAGGTCATTGAAGCCTATCTTGGCCGTGGGGCAGCAACTGCAGGAATGGCCAATGCCCACGAACGCTTTTCCGATAGCAAATCTAATTCCGAACCACGGTAGGTTACGATGAGCATATTAAGCATCAATAACGTTCACACCTTCTACGGTAATATTCACGCGCTCAAGGGTATTTCCATTAATATCGAAAAAGGTGAAATTGTGACCCTGATCGGTGGAAATGGCGCCGGAAAGACAACCACCCTGCGCACGATTTGTGGTTTATTAAAACCGCGTGAAGGCAGTATCAATCTGAATGGCGAAGACCTGTTGAAATATCAGGCACATGAGATCGTGTACAAGGGAATTTCCATGGTGCCCGAAGGACGCGGTGTATTTGCCCGGTTAACGGTGATGGAAAACCTGGAAATGGGCGCCTTTAGCCGAAATAACAAAGAAGAAATCAGCCACAATATAGATAGAGTCTTTACCCTGTTCCCACGCCTCAAGGAACGTCGTACGCAGGTAGCTGGTACGCTTTCGGGTGGTGAACAGCAGATGCTCGCTACGGGACGAGGTCTTATGTCAAACCCGTCTGTCATGCTGATGGATGAACCATCCATGGGACTTGCGCCTGTTTTGGTGGAATTAATCTTCGATATCATTCAGCAAATCAACCAGGAAGGGACCACCATCCTGCTGGTGGAACAAAACGCACTGATGGCGCTGTCCATCGCGCATCGTGGTTATGTTTTACAGACTGGTGAAATCGTGATCAGTGACACGGCTGAAAATCTGAAAAAGAATCCCACCGTACAAAAAGCGTACTTGGGTATGGAATAAAAAAACAGATCTCCGCATCAAGGTCAGCAAAATTTATTAAAAAGTTGGTATGAGTAGTTTGGGGTTCATGCACATGTGCATGAACCCCAAATATAAAAATGGAAGGCTCGCCATCAAGCGTGTTTTTCTACCTTATCGTAGAATTCATAAAGTCGTGCCAACCGCAATACTTTCCGCTATTTTTCTTTTCGACAGCTTGATTGTTATCTCTGCTCTCTTATATTCCAGGAGAAATCCATGCTGATTCTCAATTCCGATGAAGTTCGCAAAGCCCTTCCTATGCAAGAAGTCATTCAAGCGATGAAGCAGGCCTACGCTTCTCTCTCGAGCGGTAAGGCAAATGTGCCTTTAAGAACACGCCTGCCCATCCCACAGCACGAAGCTGTCAGTATTTTTATGCCCGCTTACGTCCAAACAGATGAAACGGAAGCGCTGGCCATTAAAGTCGTGTCCATTTTTCCCCACAATTTAACACGTGGATTACCCCTTATCCAGGCCGCCGTACTGGCGCTTGACCCCGAGACAGGCCGCGTGATTGCCTTGCTGGAAGGCGGCACAATTACCGCCATTCGCACAGGTGCGGGCAGCGGTGCCGCCATAGATATTTTGTCCCGCGCGGATAGCCATGTGGTGGCGATCTTTGGCGCGGGCGCCCAGGGACGCACCCAACTCGAAGCCGCCTGCACAGTCCGTGAGATTAACAAAGTGTGGATTTTTGACTCAGATACGCAGCGGGCGGAAGTTTTTGCAAAAGAAATGGCGGGGCAAGGTCCAATTCCCCAGGACGTTCGGCTTGCTGCCACAGCTCGGGAAGCTGTGGTCGACGCTGACATCATCTGCACAGCCACGACTTCGACAGCTCCCGTTTTCATCGACAAAGACATCAAGCCCGGCACACACATCTCCGCCATTGGATCCTATACGCCCGAGATGCAGGAAGTTCCAGCAGAAACCATCCAGCGCGCAAGAGTAATTGTCGATTCTCGTTCAGCCGTTTTGGCCGAATCCGGCGACCTGATCAAACCGATTCAGAGCGGCCTGTTCAGCGAGTCGCATGTGTTTGCAGAACTTGGAGAGATTGTGCTTGGAGAAAAAGCCGGCAGGCAATCCAGCGACGAGATCACCTATTTCAAATCGGTCGGCGTGGCCGTGCAAGATACGATGGCAGCGCAATTGGCACTGAAGAATGCCCAGATCATGCATCTGGGGCAAGACTTACTATTCTAGATTAAAAGGATAACTCTCATGAATGAACTACCCAATACTGCAGATATTGTCATCATCGGTGGGGGCGTGATGGGAGCCAGCGCGGCTTACCATCTTGCGCAACGTGGTATGAAGAATATCGTTCTGCTCGAAAAAGAGGAGTTTTTCGGGCAAG
>CAILYI010000177.1 GCA_903838415.1 uncultured Anaerolineae bacterium | reverse complement strand
GGGGTCAAAAAGTGCGATTTCAAAATTGGCGAAGGTATTGCTCATTAAATAGCATTATAGCGAGGCGATGGAATAATAAAACCGACTTTACAATACCTTCGCCAAAATTAGTTGAAAGAAACAGGGCTTTTCGAGTAAAGTTGAAGTCTTCGACAACCCAACCTACCCGAGAAGCCCATGCCAGAGATTTTAGCACTTTTACAGAACATCGCACCTCTTTTAGAGAAAACGACTTTGCGCCAGATGAGCCACGTCATTTTTGGCATGCTGACGGCCAATGGACGGATCACCATGTTGGGTCTTTCTCGCTGGACCGAGAAAGGCGGAAGCTATCTGACCATACAGCGCTTCTATCAAAGCACGCTAATGTGGAGCGCCATCCACTGGGTCTTATTTCAACAACGGTTTCTGAAGCCTGCTGACGAATATATTGGAGCTGGTGATGAAACCGTCATCAGCAAAGCCGGGAAGAAAACGTACGGGCTGGACCGTTTCTTCGCAGGCCTGCAACAACAGGTCATTCCAAGCATCTCGTTTTTTGCCTTTTCTCTGGTAAATGTCAACGAAGAACATTCTTATCCGTTGCAGGCGACCCAAATCATCAAAAGTGCCGAAGAAAAGGCAGCCAGCAAGGCCAAAGCCGAAGCCAGAAAGGTCAAGCCGACCGGTGAAAAGAAAAAACCGGGCCGTCCAAAAGGCAGCAAAAACAAAGATAAGGAGGCCGTCGTACTCAATGCTGATTTATTACGCATCCAAACCGCTCTGAAAAGTTTTATCGCCACGCTCGACATCTTCATCACATTGAGATATGTGGCCTTGGACGGACATTTCGGTAACTATCCCAGCGCCTGGATGGTTAGACAAGAGAATTTGCACTTGATTTCCAAATTGCGTTCCGATGCAGCACTCAAGACAGCTTTTGTTGGAGAGCACACTTGCCGAGGCGCCAAACCCAAATACGGCGCAAAAATTGATGTTCGCAATTTGGATCTCCAATACTGGCAAGAAGCATCTTTCAAAGATGGTCTCCGAACCGACATCTTTCAAGGCCAGTTTTACAACACCGAGTTTGCTTTTCCTCTCAATGTGGTTATCATCGTCAAAACTAATCTGGCGACGAAAGCGCAGGCGCACGTGATTTTGTTCAGCACCGATTTGGACTTGGCTTACGACAAAATCATCAAATTCTACAGCCTGCGCTTCCAAATCGAGTTCAATTTCCGCGACGCCAAGCAGTATTGGGGCTTGGAAGATTTCATGAACGTCACGGAGATCGCGGTCACCAATGCAGTCAACCTGTCGTTTTTTATGGTCAACTTCAGCCACGCTTTATTAGAGCCGTTACGAGAACACAATCCAGATTACAGCGTTTTGGACTTGAAATCGCAGTACCGCGGCTATCGATATGCTACCGAAACAATAAAAATGCTTCCGGAAAAACCCGATGCCATTTTATTGGCCGCGATTTTTCAACAAATTGCCCGGTTGGGCGCTATCCACCCGGCCTTACAGCCTTCCGAAAACCCATAATTGGCGAAGGTATTGACTTTAATCACTTAATAATAATGTATTTCGTCATTTGTAATTCTGTTTTCCTCAAGTAAAATCCTTCGATGTTTAAAATTATGGCTAGGATTCAAAAATATTCATCTTCCCGAAAGGCAGTCATTCTTTTTCATGTAGGTTTATCTGCCCTAACTGTGCTTGTGCCGCTCATCTGGTTGTTTGATAAAATACAAATCCATTGGGGAGAGGATGCTGCCATCGTTGTGTTGACCCTGACATTTATAGTGATTATTATCATTGTGGCGGGCGGCATGGCTATCGGTCTTGGGATTGATTACGCAATCCGTCGTCGCAAGTTTATCTTTCGCTCGCCAAAGCCAGGTAATTGGGTTGAGAGAACGATCAAGATCTGGGGGCACACCGTGACCGATCCTCCCAGAAAAGAAGAAAAGTGTTTGCTGCCCTGTCCAGCAATTTCCCGAACATGTTACAACCAGGCTGACCATCCTGAAACGGAAGAAAAAGCAGAGTTACCGGCTTCAGGAGCGAACAATTCAAAACCGATCCCGGGTGAGCCCATACCAGAAAGAGCCAAAAGGCGGGGACGCAGGCCAAGTTTCCCTTTACCCAGGTGGATGGAGGTGGCTCTGGTTTGGGAATTGCGCGATCCGATTTTCGATACATTCACATTGAGTGGCATTATTTCACAAAAACTTGGGAAAGCCCCTAATGGAGAACCTATTATTGGTGACGGCGCTTATTATGCAACCTGGCGTCTTCCAGCAATTCGAGAAATCAACCGCCTTGGGTTAACAAATAACCCACTAAGCGAAGATTTACAAAGCAATGACGAAGTAAGAGAATTATTGTAAACAAATAGAACTCATAACGACAAACTAAATAGAAAGGTGAAGGTTAAAAAGGGTCGCAGAGAGCTGCGGCTCTTTTTATATTCCTTTTTACGAGGTTAAAAATGTCGAAAGTGATCATCTATTTGCCAGAAACAGAATTCAGCGCCTTGCAACAACTGGCGGTGCATGAATATCGTGCCACAAAAGCGCAGGCAGCTCTCATCATCCGCGGGGAGCTTGCTCGGTTAGGGTTGATTACAACCAAAGTGGAAGAGTGCAATGGGGGTAATGCTCTTCATCGCGAAGAAACCCAACCTCCGGCAGAGGGGAGTATGTAATGGAGGCTACGCGACCTGACTACAACCGTCTGACATTTTGCAAAACAGGCTGCCAGACAATGCCATTTTACCCAGCTGTTTGGCTGACATGTTTCGTATTGGTCTCCGGAATATTGCAGGATAAGAACACTGACTTGCTTGAGTGCGGAGGCTGACATGCTGACTCCTTTTCTTGCAAGTATCGTGATCGTTACCGGCGCCGCCATTTTAGGGATACTGCTATCTCTGTTGCTGGTGGATACGCTTAAATAAGGGGTAAGTCCCAGACACAAACAACCTCGTTCCAATTTGTGAGGTTCAATTCGGATTTTGCTGACATTGTGATCAACGGAATCGTAAAAAAAGGTAACGAATTCTTTCTAAGGAGAAGAATGTATGACGGCAAAAAAAGCCTCCATCTCCAATTCAAAAGGTGGGGTTGGTAAGACGACCACTACCACTACGCTTGGGCATGCGCTGGCACTGCGAGGAAAACGCACCTTGATCGTTGATTTCGATCCCCAAGGCCAATGCGCCACCGCTCTCGGGCTGAACCCGGAACCGTGCGTATTTAACCTGCTCATTTCCCCTGCTAGTGGAAGCTCGCATCGATGGGTACGAGAAACGGGGCGCGAGAACCTGGATCTGATCCCGGGTGACCGCTCGACCGCCACTGCCCAGATTGTCTTAAATGCAGAGAACCGCCCGATTTCGGCGGTTGCGGAGGCTCTCGCTTCTCTTTCAAAAGAGTATGACTATATTTTATTTGACACCGCTCCCTCGGCGGGTGGTTTGCAGGAGCGCGCGATCTGGGCTTCCAACCAGGTCATCATCCCGGCGGCAACTGAGTTTCTTTCGATGGATGGCATCCAGCAAATGGCACAGTTGTTGGCCGACTTGAACAACCAGCGTGCCTGGCAGGGAACACTTCTGGGTGTTTTGCCGACTTTCTACGAAACCGTGACCAAACATAGTAAGGTCGCGATGTTGTCGCTGAAAGGCACCTTTGGGGAGCGGCTGCTTCCGCCCATTCGCAGATCCACGGTACTTCGTGAGTGCGCAGCGGAGGGTCTGACAATCTGGGAAAAGGATCCGGATTGTTCAGTTGCCGCTGATTACACCCGGTTGGTGAACATTCTCATAAAGAACAGGCGGTGATGATGAGTGCGGATCAGAAAGATTCCTGGAAGCGCAACCCGTTGGCAGGAATTAGAAGCGCAGATCCGGTCTTGCCCGTGGACTCAACAGCTTTGCCTACTCAGTCTGGAAATGGCGCCAGGTCGGTTCTTGAAACAATCTCTGGGCCAGCGAAGGAGCAGCGTGAGCGCGCCTGGGAGAAAAGCAATCGGGCTTTCTCTTATGTGGTTCCGACTCCGCTGCGCAACCTGGCAATTCAACTGCGCAGAGATATTTTGAGTATTACCCAATTTGATCAAGACGGTAAGCCGCGGGCAGACAGAACGACTGTCGATCAGGTGGCCGGCATCTTGATGGATTGGGCCTTGAATGAAATTCGTCTCAATCCGAAGCTGTTGGTTCCCAGGCCCAATCCCCGTTCACGCAAGGGCCAGATGACTGTCACCTGGGAAGCCTGGGAAGGCAGGGAGAAGACGACGGTTAACTTAAAAGAACCGCTTCGCCGGTCAGGGAAGAAGGCGAATGAGAAACCCTGCAGCCTGTCTTTTCGCTGGGGCTTGGAAACCGACCAGCGCATCAAGGAACTGGCCGGCGTGGGGGCGATCAGCGAAAGTAAGAAGAACCCAAACAAGTTTGCCATCCCGGTTGGCGAAGTGGTGGTGAGCCTGCTCCAACTGGCGGTCAAGGGCTATCAGGCTCGCCGGTTCACGCTGCGAATTGCCGCCAAAACCAGCACCAAAGTCGAAGGTTGGAGCCATTCGTAAAATGGCTCCAGTTCAATTCCTGAAAAAATATGATGAGTTTTTGGATGAAGAAAGAAAGATAAGCGGCAGTGCTTATCTGTCGCTTATGTACTGCGTATGTTCCGCTGATAATCCCGCTGATCTTGCCGCTTATCTTCCTTGCACAGGAGCGCCAACCAGCCGCCTTCCGGTGCCATCGTGACCAACGACATGGGTTCCTTTCCGGCAGCCGTCCTGAGCGTTTTTATGATTTTTCGCTAAGAAATTATTGCAACCCTTTTTAATCCTACAAATGCCTGAAAAGGATTCCCAAAGATGAAGTCAGAACTCCCGAAAGATACGGCGAGCGAAGCCTGGCAATCTGTGCTGGCTTACCTCAAGGTGGAGCTGCCCGGCGTGTTGTTTGAGACCTGGGTGGCAGACACCCAATACCTGAGCAGCGCTGACGGATTGGTCAGCATAGGTTGTCGCAACCGATGTACGCGGAATTGGTTGGAGAATCACCTCCAGCCCAGTGTTTCAACCCAGCTGGAAAAGTTGTTAGAGCGCAACGTGGAAGTACGCTTTGTCCTGGCCAATGACCAGGTCGGCGCAGTAGAGCCAGCGGAGGGCGAAGTGGAGGTTGAGGCTGTCTGGGACGCCGTCTATGAGCAGGTGGTCCAGCCTGAAAAGGTGATCGCACTGAATGCTTATTTCCTGCGTCATTTGCGCGAACTGGGCCCGGAGTTGAGTTGGATGTATGTTGGCTTTCGTCAGGCAGCCTACAGCACGGGTGGGAGGCACGGCAAACGAACTGCTCGCTTGACCGGCAAATCCATCGCTGTGTTGAGCGGTACCCCGGAACGCACCTTCTGGTTTCGGGCTGGAAGCGCAGAGACCTGGAAATGGTTGGCCGGGTTGGTCAAGCCGGTCGAGGAAAAGCCCCTCTGGGATGAAAAGAGCAAAACCCCTAAACGGCTACCACGCAAATATTCAGTAGCCATGACCTTGCCATTAACTGCCGCAGATGCAGGTTCACTCATGCGCTGGATTGCGCTCCACCTCGAAGAGGCCGGCGGGCCAGCCCTGGTGCTGAAAAAGGCTTGCGAAACTCCGCTGACCGAGTTGATTCCACCCTCCGCCGAAAGCCGGGCTGACAGCGAGCCGATGGCAGTCGGCCGGATTGTGCGTGACTTGTTTGCTGAAGAGCTGCCCGAAATGGAATTGAACGCTCTGGCCGAGCGGCTGCGCATCCACCTGATGCCGCCCGGGGACCTGGTGATGATTTCGCTATTTTTTGTCGAGCATGTTTTGCCACACCTGGGGGCTGGGCCGGGCTGGATGCTGACTATCCTGCGCGACCGCTGCTGGGTCAATCCGGAAAATGGAGAAACTCGCAACCGGGTGACGGTCAAGGGTGGCTATGCCGAGGTCGCCGGTTGGATGGGGCTGGAACGGCCTTTGACCGTTTACGAATGGTTGAACGGCAAACACAGAAAAATGCTGCCGGCCAAAGGCGAGCATGGCGAAAAAGGCCAAAAGCCAAATCCAAAAGCCGGGCAATACCTGAACCCAGGGGTACGGATGTATGTCCGCGAAGCCAACCGGTCCAAGGCCCTGGCTTTCAATGCCGGCCAGCGTGAGTTCGAGGTGCTCCTGGATGAAATCCCGGCTGAAATTGTGAGCGCCGCGATCCTGGGACAGCCGCTTTTCCCTTTCGAAAACGATCCCAGTCTTTACGCGAATTGCAGTATCGGTCTTACGCGAATTGCAGACGATTTTTACGCTACTTGCAGTCTCGACTTTACGCGAATTGCAGAAGATCTTTACGCGATTTGCAGAGTCTTTAAGCTCTTAAGCTCTTTTAAACCAGCTCTTAAAACTCTTTTAAAACCCACCCCTGAAAATTCTGAAAAATCCGAGGCTTCCACGCCCGGATTGCAAAAACCGGTGGTGGTCGATCAATGGGATTTAGGGTTACTTTTTCGCGCCAATGGCGTTAGCCGCAAAAAGCAGCAGCAATTATTTGCTTCGGGCGCAACCGGATTGGCTTTCGCCTCCCGGCTGCTCTACGGCTATACCCTGGCTGGGAAGGGCTTGACCGATTTGGTAGGCAATGCAATTCAAAGCACGCTTTCAAACCCTGAGGCAGGTGCAGGTGGGATTTGTGATCTGCTGGCTGAACATGGACCGACAAAACTGGCGACCTGGTTGACGGACAGTCTGCGTGGGGCTACGGTGGCTGCCCCTGGTTTTCCCTCGGCTCTCGATCATCTCTCGGCAACTCAAAAGCAGGAGTTACTCATGCGCCTTGGTCAAAAACCGGTTGAGATCCAGGAACGTCTCCCAGTTTACGAACCGCCTTTATTCGGATTGAGACATGTTGCAGATCGTCAAATCCGAAACGTGCTGCAGGAGCGGGCCGGGAAAGCAAATTCTAAAAACGGGAAGGGAGCCTAAACATGTTGAAACTATCAGACGACAACCCCCCTGAGTCAGCATCAGCCGGTCTTCCTCACAGTCGCGAGGCCGAGGAGGCTGTGGTTGGCTCGATTTTGATCAACGAACTTGTCCTGGATGAATTGGCTGATTTGCAGCCTGAGGATTTTTACATCCATCGCCTGCGCTTTATCTGGCAGGCTTACCTACGCCTGCGCGAGAAAAAACAGCCAATCGACAGCCTGACTGTTTCCGAGGAACTGGAGGATTTCGGACGGCTGGAGGAGATCGGCGGCCCGGCCTACCTGACGGCCTTGCTCAACCAGGTGCCGACTACCTTGCATGCCGAGGCGTATGCCGAAATTGTCAAAGCCACTTCATTACGCCGGAGACTTTTGTCGGCGGCCAATCGCGTGGCGGTGCTGGCCTACGACACAACCGCTGCGGTCGATGAGCTGACCGAACAAGCGACTGCCGTGATCCGGGAAGCCATCGCTTCCACCAGCCAGGAGGCTTCGCGCAGCTTTGCCGAGGTGGCCCTTGAGTTGTATGACCAGGCCGTTGAACGCGCTGACGCGGCCAAGGCGGGCAAGCCAGTGCTTAGCCGCCGGATTCCAACGGGCTGGGAGGAGGTCAATCGGATGCTCAACGGGGGCTTTGTTCCCGGAAAATTTTATGTGGTTGCGGCACGGCCTGGGGATGGCAAGACCACCTGGTTGGCAAACGTCTGTCTGGAGGCGGCTCTGTCTGGCAAGCAGCCTGTATTTTTCTCTTTGGAGATGGAAGACGCCGAGTTGGTTGCGCGCATCCTCTCCGGCGAATCAGGCTTGGACGCGAACAAGATCACCGATGGGGTGCTCGCGGATGACGACTGGACTGTCTTTGTGGGTGCGCTCGATAAAGTTTCCGGGGCGGCAGGGCGAGTTGAATACACCCCAAACTTGACCGTTGAGCGGGCGCGCGCTAAGGCCCATCGGATTCAGCAAAAACACGGCCTGGATCTGCTAATCGTGGATTATGTCCAACTGATGCGCGGCACCGGTCGGACTCAGAATCGCGAGCAGGAAGTGGCGGCGATTTCACGCGAACTTAAGATTTTGGCGGGTGAGTTGGGCGTGCCGGTGCTGGCTGCAGCGCAGCTCAGCCGTGAGATCGAAAAGCGCCCGGACAAAAAACCGCAGTTATCCGATTTGCGTGAGTCGGGCGCGCTCGAACAAGATAGCGATGCGGTTATTTTTCTCTGGCGGCCCGACAAGACCAACCAAGTCACAAACTTCGCTTTTGCAAAAAATCGTGGTGGGGCAGTTGGGTCAGTTGACCTCTATTTCGACAAGGCGGTCACGAAATTCCGCAACCTTACCAACTGAGAGGCTAAATGCTGATCGGGAAGATTTCATAGGCAGTTTGGTTAGCGACCGCAGCGCAAGCTATTTCGCTGGCGCTCATCCACCAAGAGATAGGTAAACACTGATGCGCTTTTTATATCCAACCACTACTTTCGATGGAATTGTGATCACCAACTCGTTGAAAATTGGCGCAGTTATGCTGGGTGCGCAGCGCATTCCGGCTGTGCGTTTCCTGATTGGGCAATCCCGGCAAAACTTCGAACTTTTTGCACACGGGAGACAATCGGGCGAGGTCTACGCTTACGCCCTGGCCGCCTCCAGAAGGGGCGAGGCTGGCCTGGAGGCGCATGTTGTGGCTTATACGCGCGTTTCAGTTGAACGCGGGATGATCTTTGTAGTTGCCACCGATGACGATGGATTGCGCGGCATTATCTGGCATTCCGGTTCGGAAATGCGGGCCGGCGCGGCCCAAATTTTGGTGGAGATTTTGAACGGGGAAACCCCGCCACCCACCTGGCCGATGGTGGAAAAACCGTTTGTGTTTCTGGCACCGGATGGATAAGTTTTGACGGTCCTAAAGCTTGAGCGGGGAAGGCGATCCTGCCACCAAAATCCCTGCTATCCCGCTAACGCGCACAATCGATTTGGTTACTTCTGAAAAATAATATCCGCTGGAATTTTCCCCATAGGCGCAGCGGATGAACTGCCTGAAATATTCAAAATTCGGCTGCGCTTTTCGTCCGCCAGCCCTATCCAAGCCTCCGCAATTTGTTGGACTTCGTCACCGTATGGTAAGGGCAAGCCCAAGGCACGGTAGATTTCAGGATACCGGCGGGCTAAGGTCACGATAGTCCGGTAGTCTGTAGTTTTGGCGCGAGTACCGTTGATCCAGTGCGAGATTGTGGCCTGGGGAAGGCCGAGATACTCGGCAAACTGTGAGACGTATTTGTTTGAGCGAGACTGCCCACGCCACTCGTAGAACTTTTGATAAATCCAATCGCCGAAGACAGCTACCTCCTGGTTATCTCCCTGGCCCGTCTTGGCAACGTATGCAGTCCGCAAGATCTCCAATCGCTCCTCACTGCTCAACCCTGACCAGGCTTCCGCAAGCTGCTGAACTTCATCACCGTAAGGCAAAGGCAAGCCGAGAATACGATAGCCTTCAGGATACTTGCGGGCAATGGCCGTGACAACCAGGTAGCCTTCCGGCCCTCCCGATGGCCATTGGCCCAATTCGAGACGATTGCCTGCGAGATGCCCAGGTGGGCGGCAAACCCCGCCAACGATCTGCGCGAACGTCCGCGCCACTCGCCATATTTTTGATAAAACCAATCCTTGAACTCCATCGTCTGCTCCTGTTCGTGTGCTATTCTACCGCACAGTCCAGTGCATTAATTTCATCCAGGCTGATGACCCCGGCGTCACGCTCCCCTCCCTTTACTCTTTCCCCTAATCCAGCTTTCCGCTTGCCGATCCATCAGCTATCTATAGAAGACTTGTCCGCTACGGAGGCCCATGCCCGCCCGTTTTCCGGCTCCCAGGCGAGCGCGAAAAGCCGGTTCCAGCAGCCGGTAATCCACTGCATTAACCCGGTTTCTGCGCTCGCCGCAAACAGTGCGCCGGGCTGCCAGGCGGATCGCTATCGACCGCGCAAAGCGACCTCTTTCCGCGTCCAGCTTCTTTTGGGCTTGAGAATTAAAAAAAACCACCACCATGAAACTGCCGCATTGGCACTTTGAAACTGGCCGCTGACGGGCAATCCGAACAGCTTTGTAGCCGCACAAGCCGCGGACAGTATGATAAAGTTAGCGCTGAACCTACGCTGATATGTCATGCCTTTGGATTAGGGTTGCAGATTATCAGAAGTACAAAACCAGAAAAACGATCGCCACAGCGAAAAAAATAGACGGGTAAAGCGTGTGCTTTGCATAGTTACGACCACGGAGGATTTATGAAACGCGAATATCCACTTACCAGTCAGCAAAAACCATTTTGGATTGACCTGCTCATTACAATGATCGGAATTACAGGGGTCATTTTCTTTCTCACCTTCTACGACCGAGCTCTACCCAACGCCTCGATCGATTTACAATATTCGCGCGAGCAAATTAGCGCAAAGGTGGCTGAATATTTACACGGCTTTGGATATTCGCCAGCTGGTTACGAGTTCTCTATGCTGTTTGGACAGGATAGCACTGCCTCATATTACCTGCAACGCAAACTGGGGATCGAGCAAACCAACACTTTGCTGGTAAGCGAAAAGCTGCCGCTGTATTATTGGAAAGCGCGCTGGTTCAAGCCGTCCGAGAAGGAAGAGTTTTTTATTCAGCTATCGCCACAGGCGGATATTCTATCCTTTGGGCATGTAATCAAAGAAGATGCGCCCGGTGCAGCCATCCCGCAAGCGCAGGCACAAAAAATCGCGGAAGACTTCCTGCACACACAAACAGGTTGGGATGCTGCTCAATGGGAGCGAGTTGAAGCCTCCAGTCAGGCTCAACCCGGTGGACGCGTGGATCATACCTTCGCCTGGAAATCACGTTCTTTTGCGGTCGGCGAAGCTGAACTGCGCACCTCCGTTACCGTCCAGGGTGATCAAATCGGCAGCCTGAACCGCTGGATCAAAATTCCGGAAAGCTTTTTGCGCGAATATGCGTCTGAGCGTGACCGCGCTGGTTTCATCAACACGGTTTGCCTGCTGTTTGGCATGTTAGGCTTGTTTGTCGTTGCGCTGGCAGCCTTATTTAACTTCAAAAGTGTTGATTACCAGCGCGCGCTTAAACCGGCCTGGCTCACGGCGGTTGTCACTCTGGCGGCATACCTCAACTACGCCCCGCTCTTCTCTTACTCCTACGCAACCACCCAGAATTACACCTTGTTCTGGGTGATGACGATTGTCGGTGCAATCGCGATTGCATTTTTCTACGCTTTCCAGGTTTTTGGCGGCTGGGCCGGTGGGCAGGCGCTCGCCAAGTTGGTCTGGCCACAAGAAGACCGCATCCTGGCACGCGGGACCGAACGCTGGTTGACCTTCAGCCGTTCCGCCTGGCGCGGATTGATGTTAGGTGGCTTCAACCTGGGTTCTATAGTTCTGTTCTACCTGCTGACCTCACGCTTTTTGGGTTGGTGGATCCCTGCCTCCAGTGAGTACAGCAATATCTTCGGAACCCCCTTCCCCTTTTTGGAAGCTTTTCAGGTGGGTTTGAACGCGGCCCTGACCGAGGAACTGCTCTTCAGGTTTGTCGGAATCACAATTTGTCTGTGGTTGTTCGGTAAGAAACAGATCTGGCTGGCGCTGCTCATCCCCGGCGCGTTGTGGGGCTTTGCGCACAGCAGTTATGTCACCTACCCGATCTACGCGCGCGGGATCGAACTGACCCTTGAAGCGCTGCTCTTGGGCTATATCTTTCTTAAATTTGACCTGTTCACGACCATCATGGCGCATTTCAGCTATAACATGATTGTGGTTGCCATGCCACTTTTACGCTCGGAGTCGCCCTACTTCCGCTTTTCAGGGCTGGTGGTTTTGGTGACCCTGGTCCTGCCGCTGCTGCCGGGAATCTTCTGGAAATTGGCTCAAAGCTTGGGGCGCCTCCCCAAACTGCCGAAAAGCCTGAGCCTGGCCCCGGCCAGCGCAGCGGATCTGCCGCGGTTGGCAGCCCTGCCGGTCAAAGCCGATTGGCCCGCTCTTTTTCAACAGGAAAAACGGATCATCTTGTGTTTGTCTGCCGGTCCCGAACTGGCCGGCTTCGCCACCGGCTTTGTGGATGCAAATAATTCGGGTCAAGTGGATGGCATCTACGTCACCCCGCGCTGGCAGCGCCAATACTGGGGCACCAGGCTCCTGCAGGCTCTGCAGGAAGACTTCCAAAATCTGGGTGTCCGGGAATTCCGAGCCATTCTGCCCCCGCTCGAAACCAAGCCTGTTTCTTTTTTTGAGAGCCTGTTCTGGAAAACGCGCGCCAGCGTCCTGGCCCCTGCCGATCCCCCGACCTTCAGCGCCAATCTCAAAGAAGTCAAGAAGCGTCTGAAAACCACCTGGCAGAACTTCAGGCTTTCAACTCCAAAGGATACGGTCGAGACCATCGAACTGGAAATTCCGCGCGAGCTGCTCTAACGTTTCTGGTACCTTGGCTATTTCAAGGCAGACTGATCGGCTGCCTTGAAATAGCTGAAGTCCTTTCACGCGCAGGGAGCGTTGTGCCGCCTCCAGGGCACTGCAATCCGCCACAATGCTGGTCGGCACGCTTAATCTTTGCGAATTAAGGGGCTGACAAAAGCGTGAAATTCATCAGGATCCTGCTACAAAATCCTATCCGGGGTTCATTTGCGGATTAGGGTGAGAGTCGCTGTATACTTAATATTGATGTGAGGCTCATCTGTCAAGCAGATACCGCGTGAATGTAAAAGCTCATTTACGAAGGCATAAAAAACGTGTCAATCTTTTTTAAAAGGGTGAAAATATGTCATTCTGGAAGAAATTATTTGGCCGAGCTGAAGCAAAACCAGAAGTGAAATTTCCTCCTGTAGTTGCTAAAAACCCTCAAACCGAGAACGATGGAGAATCCTTGATTCTTGCCGTGGGTGAACTCTTACGCGCAGATACGGCCTGGGAAATTGAGGGTTGTCTTTATCGCCATCCCGAATTGTTAGAACAAAAGACGGATTCTGTCATCCAAGCCTTGGAATTAAGTAATTCAAATAACCAACAGTATCGACTCAAATTGCAGATCTACCGCGCAATGTTGGCGCGCTACAGACAGCTTGGTACGGAAGATGCTGTTTTTAAAGATTCTATTCGGACACTCAACGATCTGTTCAACTTACCGTCTTCGCAATGGCCCGCTTTCATCAAACAACATTTGGAACTACTAAGTCCACTTGTCGAGGCTACCCTGGGTTTATTTATCGAAAAAGAAAAAAATATAGAAAAAAAGAAAAAAATAACCGAGAGTCAGCGCTTATTTGCCATTTGTCGCCAAGTGGGGATCGACCAAGCCTTTGCGGAAGGTAAAAAACAAACCACCAGCAGCGTCAAGAAATCTCAAAATCAAATCCTCCAGGAATTGTTTGAAATGGGTTTGATTGAATCTACAGAGCCTGTTTCAGGTGTCATAGATGAATTCGGTTGTAAACCACTCGATTACCCCAAACAGTTTGAAGAAGATCTGATCCAGGCGAACTTACTTGAAGCAGTCTGGAAACAAGATCCTCCATCAATGCTACCCCTCATTAAAATTTATGAAAGTATTTTAGAGCGAGAAACATTGGATAAGTACCCAGAGTTTTTTGCAGGGATTCATTTTAACTTGGGGAATCTATACGGCCAATTACCTTTTGGAAATCTTGGGGGAAATCGTAATTTGGCGATTCAACATTATGAACAAGCACTTTCTTTCTTTACAGAGGAGAATTTTCCCGATGATTATGCTGGTATTATGAGTTCATTGGGGATCATTCACGCTGAATTATCAAGGGGTCGGGATCCAAACCTTGGATAACCATTTATGCCTGAGCCATCATATGAACAAGCTATCAAGTATTGCCTGGAATCACTTCGGCTCTTCCGACCGGAAACCAGGCCGAGACAATATGCCAAAACTCAGGCGAATTTGGGGAATATTTACTATTTAATGCTGACTGGCAATCGGCAAACGAACCTTGAGCAAGCCACACGCTGTTATGAAGAAGCCCTGAAGTTCTTAACGCCGGAGACTTCGCCAAAAGACTATGCTTCTTTACAAAATGCGATGGGGGATGTTTGTGCTGAGTTGTTATCGGGAGATCGCGTTTCAAATTTAGAAAGATCAATTGCATATTTTCACGAAGCCTTGCGATTTCTTGATCCGAATGAGGATGCCTACACTTATGCGATGGTTCAAAATAACCTGGCCTTGACCTATAGTAAATGGATAGGCGAGGCGCGCAACGCCAATTTGTTTGAAGCAGTGGCTTGTTACAAAAGGGCGTTGCAGGTTTTTACTCCAGAGAAATACCCAATCAATTCGGCGACCGCGCAATCCAATCTGGGGGATGCGTATCTCGAGATTGCGGCGGTCAACCAACAATCTGGAACTGGACAAATAGAAAATATCAAGTCTGCTATTGCTTGCTTTCAAGAGGCTCTACGTTTCCAGTCTTCCCAAAATGTATTTCTTAACTATGCGATTACTTTGGACCGGCTTGGTCAGGCTTACTTGAGGTTGGCAAAAGTAGAAGAATCAACCAACGAACAGATTGCAATGATTCAAAAGGCAATTGATTGCTATCAAACAGCGTTGCGGTTTCGCACTCCTGCGGCCGCACCGCTCGAGTATGCGATGACTCAGACTAACTTGGGGATTGCATATCAGAATTTTCCCGGAAGTAATCAGGCCGAGAATTTGTCTGAAGCGATCACCTGTTTTCAGGAAGCGCTGACCATATATACGCCCGAAGCCACCCCATTAGATTGCCGGAGAACAGCGCAATACCTGGCCGATCTTTATTTGGAACAAGGGCGTTGGCGAGAGGCTTATGATACCTATCGATTAGCGCTGCGCGCGGCTGAAAGGTTGTATCGCTTTGCATCTCAACAGGTTAGTCAGCAGATTGAGATTCGAGAGAATGCTGCATTATCTGCAAATATGGTAAAAACTTGCTTGCGTCTTGCCTCTGATCCAGCTTGCTGTCGGCATGGCCTGGTGGCTGCTGAAGAAGGTAAAGCCCGATTATTTCTGGATCAATTGGGGCAAGCGGATTACCCTGCACCACCCGGCATCCCTGGTGAAATAATTTCAGAAGAAGACAAACTACTTTCCCAGCTTCGTAATTTGGAACTCTTCTTGTCTTCCCCTCATCTCTCACATGATAATCAGCAAATGCTGGTGCAGCAACGCAAAGCTCTGCAAGAAAGTTTGCAGCTGTTTTGGGAAAAAATGACTTTGGAATATCCCCAGTCACAAAATTATGTGGCCCTTCGCCAGGGAAAACCCCTTGTTTGGAAAGATTTAGAAGAATTAGCCATCCGGCTGGGGAAGGAGACCGCGCTGATCGAATTCTTTACCCTGGAAGATGAAATTGCGGTATTTATTTTGCGGTCTGATCGGGACGCTCCACGGGTATTTTCCCTGCCAATCAGTAGAAAACGCATGCTCCATCGTTATCTCGAACCATATAACGATGAGATTCTGAACCGAATCCCAGGTCGGCGTAATGAACACTCCTGGTTGGACTTTGGAGAAGAATTACTGACCCCGCTCATCTCTGAATTAGAAGGTATCAAACTGGTCTACATCATCCCGCACGGCTGGTTGCATTTATTTCCAATCCATGCACTGACGGTTCAAAAAAAGCCCTTTATTGTTCACATGGCGGTGGCTTATGCTCCTTCTGCAGCGGTACTATCCCGTGCCCTGGAGCGAATCTCTCCTCGATCCCAGATTCGTTCCCCATTAGTAGTCGGATATACACCCTCAGAAGAAGCCGAAGAAAGGGAAATATTTCTGGGAGAAGCGCAAGAGGTTGCTTCGTATTTTAATACTGAGCCTCAAATAAATGAAAAGGCCACGTTGCCGCAGTTAAAAACTCGCTTGGAGAATGCCGAGTTGATACACCTTTCGTGTCATGGTTATTTTAATCAGCGCGATGCACTGGCTTCTTCGGTACTTTTAGCAGATGGCGAGTACACAGCCCGCAACTGGATGTCTCTCCAATTACAAGCTGAAATGGTGACATTAAGTGCATGTCAGACTGGTTTCAGTGAAATCAATCTGGGTGATGAAATCGTAGGGTTTTCTCGCGCCCTGCTCTATGCTGGAGCAAGATCAACCTTACTAACCCTTTGGTCAGTAAATGCACGAACAACCCGGAGGTGGATGCGAGACTTTTATCGAATGGCCTGGAGCCCGGATGGGCAGCCGTTTGTAGATAAAGCCCGGGCTTTCCAACAAGCAGTCCTGGCGCTGCGCGAGAACTATCCGGACCCGTATTACTGGGCTCCGTTTATCTTGATTGGAAATGGATGTTAATCAACAGCCTGAATCCAAGTTATGTGCCAATGATGGGAGTTTAAATTATGAGTGAATTATGGTTCGAGGATAAACTATTTCTATCCAGTCCAGCGCTGGAAGGGATTTCAAAGGAGATTGCAAAATCAGAGGGCGACTTCCGGCCAATTTCAGATGAATTGGCGCGCGAGGCGCGAGGTGTCGTCCGTGCTCAAAAGCCAGATTGGGGCATGCTTACTTCGGAGGAGATGAAGAACGTGCTCCCCTCGGGTCGAAAATCCAAGTTTATCAAGGTTCGCCTGATTTTTGAATTCGAAATCTCCAGTGAGAGCTTTGAGCGCGGTGCCCGTTTTGTTTTTGCACGCTGCGCAGCGCACATTCGTTCCATCGGAGGTCTTGCTCAACCTGAGGTTTATGACCTTTTCCCGAGAGATCTCTACGATGGTGAGCCCCAGAAAGTCAGCCTGAAATTTGGCCCTGAAATCACGCTGGATAAAATTGGCATTTCAGCTGGCGAAATTAGCACTGATGTCGCTCTGGGACAGATTTCTCCTGTGATGGTCAGTTACCTTGGCAAGGATAAACGAGAGCCGCATTGGGAGCTTCGCCCTCAAAACAAATCTCTGCTTGGAAAACAATACTTGTGGTTGGTGTTGTCTTTGCCAGAAGGATGCGAGGGCATCCGTTTGGCATCGCGGGTAGAGGCAGATATCCAAACAAAATTTGGCCCTGTCTCAGTTGGGCCAAAAGAGATGGTCTGGGAAAATCGCCCTAGTATCGTTATTCGATAATGCAAACCTGGATCTTTGAATAATAGCCAGAATGGAAAAGAAAGATGAAAGATTTGGACCGTTATCGAGGCTGTTTACTTGGGCTCGCGATCGGGGATGCGCTTGGCACCTCGGTCGAATTCCAGCCACGGGGTACTTTCCTGCCATTGACCGATATGATTGGGGGCGGCGCATTTAACTTGAAACCCGGGCAATGGACGGATGACACTTCGATGGCCTTGTGCCTGGCCGAGAGCCTGATGGAAAAGAAGGGCTTTGATCCGTTTGATCAGATGATGCGCTACCTGGACTGGTACCAGAACGGCTATCGATCGAGCACAGGCAAATGCTTCGATATCGGGAATACCACCCGCCAGGCGCTCGAACGCTTCCGCGTTTCCGGCAATCCGAACAGAGGTTCGACCCACCCCTCGAGTGCCGGCAATGGTTCGCTGATGCGCCTGGCACCGGTGCCAATGTACTATGCGCCCAACCGGGCGAAAGCCAGGCTGTATGCTGGAAAAAGTTCGCGCACCACGCACGGTGCGCAGGAATGCGTGGATGCCTGCAAACTCTTGGCCGAGATGCTTGTCTCGGCGCTCGCAGGGATGGACAAAGAGACGATCCTATTTGAGGCCAGCTTCGCGGGGCTGGCCTCGGCCAAAATCAGCGCCATCGCCAAGGGTGAGTACAAAGCCAAAACTGCCCAACACATTCGAGGCAATGGCTATGTGGTGGATGCGCTCGAAGCAGCCTTGTGGTGCTTTTGGACAACCGAGACGTTTTCAGAAGCAGTGCTAACGGCGGCGAATTTAGGCGAGGATGCCGATACGACCGCCGCCATTTGCGGGCAGGTGGCCGGAGCCTACTACGGGCAGGCGGGGATTCCTATCCCCTGGCTGAAGAAACTCTACGGGCGGGATGAAATCAGCGAACTGGCTGAGCGGCTGGCCGGGTAGTTCGAAAAATCGGTCAGCCTTTGCGAAATTCGTTGGGTTGATAGGCCGAGATCGGGATGGCCAGCGGGGTGGTCGGCCAGTCGGGGGGCAAGGAGCGCCCTTTTAGCTTTCCAGTCATCCTGGCAACGGCAAACTCGGCAGCGTTACGCACTTCCGCGGATGGATGCCAGTAGATATCCTGGCTGTTTTGAACCACCAGAATGGTGACATTTTCGGCGCTGATCAACTGGGCGCGCAGATTGACAATAATCAGCGGAACATTGAAACGCTTCGCCGCTTCGGCATAGGCCAGGGCGTCCATGGCCGCTTTGCCGGTCGCATAAGCCGGGTGGGATTGCAGACCGGCGGAGACGCGAAAAGTCGCCAGCGGCAACCCGGAGGCAGTTACTCCGACTTTGATCGAGGCCATCATGATTGTTCCGTCAATATTGGCTGAGGCATAACCTGACATGGTGACATACTCCTTTGAGTTCTCTTAATCTAAAAATTCCAACCTGGCAGCGTCAACTTCAAAAACACAGCCGGGCGTTTGGTCTGGATGCGTAAAAATACGCGGATTGCCGTTTTCCGGGTCGAAACGCAAAGCGCCCTCCAGGTACACGCGCCGGCCTTTTTTCAAAGATTTTGCGCAAGTCTCGCCCAGGGTGCCCCAAACAGCAATGTTGAATCCGATTGGGCGTTCATCGCCTGGGTTTTCAGAGAGCACGCGGAAATTGCAAACATAAGATCCGTTGGTAAGAAGATGACCTTTTGGATCCGCGGCCAGGCGGCCTGTTAACTGCGTTTTGCGCATTGGGAAAATCCCGATCTTTGCACGGGAAAGTCCCGATCTTTGAGGGATAGAAAAAGGGCGCTCCCAATTGGGAGCGCCCTTTGCTTAAATACAATCAGCACAGGTCCGGCTAAGATTTCACAGAGCGCATTTTATGCCTTGTGCTCGATTTCTGTCAAGGGCGATTTTGACAGGGCGATTTTGACAGGGCGGTTTTGACCGGGTTGACTTGCTACAGGTTTGACATTTTCCACGAGCGTGATACAATTGCAGTACATATATTAAAGTGGAGGAACGTATGACCAAAACTGCGACCATTACCGTGCGTCTTGACCCCAAGATTAAGTCGAGTGCCGAAGCCGTGCTGAGCGAGCTGGGATTGACAACCACTCAGGCCGTAACCCTGTTTTTTAATCAAGTCAGCCTGAATAAGGGCTTACCGTTTGCTGTCGAAATCCCCAGCGACGAGCTCCTGGAAGCGTTGGCCGATACGACCAGTCGGCGCAATCTCAAAACCTTTGACGATGCAAATGCCGCACTGAAATACCTTGGGATCTAACGCATGCGGAAAATATCTTTCACGCTGCAATTTGAGAAAGCAGTGAAACGTGCTCAGAAGCGTGGCTACGAGATGAGCAAGCTGGCCGAGATTATGCGCCTACTGGAAAGTGGTCCGCTGGTAGAAAAACGCTACAAAGATCACTTGCTCAAAGGAAATTATGCAGGTTTTCGGGAATGCCACATTGCGCCGGACTGGCTCCTGATCTACTTACCCGCCGATGATGAAGTCACATTAACTGATACTGGTACTCACTCCGATCTGTTTCGTTGATTTCACTTGTAGCCCGCTGGCAGGAGGCTGCATAATCAAGCATTCTCCTCATGGAAATCGGCTGTCAAAATCGCCTTGACAGCCCTACCAATCAGTTGTAAGATTTCTTTACGCGAAATTTGCGGTGGTCCCAACCGGCCACCGCATTTAATTTAAGCCAGAAAAAGCGACACGCCTCCCGGTTGGGAAGTGCGTGTCGCTTTTGGTTTCGTGCTACGCAAAAGGTTTGACCTGACCAGATCGTGATCTGAAAATTTGCGCAGATCTGGCAGCTTGTTTTTTGAACTGGTGATTTATAGTACAATTGTTCTAGTATGGCATTGCGCGCCAGTAGAATTCTCGGTGCATCTGGATGATCACAACCTTCACCCTTCAAACTCGCAGTGTCCCGCCGCTCGATTTGGGCATTAGCTCAACGGCAGTTCCTGGGAGTTGCCAAATTACCAAACAGCCGTCACCTGGTTCGCTGGCTGCCAGGACAAGCGGAAAGCAACTGAAAGCCACGCCCCCACCTGCTCAACTGGAGAACCTGAACCATGAAAACCAAAAGCAACCCATCCGCTCCCGTTGCCACCCTGATGACCCTGTTCGTCTGCCTGGCAATCCTGCTTTCCGCTTGCGGAAACCTAGCAATCCCACCCTACGGACAGGTCGTCACCCCGACCAACGCCCCAACCCCCACCGCCACCGCGCTGCCCAGCAACGCCCAGGATGCGGCGATCCGGTTTCAGACGGCAATTATGACGCGCGATTCGTCCGAAGCGCTGGAAATATATGCCGCCCGTTTGTGGTCCCTATCTGACCGGAATGGCTGCGCCTCGCTCTCGCCCGTTTTTGAGACGGTGGCCTTCGGCAACAAAACCTACAAGATCAAGAGCGGGGCGGATATCAAGCGAACCACGCTGGTAGAGGCTGGCCTGCTGACCGATGCCGCGCTCGCCAAAGACTTCGGCCTCGCAGCTGACGCGCTGATCCCCTGGGAAATCTGGGAAGTGCAGGCCAGCTATACCAAACCCTGGCCCGGTATCCAAAAGAATGATCTACGCCCGAATTACCGTTTTGTTTGGAGCGGCACAACCTGGCTCTTTGACGGCCTGGCTTCCCAACCGCAAGCGGCGCAAGTTCCGGCGGTTACGGCGCAGCCCTGAACCACGAGCATAATCAAAAGCGGCCTCCATCCAGGAGGCCGCTTTTGATTGCAGCAGCCTGTCTGTACTCTGCAATTCACATCATATATGATGTCTTATGTGATGTATAATACCTGTGCGCGCCTGAGCAGCTCTGCTCGGGCAAGGAGTGCAAAATGACACGCTACGCATTGAATTTGCCAACCAATTTGAAGCAGGAAGCCGAGGAGTGGGCCTCGCGCCAGGGAGTTTCGCTCAATCAGTTCATCATGTGGTCAGTGGCCGATAAAGTGGCCTCCTTGCGGTCTGGAGTGGATGACCCCAAATTTCCTGGTATTACTTACCGGCGCGGCGCGGCGGGCAGCGTGACCCCGGTTTTGCGAGGCTCAGGTTTACGGGTGCAAACGCTAGTATTGGATATCAGGCAGGGCTTAGCGCTGGAACAAATTGCGGATGAATATGATCAGGAAGTGGCGCGAATCAAAGAGGCGCTGGCATTTTACGAGGCGCATCGTGCCGAAATTGACGCAAATCTGCAAGTAGAGCAAGCCCTGGCGCCAAAGCGTGGCTAAAACTCACCTGCATCTGGATGCCGACACCTCGAAAAAGTCCCTGCACAAGCCGCTGGTGGGGCGCGGACAGGATGTCACGCGCACTCCCAATGCGTGGATGGCGCTGGATGCAGATGACACCAATCAGCTACTTGGCGCAACTGCCCAGGGTCGCGTGATTTTCACTTTCAATGTGCGCGATTATATGGAACTGGCAAAACGCTATCCGCAACATGCTGGCATCCTGCTTTCGGCGCAAAAGCCTTTGTCCGAGTTGTTGCCCGCGCTGGACAGGATGTTGAATGAAACTGAGTCAGAAGGCTGGGTTGGGCAGGTGCGCTGGTTGAATGATTGGATCGAATGAGCCGCATTCCCGCAAAGACCATCCAAAGCAGTCTTCTTCCAGCAGGCCGCTTCGGATGGATGCAGCCTGCTGTCAAGGGATAACGCAACAAGTCGGGAAGAGATAATGC
>CAILYI010000176.1 GCA_903838415.1 uncultured Anaerolineae bacterium | reverse complement strand
TGAGAGATGCCGAAGCCGGCGAGTTCAATGAACGGTCTTGGCATTATTGGCATTACCGACTTGGCATATCTAAGTTGGATCAAGTGCCAGATTTACCCAAGCGGTGTTTGCCATGAATGGCTTTTTCATACCCCATTTGGAAATATTACCTATCGAACAGAAGGCGCTTTTGCCTCAGTTAAACCCTCTTGTTTCCTTTGGTTATGTGTTATATGGTGGCACTGCCGTTGCCCTGCAACTAGGCCATAGAGCTTCGGTGGATTTTGATTTTTTCACCGAACGTCAACTGGATATAAAATCGCTCTATTCTACGTTGCCATTACTCAAATTCGCCACTGTCTTACAACAACAAGCCGATGGTTTGACCGTATTGCATGAAAATTCAAATGGGCTAGGCGCAGTCAAACTTTCATTTTTTGGCGGCATTGATTTTGGCAGGGTGGGAGAACCGCAATTCACCGAGGGAGGGGTTCTGTTGGTGGCCTCGCTGGAGGATTTATTGGCGACCCAACTTAAAGTATTGCTACAACGGGTGGAAGCAAAAGATTACCAAGATATTGCCGCAACGCTCAATGCCGGAATGAAATTGGAAAATGGCTTGGCTGCTGCGAGGGCATTATTTGGCATAGAATTTCAACCGAGCGAAAGCCTCAAAACCTTGGTGTATTTCCAAGGTGGCGATTTGTCAACATTAAGTGTGGAAGAGAAGCGCATGTTGGTTGAAGAGGTTGAAAAAGTCAGGCAATTGCCGATAATCAATAGACTATCGAGTAAATTATCAAACTAAATTCTATTAGGAGGCTCCCATGAACTTGGCTGAATTGGCGTTTGAACAGATCAAGACACTGCCCGACGAGCAAACCCGCGAAGTTTTAGATTTTATCGGTTATCTCAAGATGAAGGAAAACCATGATCGTGAAGAATGGGAGGATTTAATGAATGCACAATCCGAATCCATGAAATCTATTTGGGATAACCCAGAAGATGAGGTATGGAATGACCTGTAAACGGGGTGAAATAGTCTTAGTACCTTTCCCTTTTTCCGATTTATCCGCCAATAAAAACCGTCCAGTACTGGCGCTGACTGACCCGGATAAGTTTGGCGATTTCTTGGCCGTGGGGGTCACTTCGCGATCCCATCATCCGCTATCAATACCGATTACGGAATCGGTGTTGGCATCAGGTGGATTGCCGCTGATTAGTTGGGTGCGTATCGACCGGGTAATTACTCTGAATCAACGCTTGGTTTTGAAAAGCTTCGCCCAAGCCAACCAAACTTTCGTCATGAGTGTCTTGGATGCTCTGTGCGATAGGGTAAAGCAAATATGAGAGGACTCTCAAGAGTAATAGGTTAATACGACAATGCAGATTCAACGACACTATGCCGATATTCAATCAACTCGGCTAACCATCGAACTACCCGAGTCTTTTTTGAATCATGAGATTGAGGTAGTGGTATCAATTTTAGATGATAAAGCACCCATAGTACGGAAACCACATCCCAATATTGC
>CAILYI010000175.1 GCA_903838415.1 uncultured Anaerolineae bacterium | reverse complement strand
TTCGCCCGTTTGTTGACCAATACCTAACCAAGGATGGCCGCAAGATCAACATCCTGGGCGAAGGCCGCTTAATCAACCTGGCTTCCGCCGAAGGTCACCCGGCCTCCGTCATGGATATGTCGTTCGCGAACCAGGCTCTGGCCGCTGAATACATGGTCAAGAACGCCAGCAAACTGGAGAAGAAAGTCTACTCCGTGCCCGCCGACATTGACGCCGAAATCGCGCGCATCAAGCTCGACGCGATGGGCATCAAGATCGACACCCTGACCACCGAACAGGTCAAGTACCTGAATTCCTGGCAGGAAGGCACTTAAGTCAGCAGTGATTTGTGAATAGGAAAGGGCGCAGCAGCCCCCGTTAAATCGGGGTCATGGCTGCGCTCTTTTTCATTTAAGCTTTCGGAAGATGTAAATCTCATCCCTAGCATAAACCTGTTCGTAGTATGGCGAGGCTTGCAGTGCGTACAACAGCGAATTCCCCACAACTTGGCCCGCCAGCCCTGAATATTCATAATAGGTTCGCGCGAAAACCGGCGTCAGATAGAGATAATCAAAATCCAGGCCGCTGGCGGCTTGCCAGTGCGCCAGGCAGTCCTCCGTTTGATAGGCGCAGGCGTTCAGCCGTGCAAAATTCTCACGGCGGCGCGAAAAGATTTCGCGTCCCAGCCACTCATAACCCTGCACCACGTTCTGACTGACGCGCCCGCTCAAAACCGGGAACCATTCCTGCAGCGGTGTATCCATATCGGTGGTGGTGGGCGTCACCAGCACGAACCGCGCACTTTGCGGCGTATTATCCTTGATCCAGTGCATGGCGCTCAGCTCGGCGGGCTGCAGCGCATTGGCTGACAAAATCATGGCGATGGAAAAAGCTCCCAGAATGGGATAAAGCAGATAAAAAGTTGTGACCGGACGAAGCGGGCCGTTCAGCGCCGAAAGCGTGGACTCGGACTCATCCGGGCTTGCCTGCCGTTTCGTCAGCCGCGCAAAAGCTGGGAAGAGTACCTCCACCAGCCCTTCAGCGGCCAGCAGCGCGAGCGGGATGGTGACGACGGTCGGGGCGCTGCGCGGTTCAAGCAGCACCGGTACCAACAACAGCAGTGGCAGCAGGAACTCGCGCCGCAGCAATTGCGCCAGCAAGCCAATCAGCGCCAGGACGCCGATCAAGCTGAGTCCCAGCTCGAAGGTGAAATCGCTCAACAGAAAGGTCAGCCCAAAGGCATTTTGCCAACCGGTTTGGGCGGCGGCGCGGAAGATTTGCCAGCCATGCTGCTGAGTCACCGTCCACCACCAGGGCGCGGAAAACAGCAGCACGAGCAGCGCCACCAGCGCTGAATGGATGGCAGAATCCCGTCTGCGGGCGCGGAAAAGCCAGAAAACGGCCACCATGCCGAGGGTGTGGACCGTGGCTTCAGGATGGCTCAAACACAATAAAACGGTGGACAGGGCTGCGGGGAGAATGAGTCGACGTTGACGGGTCGTATAAAGCCGGTAGACCAGGAATAAAGTCAAAAGCGCAAACAAACGTCCCATTGCGCGCGTCAATCCGCCGCCCATGATCAGCCAGGCGAAACTCTCCGGCAGCATGGCGTAGGCAAAAGTCGCCAGTGCCGCCTTGAGCGAGTCGCGAAAAAGTTCGCGCGCCAGCAGAAAAAACGGAATCAGCCCGAGTGTGGCGAGCAGCGCGGGTAGCCAGCGCAGGATTTGGAGCGGATCGAGCTGGAATAGTTTGACGAGCAGCGCCGAGAAGTAGAAAGGGAAGGGCGGATAGGCAAACGGCAGGACGCCGCCATTGTAGCTCGCAAAGGCGGGCAGGCGGAAGTTGTGGGCCAGCAGATCGAGTATCATCTGATAAAACAGGCCGCCATCGTTGATCGGAAACCCGGCCTGCATGACCGGGTAAAAACGGACAAATCCACCGAACAGAATTGCCCAAAGGAGGATGAAAAACGCTTCCTGGTTGCGTCGCATGTTGGAATTATACTGGTTTGTGGAGATGAAAAGTAGAATGAACGCTGGTTTGACGTATAATTACCTGTAGCGTTCGTTCACGGAGATGACTGATATGGAACAAATTACATACCAATATCCTGATCGAGTTTTACAAGGATAATCTGGAAGTACGGGGTAATTTACGCCAGGAAGGTGTTGCGAATCTGGTTGTCAGCGTCGTTACGGTTGGTGATCTGTATTTTGGCGCTCGCGATAAGCGTGAAATGCGGAAAATTTAAAAGCATCTTGGTTTATTGACGCAAATCCCCCTTGACGGTGAAATTTCATCCATATTTTTGAAATTGCTTGATGAATATGCCTTGAGCCACAAGTTACGCATCTCGGATGCTTTGATCGCGGCAACAGCTTTGCGGCATAAATTGCCACTGTACACACTTAATCTCAAGGATTTTCGGTATATTCCTGAAATTCAACTTTACCAGGCCAAGTAAGCATACCTGGTTTTCGGGAGACAATCACTCTATGAGCGATTGTCTCCTTTTATTTTTTCCTGATAATCACTGTAGCCGCCGATAAACTCCTTGACGTCTCCCGCCTTCAATTCAAAAATCCGGTTGACAGTGCGATCCAGAAAATAGCGGTCGTGCGAGATGACCAGAACGGTGCCGTTGAAATCGTTCAGGGCGTTTTCGAGCACTTCCGCGGCGGCGATATCCAGGTTATTGGTGGGTTCATCCAGCAGCAGGAAGTTCGCGCCCGAAAGCACCAGCAGCGCCAGCTGCAGGCGGCTGCGTTCTCCGCCTGAAAGCGACCCGATTTTTTGGGTGGCTTGCTGATAGGTGAACAAATACCGAATCAGCAGCGCCACAGCATTGGATTCGGTCATGTTGGCGGCGCGGCGCACGGTTTCGATCAGCGTTTGACTGAAATCGAGCGTTTCATGTTCTTGGGCATAATAGCCGACCTTCACACTCGGCCCGATTTTGATTTCACCCAAGTCGGGCTGTTCCGTTCCCAGGATCAGCCGCAGCAGTACCGATTTCCCCGCGCCGTTTGCCCCAATCAACCCGACTCGTTCGCCGTGCCGAATCAGCAGGTCGATACTCTTCAGGATGGGCCGCGCCGGGAAGGATTTGCTCACCCCGACAAATTCCAGCACCTGGTTGGAGCCGCGCCAGCCGCTGAGTTCTAGCCCCATTTGGCGGCGTTCGAGGGACGGTTGCTCTATCTTCTCAATGCGCTCAATGCGCGCCTGCATGGCGTGCAGACGGGTAGCAAATTTATCGTTGAATTCAGTCCACAGTTTGTAGCGCTGGGCGGCCATTTCCATGCGGTGGATGGTGCGCTGCTGGATCTGGTAAAGTTCGTCCTGCCGGGCGAGACGCTGCTCCTTGTCCACGATGTATTCGGTGTAATTGCCTGAAAAGGTTGCCAGGCGGCCATCTTCGATTTCGGTGATGTGAGTCACAACCGCATCCAGGATGTAGCGATCGTGAGAAATCAGCACGACCGCGCCGGGGTAGTCTTGAATCAGTTTTTCGAGATAAGCCTTTCCGGGCATATCGAGATGATTATCGGGTTCATCCAACAGCAGGACGGAGGGCCGCAACAGCAACAGTTGCGCCAGGCCGATCAGTTTTTTCTGTCCGCCACTGAGCAGGCTGACGGGTTTGTCGAAATCGGATTCGGGTAGTCCCAGACCTTTGAGTAGTTCATAGACGCGCGCGGCATAATTTGCTCCGCCCAGGGCTTCGTACTCATCCAGTAGTTTTTGCTGGGTTTCGAGGGCGCGGTGCAGTGCTTTGGGGTTGTTGTAGACTTCCGGATCGCCCATTTTCGTTTCCACGCGGTGTAGCTCGGATTCGACTTCGGCCAGGCGCGGATTTCCTTCCAGCGCCAGAGTCAGCGCGGATTTTTGCGGATCAAATTCCGGGTGTTGCGGCAGGTAGCCAATGGTCACGCCTTTCGCTTTTACGAGTTGGCCGCCGGGTTCGGGGTTGTGCTCCGCGGTAATCAGTTTCAGCAAGGATGATTTCCCCGCACCGTTCGGCCCAATCAGGCCAATTTTTTGGTCGTGTTGAATTTCCCAGTTCAGATTGCGGAAAATGGCGCGCGCGCCAAGGATGAGGGTGGTATTGGACAGGCTGATGGAGATCATGTTTACTCTTTTTAGATGAGCTGGTTGGGTTAAACAAAAACGCCGCAGAGCAACCTGCGGCGGAGAGTTTGACGTGATTGATTGCGAAATCAGTGACTCTGGTGGACAGGCGCGATTCGAGGACAGCGGGCTGCAATGAAGCCGCGCATGCCGATATAAAGAATGCTGTAGTCGCCAGAGATTTCGTAACGCATCGTTTTGGGATTATATCATACTGATTGCCAGTTGATAGCTTGATGACAGGCAGGGCGGAAGCGCTGCGAGTATCATCAGTTTATTCTATTTCTGAAAGGATATTCCATGTTCTCAAAATTACGTGAACCTGTCAACGGATTAACTCACATGGGCGGCGCGATTGCTGCCTTCTTTGCCCTGATTGTCTTGCTGGTGTTTGCCTGGAGCGGGGTGGCCAAGGTCGCTTCGGTGCTGATCTACGGTGTCAGCCTGATCCTGTTATTCTCAGCCAGCGCTGTGTATCATTCGGTCAAGGCCGGCCCAAAAATTGTGGAAATTCTGCGCAAGATCGATCATTCCGCCATCTACCTGCTGATTGCCGGGACTTATACTCCGATTTGCATCAATGCCTTTACCGGTTTCTTTCGCTGGGGCTTGCTGGGGATTGTCTGGTCGATTGCGATTGTCGGAATCTTGTTCAAAGTGTTTTATATCGAAGAACCACGCTGGCTTGGAGCGGGCGTCTATGTGCTGATGGGTTGGCTGTGTGTCTCTGCCGCCGGACAAATGCTCACGGCACTTTCGCCCTTTGCGCTGACCTGGCTGATTGTGGGTGGAGTGGTTTATACGCTTGGCGCAGTCGTCTACTCCACCAAGATCCTTGATTTTGTGCCTGATAAGTTTGGCTACCACGAAGTCTGGCATATCTTCGTCCTGGTGGGCGCGGCGGCGCATTATGTGGCAGTCCTGGGTATTATCGCTCCGCCCGGATAGTGTTATCATGTTTTGGCCTGTGCCAGTCGTCCAAAGTGGATGGGCTGGCATTTTTTGTCTGACGGCAGATTTTCTTCCCCAAAACTGTCATACTCTGATAAAATAGACATCGATAGCCGGAACCCCGGTCCGTTGGCCGGGGTTTTTCCATGTGAAATTTGTAGGGGCGACCGACTGGTCGCCCCTACGTTGGGTAAAGGTAAATATGATTAAAGAGCGAACTGATATTCGTAACATCGCCATTATTGCGCACGTCGATCATGGCAAAACAACTCTGGTTGATTTTCTTCTGCGCCAATCGCACACTTTCCGCGAGAACCAGCAGGTGGCCGAACGCGTCATGGACTCGAATGACCTTGAGCGCGAGCGCGGCATCACCATTCTCGCCAAGAACACCGCCATTACCATCCCGGATCCGGTCACTGGCGAAACGGTCAAGATCAATATCGTCGATACTCCCGGCCACGCCGATTTTGGTGGTGAGGTCGAACGTGTCATGAACATGGTGGATGGTGTGCTGCTGCTGGTTGATGCCGCTGAAGGTCCCATGCCGCAGACCCGTTTTGTGCTCAAGAAAGCCCTCGAACGTGGGCATAAAGCCATCGTTGTTGTCAACAAGGTCGATCGCAAGGATGCTGAACCCGCCCGCGTCTTGAACGATACTTTCGATTTGTTCGTAGAATTGGGAGCATCGGACGAACAGGCGGATTTCCCCGTTATTTATGCTCAGGCCACTGTCGGACGCGCCGGACTTACCCCTGACCTTGGTCCCAATTTGGAGCCTTTGTTCCAGACCATTTTGCGCCACATCCCGCCCCCCAACGTGGATATGGACGCTCCGCTCCAGATGCTGGTCACCACTTTGGGCTACGATGACTATCGCGGCGTCACTGCCGTGGGACGTATTTTCGCCGGGACGATCAAGGCCGGTCAAAAGCTGGCCCGTCTGACGGTGGATGGCTCCAATTTAGCGGAGACCGCCCGTTATCTGTACATCCATCACGGGTTGGGCAAGGTCGAAGTTCCTGAAGCCAGCGCCGGGGAGATTATCGCTCTGGCCGGTTTGGAGGGTATCGCCATCGGCGAGACTCTCGCCGACCCGCAGAATCCGGTCGCGCTTCCCACCATCAAAGTGGAAGAGCCGACGGTGCGGATGACCTTTGGCGTCAATACTTCGCCATTTTCGGGCCGTGAAGGCAAGTGGAGCACCTCCCGCAAACTGCGCGAGCGCCTGTTCGACGAACTGCGCACGAACGTCTCTTTGCGCGTTGCTGAAACCGAATCCGCGGAGACCTTCCTGGTTTCCGGACGCGGTGAGCTGCATCTTGCTATTCTGATCGAGACCATGCGCCGCGAAGGCTATGAGTTTCAGGTTTCGCGGCCTGAAGTTATCTTCCACAAGGCCGATGACGGCAGTTTGCTCGAACCATTCGAAGAAGTGCATATCGAAACCAGCGCGGATACTGTCGGCGTGGTGGTCGAAATGCTCGGCGGGCGGCGTGGCAAGATGATGAACATGGAAGATACCGGTGACGGTCATGTGCGCCTGATCTATGTGGTGCCAACTCGTGGCTTGCTTGGTTTCCGCTATCAGTTCCTGACCGCCACGCGCGGGATGGGCATCATGCACTCGCTATTCAACGGCTATGACGAATTGGCCGGGGCCATGGCGACTCGTTCCACTGGCTCGCTGGTGGCGATGGAAGCTGGAGAAACGACCGCCTACGCGATGAAGGGCGCTGAAGATCGTGGTATTTTATTCGTTATCCCTGGCACGCAGGTCTATATGGGCATGGTGATTGGCGAGAACAGCCGTGGCGGTGATATTGCCATCAACTTCTGCCGCAAAAAACACCTGACCAATATGCGTTCAGCGCGCGGCGACATGGAAATCCGCCTGACGCCTCCGCGCCAGATGTCAATCGATGAAGCAATTGAGTACCTGTCTGACGATGAACTTTTGGAAGTGACGCCGCTGACCTTCCGCATCCGCAAGCGTATTTTGGACACCGAAGATCGCGGCAAACAGACCAAGAAGGCCAAGGAAGCGCTCGAAGAATAACCGCCAGTTGACTGACAATCAAAAACGAGAAATGAGCCAAAACTCATTTCTCGTTTTTGATTCTGCGCTGTCGCCTTATTGGCAGTTCGTCTTCAATGACTCTTGCTGATACACCTTGCTGGCGTCTTTGGTTCGGAACACCACCAGGACTGCTTCGATGTAATTCGCCCGTTGACAGCCAACCATCCAGGTATCCGCGCCAGCGATCATGGGGGAGAGCTTTCCGTTGATTGGCAAAATGACCGCGGTCTCCGCGCTGTCGTTAATCAGTAAAAACGACAGATGATCGAAGCCCGCGCTGCCGATCAGCGCATCCTCTTCGAGCGTGGGGCCATCGCCTTTATTTTCACCATAATAGCGTGGATAAAGCGCGCGTCCCTGGAATACCTTTGCCTGTGGATCTTTTGCCAGCTGAGTGATGCTTTCGGCTAAATTTGTTGGAAGCGACCGGTTGGCCTGGATAAAATCATCCACGTTGACTTTGGTTCGATAACGTTCTGGCGGAAGATTCTCCAACAGAACCGGCGCTGCGCCCAAGAAAAGGAATAAAAGACCGGTCAGGATCAGTCGCTGATAGTTTTTCCCGTTTCCAGCCCTGGAAGATTGAGCCAATACTGGTTCGTTTGTCTGCGGCCAGTCAAAGAGAGCCAACAGCCAGAGCGCCGTTTCAAATAATCCAATTGAAAAATAAAATAACACTCCCCAATCGATGGGGACGAGATATCGTCCGCCGGAAGTCAGCGAAACGGCAGTGGTCAGGTTGTATCCCAAAATTGCGATCAACGGTGTCAGCCCGGCGGCGCGCCACCGGGTCCATGCCGCGGCGATTCCCAGCGCGGTGAGTGTCAGAATCCCGAGAATAATCCAGAAACCGCCAACTGCCAGACTTCCATTCCAATCTGTTTTCCAATATGGCAGCCGCACCATGTCAAGTAACCGATAGGTTTCCAGCGCTGGTGGCAACATGAGCGTAATCCCAACCAGGTTGTGCAGGTAATTGGAGGCCATGCCCTGCCCGAGCTTGAGATACTTTTCCCATTTTGATTCCGGGAGAGTGCTGTTTTGAACGGGGTTTTGGTTGACAATCGGGTTGTAGCGTGTATTGACCAGGACGCCGCTAGTTTTTCCGGTAATAAAGCTGATC
This sequence comes from uncultured Anaerolineae bacterium, assembly GCA_903838415.1. GTDB lineage: Bacteria > Chloroflexota > Anaerolineae > Anaerolineales > Villigracilaceae > UBA5195. The sequence goes on along the minus strand of CAILYI010000175.1, from coordinate 18,706 downwards.
GGGTTGCCAGTGATGATATAACTGCGCGTTATCCAGGGCAGGGCGCTCAACAAAACGAAAAAAACGATCAGGGCGGAGGCTGTCAGCCAGCGCTTCCACTTGAAATTAATCGCCAGGCCTACCAAGAGAATCGCCGCCGGGAGAATGGTGATGGAATTTAATCGCGCGAGACTTGTCAGTCCCAGCACGCCGCCCGCGAACCACAGGTTTGGATTGTTTGATCGAGGCGATTTGAGCCAGCGTACCAGGAGAATCGTAAACAAGAGAATCCCCAGCGTGGTCAGCGGCTCGCTCAAAATCATTTTGGAAGTGGAAACGTGGATGTAATTGGTCAGGGCGATGGCGTTTTGTTCTTTGATGACCAGCAAAACGCCAAACAGCAATCCCAAAGGGCGTGAATGTAAACTTTTTCCGAGCCAGAAGCCACAGATCGGGATAAATGCAAAACTGATGATTTGGAGCAGGTAGAAATTTGCAAAACCACTCCCGGCCAGCAAGTGCATGATTGCCAGATAAGCGATGTAAGTGGGTTTGTCTTGCGCATCGGACATTAAATTCCCGCCAACCAGCATCTTTTGCGCGGATAAGTCAAATATGAGCGAGTCGTTGATGGGATAAATTTCGTTGCTGGGCGGCCTGGGCTGCGTATTAAAAACGCCCGGCACGAAAGATTGCTGATTCCACAGCACTACAGCTGCCAGCCCAATCAGGGCGATAGCGCCGATATCCAACCAGATTGCTTTCGTGGAGTAATTTTTCGCGCGCGCAAGCGCAATCTGAAACCCAAGGGCAAGTCCAAGCGCCAGATAAATCTGCGGCCAGAGCAGCGGAACTCCTGCTTTTGACCAAAAGCTGCTTTCACCGTTCAACCCCAAGCCGGTCAGGGCTATAAAAGCCCACAGTAAAACGAGAATTGCCAGACTGATTCCGCCTGCTTTGACGGTTTCCCAGCGAATTCCGCTGTACGCCTTCCCCCGGCTGATTTGCCAGCCAATCAGCCCCAGGATGACTTGCAGGCTGGTCAGCATCAACCAGATCACTAGTGGATGGATACGCTCCGCGATGGCCCACATTTCGCCCAGATATTTATCCGGGATGGACAGAATGGCGCTTGCCGCGCCGAAAATTAATCCGCTGGAAATGGCAATCAGCGGCAGGCTGATTTTTCCTCCCAGCCATTGACTCGCGCGTTCCGGTCTTTGCCAGATGGTAACAGCCAACATGAATGAGACGAGTATTCCAAGGAAAAGGGCGGCGGCCACCATCAACCGGCTTTTTGAAAAGCCAAAAATAATTGCGTTTTGCCCGTCAGTTGGCATGGCGGCCAAGAAAATGGTCGCTGTGAGCGCAGGCAGCAGGAAATATAAAAATGATAGCGCGCGGTTTTTATTCGTCATGGGAAAATTATCCGGGTGCAAAGTATAACATTTTACGCAGAAAATCCCACCTTTGCGGAATCCAAACCCCGCTAATCAGCGGGGTTTGGATTGAAATATTCATCAGCTGCGGAACTTTATTTCACCTGGACAACGCGTCCGCCGGTCATGGTTTTGAGCTGATCGGGGCTCAGTTCAAAGATCGAATTAGGCGTTCCAGCCGCCGCCCAGACAGTTTCGTATTGCATCAAATCTTCATCGAGATACGTTTCCATCGGTTGATTGTGCGCGATGGGCGGCACTCCGCCGATAGCAAAACCTGTCACCGTGCGGACGAATTCAGGGTCGGCGCGTCCGATTGGTTCCTCGGCGTAAGCGCTGATGCGGGTTTCGTCCACCCGGTTTACGCCGCTGGTGAGCACCAGGATCGGTTTCCCGGAGTTTTTGCCCTTGAAAATCAACGACTTTGTGATTTGTCCGAGCGTGCATCCGGCCGCATCGGCGGCTTGTTGCGCGGTGCGCGTGTGCAGTTCGGACTCAACCACTGTCAGTGAATATCCGAGCGCGATCAGTGCATCCTGTATTTTTTGCGAAGAGGGCGAAAGCGATTTTTCCATGCGCGATAATCCTTCCATTCGTTATTTGATCAGCCCCACCTGGCCGGTCAGAGCATCCTTGATGCGTTCCAGGTGACCGGCCAGCATTTCAAGGCCTTCAGCTTCTTTGTCAGTGAAAAACCCCCATGCCGTCGTCTCGTTGCTGAGGCCAGCCTCGCCGCCGGTCACTTCCGCTTCAAAACTCAAGGCAATAATGTGCGCCTTGTTGCCATCCGGATAAACCACCAGTTTGTTGGGGTTGCTGTAAACACCCACCAGGCGCGTAATTTGCACCTGCAAGCCGGTTTCCTCCCACACCTCGCGCGCGCAAGCCTCCGCCACGCTTTCGCCCGCTTCCACGCGCCCGCCTGGCAGGCACCACTGACCATTATCTGAGCGCTGCGTCAGCAAAACCTTTTCGCGCAACGCGTCAAAAATCACGGCCGAACTGCCCAGGCGCAATTCCCCTTCTTTGGCGATGCGGTCACCGAATACGACTTTCGTTTGTGCCATGGCTTCTCCAGGAAAAGAAAATGGGCGGTTAATTCCGCCCATTGTACTTTATTGTTTCACAAAAGTGCCGTTTCTCAAGTCCAAAAGCGCCTGCTGAATTTCCTCCACAGTATTCATTACGAACGGCCCGTAAGGGACAATTGGCTCCATAAAGGGCGCCCCGGCCATCAGCATAAAACGGAAGGACGAATCGGACTTTGCCTGCGCCCGGATATGATCCCCATCTTCGAACTGCACCATTTTGACAGCGGATACCGCTTGAGACTCACCCGAGCCTGTCTCGCCGCTTCGGAAATATCCACTGCCCTCGAACACGTACGCTACCGCGGTGTGACCGTGCGGGACCTCCTGGACGAATTCAGCGCCCGGCGCCAGCGTTACATCGATATAGACCGGATTGGCGGCAATCTCCGTTACTGGACCTTTTACTCCAAAAACCTCCCCGGCTACCACGCGGACTTTAACTCCATCTTGATCCACGCTGGGAATTTGTTCTGCGCTGACGCCCTGGTAGCGCGGCTGCGACATTTTCAGCGCCGCTGGCAGGTTTACCCACAGCTGAAAGCCGTAAATTTGACCGCTTGGTCCGCGCCGCGGCATTTCTTCATGCATGATTCCGCCACCAGCGGTCATCCACTGCACATCGCCGGGGCCAATCATGCCAGAATTCCCCAGGCTGTCGCGATGATTGACCGAGCCTTCCAGAATATATGTCACCGTTTCGATGCCGCGATGCGGATGCATCGGAAACCCGGCGATCGGGCCTTCCAACGGGTCGTTAAAAGCAAAATGGTCGAATAAAAGAAACGGGTCGAAACGATTACTGGGGTGGGGTGAGATGGAGCGGCGCAGGCGTACGCCAGCACCCTCCATGACGAATTGCGGTTCAATAATGTTCTTAATCTTGCGCGCCTGATTCATGCTGCCGAACTCCTTTATTGACAATGTAAGTCCGATTATATCAAGTGATTGAATTCCAATAATTAGCGATTTGTCAGAGTTTCACGCAGAAATGTCGCCTAAAACGATAATTTGCGTGTATAAAGCAAGGTATTTCTTGCTATAATTGGTAAAGTTACCCCCGGCAGGGAAGTTGAGACCGCCGGTATCAGCCGGAGTGAATATTCTCGGAGGGAATATGAAAACTTTACGTACCATTAGTCTTTTGATCGTTGCGATCCTTGTTCTTTCAGCCTGGACGCCTTCACCGGTTTCTGCGCGTCAGGCGGATAAGCCTGTGACGGTTGCCCCGCTCAGCCCAAGTTTTTCGGCGGATGCGGTTACGACCGTCGTGGTTCCGTTGTATGTAAAAAACCGGAGCGGCGGTACTTTGTTTATTACCCTGGCCGGTCCAAAAACGTATTATTTTACAATCGTTGATAAAACGGCGAAGTTCTTGATCTTGCCGGGACGTTATCGCATCACCGCGATTTCGACAGCTTGCAGCAATCTCCATGAGCAGCGCAGAAACTTCAAGGATGGCGGAAACCTCGTCTATTACTGCGACTCACAGTGAGCTGAAAATAATTAGCTGATCGCGTTCCTTTGTGGATGTGGGAGCGTGCTTTGCATTCGGCTTTCCCCCAGACGGTCTCGGGTGCCATTTGCCACTTGAAATCGACGCCAACAAGGGTATACTGAATTTGTTGCTTCACTCTGGGCGGTTCGACCATGTCGTTTCGGTGATGGCATGGATAATTTGTAGGGCATTCTTTACTCGGAGGACACATGAAAACGTTTCGTTACATCACCATTTTGATTGCAGCAATGCTCGTTCTTTCAGCCTGGACTCCATCCCCGGTCTATGCCAAGGCGGATGCGGCGGCGGCAACCATTCGAGTCAACGACGTCAGCGCAGTTGGGGCGGTCGTCATCCCCAATCTGGTTACAATCAAAATCAATAACATGACTGGCGGGATTTTGAATATGTCATTTACAGGCTTGAAAAGCTATACCTTTACCATCCCGCAAGGAAAATCAACGATTAAAGTTGAACCCGACATTTACACCTATACTGTTACTGCCTCGGCTTGCAAAGGCTCGTATACAAAACATACTAACTTCAGGGGCGGAGGCTCACTCGGTCAGTATTATTGCATGCGCGGGTACTTTAAAATCAAATAATAAACCAGATGAAGCAGTCTTGGATCGAATATCCATTTGACTTGAATTGATTTACCGCCCAGGAAATATTACGTCCCCACAAAACAGCGTGGGGACGTAGGCGTTTAATAAGGCAGTGACAGGTTGGCTCAGGCGCGCGTGACGCGGTTTTTCCCGGCAGCTTTGCTCTGATACATCAATCCGTCTGCGCGGGCGACAATACTTTCGATGGTATCGTCAGGCTGAACGGTGGTGGCGCCAATCGAGGCGGTGACTCCAATATCGCTTTCTCCGAGCTGCAGGCGCGAGCGCGCAATCAGATTGCGTAGTTTTTCAGCGATATTTTGGTTGGAATCTGGCAGGTTGACTTCCATCAGAACCACAAATTCTTCTCCACCCCAGCGCGCAATTGTGTCGGTCTGGCGTAAGTTGAGCTTCAAGGTGTTGGCAACCATGTGTAGGATGCGGTCGCCCGTTTCGTGGCCGAAAGAGTCGTTGATGTGTTTGAAATTATCCAGATCGATGAAAAGCAGGCTGAAGGGGATGTTGTTTTGCTGGTATTCGAAGATGGCCGTTTTCAGGCGCATTTCTCCATGATGGCGATTGCTGACCTTGGTAAGCGTATCGATGATGACGGTTTCTTCCAACCGGCGGATGCGGTGGCGGGCGCTGAAGAGCGCCGCATTGTTGCTGAAAGTTTCCACGGCGCCGACGATCTGGTCATTTTCATCACGGATTGGCGAGACGCGCACCCGCACGGGTAGGCGATGTCCCTGGGCGTGCCGCAGATAAACTTCAGCTTCTTGTGGTCTGCCAGTTTCAATGGTGTGCGTCAGCGGACAGGCGGTCTTGCAGAGTTCCAGCCCGGCTTCATTGCAGTGATTGAGGATGTTATCCTGGCAGGACTTTCCTATAACCTGTTCGTGTGTAAAACCGGTAATTCGCTCACAAGATTTATTCCAATAAGTGATGATGCGGTCGTTATCGACAAAATAGACACCATCATAAAGGTTGTCGAGGAGAGCTTTGTAAAATTCTTCTTGACTGGTCATGGATGATTTCCTTTGCCCGTTTATAACGCAGGCTGGGAATGTATACATTACAACATGGTGGCATCTGGATCAGTTGCCGTGGAAAAGACCCATCGCCTGCTTCACCAGGCTTTGACGCGTGTGGGCGTCAGTTTGATGAGCACATTTTCAGGAGAGTTGAGCCAGGTCTGCGGGTCCTTTTCCAACAGGCCTTGCGGGCCAAGGTATTTGGTGTAAACGCGTTCGATGCGTTCTTTGACGGCGCTTTCCGGCGTGCTGACCAGTTCGGCGCGGCCTTCGAGCATGACGGCGGTCAGCCCGCCCTGGGCGTCGTCAACATCCACCACCAGGGCGCATTTGGAATTACTCTCCAGGTCGATGATTTTTCGCGTGGAGCGGTAGGAGCTGATCCAAATGGCGTTATTCTCCCACAAAAACCAGACCGGGATAACGTGCGGTTGTCCTTCAGCTGAAGCGGTGGCGAGGCGGCCGATCAGGCGGCGGCTGAGAAATTCTTGGGCTTGCGGGGTGATTTCAGGTGTGGGCATGGCTTCTACTCGGGTTGAATGGCGTGGCCAGGTTCGCAGCAACGAAACGCTTTGATTTTGGCAGGCAGGTAAAAGGGATAATTCCAGATAAAGATATTGTACAGGATGTTTGGTCGTTTTTAGGCGGACAAAAAATCCTACCAAAAGTGTTTTTTTCAGAGCTGTCCCGCAGGTCAACCTGTGGGGCAGCTCTGGTGGTAGGGTTAGCGCTTGGCTTTGATGCCAAACTCCAGCCATTTCTCGGGCTGGGTCCGATAGGTTAGTTTGACGAGGTTGTTCGCTTCGGACTGTCACAGCTTGAGTTCGCTGATGGCGGCCTCCAGCGCAGCAGTTTTGGCCAGCAGCGCAGATTTTAGCGCTTCCTGCTCACTATCGAGCGTTTGCACCAGTTCAAGCTGGGACTGGCCACTTTGGATAAAATTTTCACCGCCTCCACAGGCACTCACGGCTTCGGCGTTGGCTGTCAGCGCCGAGAGCATTTGTCTGGCGGTATTTTGGATACTTGCGAGGCTTGCGTTTGACATTTTCTCCTCCTTGGTGGATGGGGGAGCTGCGACGGTTGACTCCCCCATGAAAATATTATATAGCGACTGATTTCAAAATGCGCAGCGGCTTTTGGATGAATTTTGCCAGAAGCAGCCTTTGTCCAGGTGGACGGAAGAAGCGTCCGGGTGGATGAGAGAAGCGTCCAGGTGGACGGAAGGTTTATAATCAAGCTTGAGGATGATCCCCATGACTTTCGCAGACAAAATTGATGAGTGGATTAAAGAAGCGGAGACGCGGCCCGGTTCGGCGCTGATGATTTTGAAGTTGATCGCCGGGCGCATGCGTGATCTGAGCGAGCGCAACGAGGAACTGCTGGCTGAAAACATCGCCCTGCAGGATGGCACCCGCGTACAGGAATATCAGAAGCGCATTGTTCATCTCGAATACCAGTTGGATTTGCTCAAGCGTCGCTTTGGCGCGGATGGCGAGGCGCTGGCCGAACTCCCGGCTGAAACGCTGACGGTCAATTTGCTGGTGTATAACGCTCGCGGGCGCATCATCCGCCTGGAGATTGGCCTGGAGGCGCTGAGCGGTCAGCGCGCGCTGGGGCGCATCATGGATGAACTGAGCGCGGATGGCGAACTGCCGCGCCTGCTGGCCATTCCGGCGCAGGAGGAAGTACTGCTGCTGTTCAGCTCGGGTCGCATCAGTACCCGCCCAGTGACGCAAATTCCAGCGCTGGAAGTGGGCGGAAGCTGGAGCTGGGAGCAGGCCGCTTTGCCGGATGAACCGCATGCCGGGGAATTGCTGGCCTGCCTGCTGCCGCTTTCGCGCCTGCCGCTGATGGATTTCTTTTTACAGGCCAGCCGCCGCGGCTGTGTCAAAAAGACCATGACCTCCATGGCGCAGACGGTTTTTTCCAATCACTACCTGGGCAAGGGCGCCATTCAAAAAGCCGATCAGGCTTTTGAGGTGGTCTTGAGCCAGAAAAAAGAGCGCTTCGCCCTGGTCACCAGTGAAGGCCGCCTGCTGGGCCTGGATGTGGACCATTTATCTTACGCCGCCGAGGACCGCATCCGTTTGGATGCAACTGATTATCTCGTGGCGGCCTTTGGGCTGCACGCGGATGAGTCGATCCTGTGCCTGACGCAAAATGGCAAAGTCATTCAGCGCGAAAGCGGTTTTCTCGAACTTTCGAAATCCCCGTTGTCGCGCGGGCAGGCGCTGATTCCACCGTCGCGGCTCGACCAGGGCACACGCTTTATCGGCGCGGTGGCGGCGCGGGAAACGGATCAAATCGTCGTGCTGGATGGCGAAGGGCAGTTAACGGTCCATTTGGCGGGCGAGGTGGCGGGGGCGGGTTCGATCCACGCTGGGGCTTTGATGCTGTCGATCGGCGTCATCCCGGCTGTCGCTGGAAAGAGTCCCCAATCATGAGCCTGAAAGTGGGCCTGGATTTCGGCACTTCCAATTCCGGCGTGGCGATTTACGATGGCCAGCGCGTGAAGCTGCTGCCGCTTGACCGTCAAAATGTGCTGCCCGAAGTGGTCAAATCGGTGCTGTACATCACCCGCGACTATAAATATTCGATCGGGCAGGAAGCGGTTGAATTGTATTACCGCGATAACGTCAACCGCCAGCGCCGTTTTGTGCGGCAGTGGGCCGGGGAAATTGACTATCACGGCGGCGAGCTACAATATGTGCGCGATGTTTTCGTCTACGTGGACGAACTCAAGCCGGGACGGCTGCTGCAGTATCTAAAAACCGCCCTGCGCAAGGACGGTTTTGATGGGACGCAGATTTTCGAGCGCTTTTATACGGTCGGTGACCTGGTGCAGACTTATCTCGGGCTGCTCAAGAACCGCGCCGAGCAGATTTTGGGTGAAAAAATAGAGTCGGCCACGCTCGGGCGGCCGGTGAAGTTTTCGGAAAATCCCGAGCGCGATCGCCGGGCGGAGGATATTTTGCGGCAGGCGGCGTACGAAGCCGGTTTCAAGCAGGTTGACTTTGAACTGGAACCGATCGCCGCTGCGCTGGATTATGAGCAGACGCTTTCCGCGCCGCAGAATGTGGTTATTTTTGACTTTGGCGGCGGCACGCTGGATATTGCGGTGATGCGGCTGGGCGCGCCGGGCGGGCGTCAGGTCTACTCCAGCGGCGGCGTGGATATTGCCGGGAGTGACTTCGATCGCGCCATCATCGAAAAGCGCATGCTGCCGCACTTTGGCCTGGGCAAGATCAGCCACCAACCGGAAATCCTGGAGATGATTCAAGCCGTGCCCGATTGGATGGCGCTGCCCGAACTGGCCACTCCGTTGAATCGCAACACGCTCGATAAAGCCATCCGCGCCGGGTTGGCGCCGGTCCGTTTGAAGGCGCTGCAGGCGCTGATTTACAATGACCTGGCGTTCACCTTCTACAACCGCGTCGAGGCCGCCAAGATTGCCCTGTCCAGCGTGGGTGCGACGGTGGTCACGCTCGACGACAAGGAAATTGCGCTGTGGGAGTTGTACACTCGTCTTCAGTTTGAGAGCGACATTTTCGACTATGTCGGTCAGGTGGAGCAGGTGTTGTTCGAAACCCTGGCGAAATCCGGCCTGGAACCGGGGCAAATTGACGCCGTGGTCAAGACTGGCGGCTCATCGAATATTCCATTGTTCACGGCCATGCTGGCGCGCATCTTTGGCGCGGAAAAGGTCAAAGAGTCAAATGCGTTCAGCAGCGTGGTGGCCGGGCTGGCGATCAAAGCGGGGCGAGAACAGACTGACCTTTGAGTCTAGCGCAGAGCCGCTTTGAAACTGCGTGCAAACTGTCGTGCCGTTTCGACGGGGGTTGCGCTCTCTCCAATCGTCCGCACGCAGGCTGAACCGACGATCACTCCATCCGCAACCGCGCCGACAGCCTGGGCCTGCTCCGGCGTACCGATCCCAAATCCCACACAAACCGGCACGGAAGTATGCTTCCGCACCCGCTCCACCAACTCCGCCAGCCCTTCCGGCAGGCCTGTCCGCGCGCCGGTGACGCCGGTCACGCTGACGAGATAGATAAAGCCTTTTGCGCCGCGGGCGATCATTTCCATGCGTTCATCGGGCGTGGTGGGAGCCAGCATTGTGATTTGCGGGAGGGTTTGCGCTATAAGCGCAAATTCCGCGGATTCTTCCGGCGGCAAATCCGGGATGATGAATCCATCCACCCCGGCCTCGCCCGCATCGTGGACGAATTTCTCCAGTCCGTAAGCCAGCATCGGGTTGAAATAGCCCATCAGAACCAACGGAATGGTCACGCCGCGCCGGCGCAGCTCTGTTATACCTGCCAGCGCCTTGGCGACCGTTATGCCGCCTTCCAGCGCTTTCTGGGTGGCCTTCTGGATGATCGGTCCATCCGCGAGCGGATCGGAGAAGGATAGCCCGACCTCGATCAAGTCCGCGCCGTGGGTGGCAAGCGCTTCCAACACATCAAGCGAAGTCTCCAAATCTGGGTAACCCAGCGGGAAATACGGCATAAAAATCGGTTTGTTTTTGAAAGCATCGTCAAATCTGCTCATAGGGTCCTTGTGGGGGGATAGATTGGGAAATTGGGGATTGGGAAATTGGGAAGTACCGAGCTTACCAATCTACCAACTTACCAACTCCCATCCTTGCCAAATTCTTGAATCACCGTGTTCAGATCCTTATCTCCACGACCTGAAAGGTTGACCAAAATCACCTGGTCTTTGCGCATTTTGGGGGCGCGTTTGACGGCTTCTGCCACGGCATGCGACGATTCCAGCGCCGGGATAATCCCTTCGGTTTTGCACAAGGTTGAAAAAGCCGCCAGCGCCTCGTCATCCGTGGCGGAAGTGTAATAGGCGCGTTCCATGTCGCGCAGCATGGCATGTTCGGGACCGATCGCGGCATAATCCAGCCCGGCCGAAATGGAGTGAGTCTCGGCGATCTGGCCATCCTCGGTTTGCAGCACAAACGTCCGTGTGCCGTGGATGACGCCAATCCGTCCCTTGGATGGGTCGCCAAAGCGCGCCGCGTGCTTGCCGGTCTCGATTCCGCTGCCGCCCGCCTCCACGCCGATCAATTCTACGTCGGCATCGTCCACAAAGCCGCTGAAAACGCCAATCGCGTTCGATCCGCCGCCCACGCAGGCAATCACGCTATCCGGCAGACGCCCAACCTCTGCCAACATTTGCTCGCGCGCCTCGCGTCCAATCACTGACTGGAAGGTTCGCACCATGGTGGGGTAGGGATGCGGGCCAAGCGCCGAGCCGAGCAGATAGTGCGTGTCGCGGACGTTCGTCACCCAGTCGCGAATGGCTTCATTGATGGCATCCTTCAGCGTCTGCGTTCCCGAAGTGACCGGGCGCACCTCCGCGCCGAGCAGTTTCATCCGAAAAACGTTGGGTTCCTGCCGCGCAATATCGACCGCGCCCATGTAAACGACGCAATCCAGCCCCAATAGCGCCGCTGTCGTGGCGGAAGCCACGCCGTGCTGTCCCGCGCCGGTCTCGGCCACGATGCGCTGTTTGCCCATCCGTTTGACCAGCAGCGCCTGCCCGAGCGCGTTATTGATTTTGTGCGCGCCGGTATGCGCGAGGTCCTCGCGCTTCAAGTAAATCTGCGCGCCGCCGAGCTGTTCCGACAGCCGCCGCGCATAAGTCAGCGGTGTGGGTCGCCCAACGTAGGAAGCCATCAACTGATCGAACTCGCGCTGAAATTCCGGGTCATTCTGCGCGGAGACAAATGCCGCTTCCAGTTCAATCAGCGCGGGAATCAAGGTTTCGGGGACGAATTGCCCGCCGTACGGGCCAAATTTGGGAGGTAAAAGGGTCATGGTTCCTCAATGATTTGTGAATGGAGCTTGGACTTCCTGCACGAAAGCCTTCATCTTGCCGGAATCTTTCACGCCGGGACTGGTCTCCACGCCTGAGGCCACGTCCACGCCCCAGGGCTCGACTCGCCGCACGGCCTCAGCGACGTTTTCAGGCGTTAATCCACCTGCCAGCAAGAGTGGAACCCGTTTCGACAGTTCCGCCGCGGCTGACCAGTCTGCAACCACGCCTGAGCCGCCGTACAGGCCCTTGACAGCCGCATCCACTAACAGGGCGGGAGCTGCGCTGCGGGCCAGACCCGTTATATTCTCCGGTACGCCGCGAAATGCTTTGAAAGCCCGTCCGCCGAGCGCCGCCAGCATCTGTGGCGACTCGTCGCCGTGCAGTTGAGCCAGGTCGAGATGCGCGGTTTCCAGAATGGCCCGTACTTCTTCCACCGGCGAGTTGACAAACACGCCGACCAGCGTAATGTGCGCAAAGTCTTTGCGCAATACCGAAGTGATCTGGCCGCAATCAGCGGGATCGATGTAACGTAGACCCTGGAGGTAGAAGTTGAAGCCTAAAAAATCCGCGCCCGCAGAAATGGCGGCGAGAGCATCGGTCAAAGTCTTGATTCCGCAAATTTTGATATGGGTCACAGGTCGTAGGTCACAGGTCGTAGGTCATAGGTTGCAGGTCGTAGGTCGTAGGTTGTGGAGCGCGATTTGCACTCGATCTACGACCTTTGATCTATGACCTATGCTTCGAAAGTTCCCGCACTTTCGCGGCAATATCCGGCGCGGTCACCAGGGCTTCGCCGACCAAGATCGCATCCACTTGCGCTGTGGCGAGGCGGGCAACGTCCGCGGCGGTGAAGATGCCGGATTCGGCGACGACGGTAATCCCGGCGGGAATGAGCGGGCGCAGGCGTTCGCTGGTGGCGAGCGAGACTTCAAAGGTGGCGAGATTGCGGTTGTTGATGCCAATCAGTCGAACGTCAGCCAGGCGCAGGGCGCGCTCGGTTTCAGCTTCGTCGTGGACTTCGACCAGCACAGTCAGGCCGAGATTGAGGGCGCAGGCATGCAGGGCGGCGAAGTGGGCGTCATCGGTCAGCGCGGCGGCAATCAGCAGGATGGCGTCAGCGCCGTTGGCGCGGGCTTCGTAAATTTGGGCTTCGTCGATGATGAAGTCTTTGCGCAGTAAGGGCACGGGTGCGGGGTGCGTGGTGCGGAGTGCGCGCAGGGTGTCGAGGCTGCCGAGGAAAAACTTTTCGTCGGTCAGCACGCTGATGGCGGCGGCGCCGTTGTCGGCGTAGAGTTCGGCAACCTGGAACAAGTCGAGGTGCGGGGCGAGCAGCCCTTTGGAGGGGCTGGCGCGTTTCAGTTCGGCGATCAAGGCAACGGGGAGTCCGTTCCGGCGGCGATTCAGTGCGGCTAGAAAATCCCGGGGCGCGGGCGCGGATTCTGCGGCGCGGCGTAAGGCTACAACGTCGAGCGCCGCAATTTCCACTTTCTTTTGAGCGAGGATTTTTTCAAGGATGTTGGGCATGCGCAGATTTACAGGGTGGCTTGGATGGCGAAAGACTGCGAGAATTCGACCAGCGCGTTGAGTTTGACGAGGGCGGCGCCGCCGTCGAGGCTTTCGCGGGCGGCGGCCATGCATGCGGCGAAGTCGGCGGTTTCGGCGGCCAGGGTCGCGGCGGCGTTCAGCAGAACGGCGTCGCGAATTGCACCATTGAGGGATGAAGGCTGGCCGCTGAAAAGGTCGCGCATCATTTGGGCGGATTCGTCGGGGGTGCCGCCGCGCAGGTCGGCGACGGTGGCGCGCGCCAGGCCCAGGTCGGCGGGGTCGAGGTCGTAGGTGCGGACGGCGCCATCTTTCAGGTGGCTGATGCGGTTGACGCCGCACGGGTTGAGTTCGTCGGTGCCGCCAGCGCCATGAATGACGAGCGCGGCACGGCTGCCCAGGCTGGCCAGGACGTGCGCGAGCGGCTCAGTCAGTGCAGCGGAGTAAACGCCGGTTAATTGGATTTCGGCTCCAGCCGGGTTGGTGAGCGGACCCAGAACGTTGAAAATGGTGCGCTGACCGATTTCCTTGCGCGGCCCAATGGCATATTTCATCGCCGGATGGAATTTTGGAGCGAACATGAAGCCGATGCCGATTTCGTCGATGGCTTTGCCAACCTGCGCAGGTGTCAGGTCGAGGTTGAAGCCCAGGGCGGCAAGGACGTCGGCGCTGCCGCACTGGGACGAGGCGGCGCGATTGCCGTGTTTGGCGACGCGGCGGCCTGCTCCAGCGAGGACAAAGGCCGCGGCGGTAGAAATGTTGAAGGTGTGAGCGCCGTCGCCGCCGGTGCCGACGATGTCGTAGACCGGGCTGCTGCGGTCGCTGACGGGCACTTTGACGGCCACTGCGCGCATGGCGCGCACCGAGCCGGTGATTTCGTCGACGGTTTCGCCTTTCATGCGCAGGGTGATAAGATACGCGCCGATTTGGGCCTGGGTGGCCTGCCCGGTCATGATGATGGTCATGGCCTGTTCAGCTTCATCGACACTCAGGTCAGTGTGGTTGATGGCTTTGGCGATAAAGGGTTTGAGCATAATGACTCCAATTCGGAAGGATGAATTATGAAGGATGAAGGATGAAGAAAACCCTTTTCATAATTCATACATCATCCTTCATAATTTTATAGGTTCAAGAAATTCTGCAAAAGCTGTTTGCCGTGCTCGGTCAGGATCGATTCAGGGTGGAACTGGACGCCGTAGGTGTGAGCGGTTTTGTGTTTTAGCCCCATAATCTCGCCCTCGGGGGTGCTGGCGGTGATTTCCAGTTCATCGGGAACCGGGTCATAGACAACGAGCGAGTGATACCGCATAGCCTCGAAGGGGCTTGGGATGCCTGTAAAAATGCCCTGCCCGTTGTGACTGACCGGGGATGTTTTTCCATGCATCAGGCGCGGCGCCCGGTCGACTTTGCCGCCGTAAATCGCGCCGAGACATTGATGGCCGAGACAAACTCCCAGCACGGGGATTTTGCCGGTGAAATGGCGCATCGCCTCAGCCGAGATGCCGCCATCCTTGAGTGGTTCGCCCGGTCCCGGAGAGATGACGAGATGATCGGGTTGGAGCGCGATTATTTCGGCGAGAGTCACCTTGTCGTTGCGGAAAATGCGAAGTTCCGCGCCGAGTTCGCCAAAGTATTGCACCAGGTTGTATGTGAATGAGTCGTAGTTGTCGATGAGAACGAGCATGGTTTCAGCCTTGTGGTTGGGTCGGGTTAGCCGTCATATTCGCCGAATAGATCGATTTCATCTGCGAACAGATCGAGCGAATAGGAAAGACCGGTCGCCGCGCGGACGAAATCCATGGTTTCGCGGGCTTCGGCTTGCATGCGGCGGATACCGTGCGCGAGCACATCCTGCGCGAATTTGGGATGGGCGATATAGTAGGCGCGTTTTTCTCGAAAAGGATCGAGCATGGCGTTGATGGCCTTGGTTAATTTGGCTTTGACTTCGACGTCGCCAACTTTTCCGGCGCGATAGCGCTCTTTCAGCTCGTCCACTTCGGCTTTGTCAGGATTAAAGGCCTCGTGGTAGTCAAAAACCGGGTTGCCTTCCACGGTTCCGGGATCGCTGGCGCGCAGCCGTTTGGGATCGGTGTACATGCCCTTGACCTTTGTCTCGACCGTGGCGGCATCGTCGGACAGATAGATGGCGTTGCTCAGCGACTTGCTCATCTTCGATTGCCCATCCGTGCCGACCAGGGTTGGTACGTTGCCAATCAAAGCTTCCGGCTCGGGGAAGACTTCACCGTACAGATTGTTGAAGCGACGTGCCATCTCGCGGGCCAGTTCAACGTGCGCCTGGTTATCCTTGCCAACCGGGACGACCTGCGCGCGCGGCAGCAGGATATCCACTGCCTGCAGCACCGGGTAGCCCAGCAAGCCGAAGGGCATCGAGTCCAGGTGGGCGTCGCGGGCCATATCCTTGAGCGACGGCAAACGTTCCAGGCGCGTGACGCTGACCAGCATTTCGAAAATCAGGTTCAGCTGGTAGGTTTCGGGAATCGCCGATTGCACAAAAATGGTACTGACTTGCGGGTCAATGCCGACCGCCAGGTAATCCAGCACAATTTCGCGGATAAATGTGGGGATGTTGATGATGTATTCGCGCTCGGGTTTGGTGGTCAGGGTATGCAGGTCGGCGATGATGAAAAAGGCATCATATTGATGCTGCAATTTGACCCGGTTGGCCAGCGAACCGGCATAATGTCCCAGATGAAGGCGGCCGGTTGGACGGTCGCCGGTCAACATGCGTGGTTTGGTGGGATTGGGAGCCATAGGGTTTCTCCTTTGGGTAATCTGAATTTATGAATTTGTTTCGGCCATGTCAATTGCCTTTAGCATGGCGCTGGCTTTATTGACTGTTTCCTGATATTCGCTGGCCGGATCAGAGTCTGCCACGATTCCGGCCCCGGCCTGCACGCTGACAGTTCGTCCGCGCCCGACCATGGTGCGGATGGCGAGACAGGTGTCCATCGCGCCGTCAAAGCCGAAATAACCGACCATCCCGGCGTATGGTCCACGGGCATCCGGTTCCAGTTCGGCGATGATTTCCATTGCGCGGACTTTGGGCGCGCCGGAAACCGTTCCAGCCGGAAAAGCGGCGCGGACCAGGTCGAATGCGCCCAGTTCAGGCCGCAAATTCCCTTCGACGTGTGAGACGATGTGCATGACGTGTGAATACCGTTCGATGGTGGAAAATTCCGATACTTTCACTGAGCCGTAAGTGCAGACGCGCCCCAGGTCATTGCGTCCCAAATCCACCAGCATGACATGCTCGGCGCATTCTTTGGGATCGGCCAGCAGTTCGGCCGCCAGCGCGGCATCAGCGGCGGCGTCAGCCCCTCGACGGCGTGTTCCGGCGATCGGGCGCAGCGCGGCGCGCGTCCCTTCCAAACGGACGAACATCTCGGGCGAGGCGCCCACCACATAAAACGGTTGTCCGTCCACCGTCCCAAAATCAAAAAAGAACATATAAGGTGATGGATTCAGGCGTCGCACGGCGCGGTAGACCTCGAACGCCTCCACCGACGTTTCGCGGCTGAAACGCTGCGAGAGCACCACCTGGAAAATATCCCCGGCGCTGATGTGTTCCTTGGCCGCGGCGACCATTTTTTCGAAGGCGTTTTGGGTCATATTCGAACGCGTGGTCGAGGTGATCGGCTCGCGCCTGGCAGGGGCGGGCAGCGGCTGCTGCATGCGGACGGTGATTTCGTCGAGTTTGCGGTTGGCGGCGGCCTCGTCACCGTCGAGCACGTTTGCGATCAGAAACAGGCTGCGGCGCGCGTGATCGAAGGCCACCACGGTGTCGGCCAGCAGATACATGCTGTCCGGCAGGCCGGAATTGAGCGCAATCGAAGCCTGCATGTGCGATGCGAGAGTCGGCTCAAAGTGGCGCACCGATTCATAGCCCATGTACCCCACCAATCCGCCGATAAAACGCGGCAAACCAGCTTGCGGCGTCGATTGAAACCGTCCCATTTCCTCTTGCAGAAAGCGAGTTGGATCGCTGCCCGGCTCAAGGTTGGTCTTGTGGGATGAATCGCCCTCAATGATCTGGATTTCGTTACCGCGTAGGATGTACTGCGCCCGCGGACGAATCCCGATAAAAGAGTAGCGCGCGATTCTTTCCCCCCCTTCAACTGATTCCAGTAAAAAGGACGGATTTTCACCTCGCAGTTTGAGATACACGCTGATGGGAGTTTCGAGATCCGCTGGCAATTCGCGGACGATGGTTTTCACGGCGATTGAATTGAGCAACATGGGTCACTTCCTTTTCTCAGGTCGACGGTTTGAGTCGCCCTGAGTGGGTTAAAACAGAATCCCCTCCGTCCGTTGGGACGAGAGGGGACTCCCGTGGTGCCACCCAAGTTTTGGCTGAGTCATCCCGTTGCGGGACTTATAAAAATCCCCTGTTGTGATGCAACAGGGGAAAGAAACCAGCGTCACTTTTTCAGGTACGGCCGTTTTCGACGTATACCCTTACCCTATAACGGGAGTTCCCGGATTGGGCTACTCGTTGCCTTTCGCCCGTTCAACTCGGTGGTCCATTCAGTTCCTGCGCTTTTGCCTGACTTACACCGCTTCTGCCCGGCTCTCTGAAAATCGCTTTGAAACGTACTCGTCCACGTCAATGTTTTTGCTATTTGATTGGCCTGAATTATATGCCGCAGGCTTGAATTGTCAAGGCGCAAATCCTGAAAATGCTCTCGCCGCGCAATCTATCCAAGATAAACACCGCTCCAGGGCGCCAGGCTCAAGTTGACTTTCCCTTCGCTGACAGTAAAGGGGCGGCTATCGAGCAAACTGCGCAGATTTTGACCGTCCCGCCAGAGCGTTTGAACTGGAATATGGACATTGACCGTTTTATCGGAGATGTTCAACGCAATCAGCGTTTTCTCTTCGCCCAGGGTCCGCGAGAAGGCATACAACCCGTTATGTTCATTCACCATCACCCGGGCATATTCGCCCCGACGAAGTGAAGCGCGCCCCTTGCGGGTGGCGATCAGGTTTTGCACCCACGGACGTAGATCGCCCTTCCAATCTTCCGGGTTCCAGGGAAAAGCGCGACGGCAATCTGGGTCCTTGCCGCCTTCCACACCGACTTCATCACCGTAATAAATGGCGGGCGCCCCAGGATAGGCGAAAATGAACTGGAAGGCCAGCTTCATCTTATCCAGGTTGCCGCCGAGCATGGTGAGGGCCCGTTCCGTGTCATGCGAGCCAAGCGTGACATACATGGAGTAGACATTCTCCCGCGCATAGACTTTGAACAGCCCTTCCACTTTATCAGCAAACTGGGAGACATTTTCCTTGCCATTAAAGCAAGGTATCAGTGCATCCTTGACTGGATAGTGCATCAGGCTGTCAAAATGCGTATCGTTGGCCCAGCGTGGATCCGCCGTCCAAATCTCGCCAATCAAGCAGGCGTCGCGATTGGCTGATTTAACCACCTGACGGAATTCAGCCCAAAAAGCATCATCATTAATCTCGTTTGGAACGTCCAGCCGCCAGCCGTCGATGCCCCGGTCAATCCAGTAGCGCGCCACATCCAGAATATATTGACGGACATTCGGGTCGTTGGTATTAAACTTGGGCAGTGACTTAAACTTCCACCAGGCTTCGTAATTGATAGCGTCGCCTGGCGTATAGGCATCCAGTGGGTAGCGGTGGACGTGGAACCAATTTTTGTAGG
>CAILYI010000174.1 GCA_903838415.1 uncultured Anaerolineae bacterium | reverse complement strand
TTAAAACAAAAAATCCCCTGACGGGGCTGAGTGCGATTAGTCTTGAAACCCATCGTCTTTTCAGGGTCGTGACTACCAACCTGCCCGAAAGCAGGGTTTTCTGTCAGTCGTGGATCATCTCAGAGATAATCCACGACTGACGCACAACGCGCCATTGCCGCATCGAAGAAGTTCCGAAAAACTCCAGTTTGATGCGCAAGGATTTCATCCAATCCTTCAATTCGCTTGCGGAAAGATAGATGGGCGCATTGTTGTGGCTTTGTACCAGGCAGAAAGTTTTCATGATGACCTCCTTGGGTCGATAAAACAAAAAGTCCCACATCGCTGTGGGTTGAATGGCGGAAATCCGCCTGTACGGGTACCCCCCTGTTCATTTTGGGGAGCTGCTACCCATACTATTAGTCACCTGAAAAATTTCCTCAAAACTACGGATTGTCCACTGTAGTTGGGAATTCTGATTGGTAGTCATCTGAAAAATTTCGCCGTTTTTTGAGATTGTCCACCATCGTTCGCTGGGATACTCATGAGTTCTGCCGCTACGCCGAGACCCAAGACGCCAAGAAATACCTTGCTATGAAAATAATCGAGGTATAATTCGGACGTAATTGTCTTATTCTCAGGGGAACCGGCAATCGCCAATTTTCTCCTGACGGGGTGATGTGAACGATGGAGGGCGTATGTTGGTTAAGCGAACATTCAAGGTTTTATGTAATCTTTTCCTGCTTGTGATTCTTTGCACCGGGCAGGCCTCGGCTGCGTCGAAATATAGTTTTTCTGAAGTACCTTCATCAAAATCCCCAAACTTACATGCTAATGATTTGTTGCTGGCCCCCAAACCGGCGATAGTGGCAAAGCAATCCAACCTCCCGCTGCCAATCAAAGGCAGGGGTCTGTTTGGGAATGCATCGGGCGCTTCCAACAGTGAGATTGCCAATTTGAGCGATGTTGCCACTTGGGGAGTAACATCTGATGGATTTGAATTAAATCAGACAACCGCTTTCCAGACATCAGCCGCCATCAGCACGGCGGCCTCCGCCAACGCGGGCAGCGGGGAATGGAAAAATTACGGCCCGTTTGGCGGGGCGGTAATCGACCTGGTGATTCCTCCAAATGATCCTTCACGGATCTATGCTGGGGTACAGTCTGCGGGTGTGTTTGTCAGCAGTGATGCAGGCGCTACCTGGAACATTTTGATTAACACCACGAATCCAGAACGAATTGAAATTTCACCAGTCGACCCAAAGGTGATTTATGTAAACGGTGACGGAGGTTTCCTTCGAACGAAGGATCGTGGTGTCAGTTGGGTCACCATTGATTACGGTTTTGATACCGATGGCTACCCAAACTACGGCTCGTATTGCCATCAACTTTCTGCATTTCCAGATCCAATTATCAAAGGCACGGTCTATATCTCCGCTTCTCCTAACCACCTTCAATGGGATGAAGGCTGTACTGGAGGTTTGTGGAAATCGACAAATTATGGAGATGATTTCCTCGCCCTGGTCGGTGATCCAGCAAAAAATATCGGGCCAACTGCTGACAACAATATCACCGAATTGGTTTTTGACCATGCGTATAACGGCGGCACCAATAAAATAATCCTGGCTGGAACAAAATTTGGCGATTTGTATCAATCCACGGATGCTGGAGCAAGCTGGGCGCTTATAAAGAGTTTTCCTCCGGATGGAAAAAAAACAGCGAACTGGCGAATTGACCGCATCATCTACAATGACACGGATGGAAATACCTGGGTGGAATTACGCGAAATTAATGATCAAACCGTAAATCCATCTTTATATTGGTCACCTAGCACCCTGACGACTTGGACTTCAGAGTGTGCGAAAATTGCTGGAGATACCAGCCGCTGCAATGGTGAGCCAAATTACACTTCAGTAATACTCACTATTACGAATAAAAAAATATGGGTTTCTGGCGATGGCGGTTTTACCAGTCCAAACAACAATCCAAACGTCACTCCATTGAATTGGAGTCCACAGAGTTCTGTCGGAACACCTGATGAAACATGGCGCAGATTCGAATTTTCCATATTTACCATCGATCCAAAAGACTCCAACATTGTGTATGCAGGCTCAAAAGCGCATGGTATCTGGAAGAGTTCGAATGGCGGGGCGAGCTGGGTTGAGATAAACCAGGGGCTGGCTGGAGTAAGCTCGATGGGGATGGCAGTTTCACCGGATAACCCCAAAGAGATTTATTCAATCTCATTGACGGATGGCCTGATGAAGAGTGTGGATGGGGGTGTTCACTGGAACCATCTGGGCCTCATGCATAATGGATTTTCATGGTTAAATACTTCTCTGGCTGTGGACAAGCATGACTCAAACGTTGTGTACTCGGGCGATAATTGTCATCCAGAGGATAAAACCAACCCACCTGCCAAAGCCTGTGTTCAGATCAGCCGGGATAGAGGTTCCACCTGGAAAGAAGAGTTGCTTACTCCTCCCACCACGCCTAACACCATTTACGCTGAGGGTGAGATAAGCGCAATTGCAGTCGACCCGCTGATACCGGGCAGGGTTTTAGCGGGGGCTACCTTCTGGGTAACGGACAATGGTGATATATCACGTCCCGTTGGCGCCATTTATTACAGTCTTGATTATGGCAATACATGGACGTTGTCAGACCTTGATCCAAGCTCAGCGCATGGCATCTTCACGATTTCCTTTGATACCGTGAATTCTAACCTGGTATACGCTGGAACAGATGGCAGCGGGCTATGGATAAGTGAGGATGGCGGAATAACCTGGAAAAAAAATACCCCCCCGACTGAATGTCTTGATCAAGATTATGTACCATATCCAGAAACATACTCAGTTTCTGCATTGGTGACTTACCCCAAAGTGGCCAATGAGGTATTTGCTGTCCAGTGTTGGAGTTTGTATCGATCCACGGATGCCGGAGTGACCTGGAAGATGGTAAATCATGAACATTTTCGGGGGGGAGGTGACCGGCTTCTATTCCTGCAATCCCCTGACGGCCTGGCTTTATACGAGGGTAGTTGGAGTGGACTAGAGATCAGTCTGGATGAAGGCGAAACCTGGGATCTGGTGGCTGGTTTACCTGAAGCGCCCAACGATGCGCTGGCCGGGTGGGAAGATGACAAACAGGCAGTTCTTTATTCCAGTTCGATCGCCGGGATGAATCCCGCTGCTGGCGTGGCAAGTATAACCACCAACCCTCTGCAGCTGACAACTTTGCGTAGCGCGATGAATGGAAGAAGTCTAAAACGCGCCTTAGAAAGACCATCGAAACAAGACGATCAGATAAATCCATCAGTATTGGTTGGTGGGGTTTATGGCAGAACCCAGGATATTTCGAAATCGGCAGCAGCCGCAAAAGATAAGTTTAAGAAGCTGCCCGATACCGGCTTTGCGCCGGGCGTGATGACTTCCCTGCCAGTTCAACCCGCCGCAGCGGCCTATACCAAAATGAGCGGTCTGTGGCTGGAAATTCCCTCGCAGAAATTACAGGCTGAGATCGTCGGCGTGCCCGAGGTCAACAACAATTGGGATGTCAGCTGGCTGGGGAACGATGCCGGTTGGTTGAATGACACGGCGTTTCCTACCTGGAATGGCAATTCAGTCATCACTGCGCACGTCACGGACGCCAACGGGCTACCAGGGCCGTTTGCCAACCTGAAGAACCTGGCCTATGGGAATAAGATCGTGGTGCATCTGTATGGCGAGAAGTACACCTACGAAGTGCACGCGTCGCGCATGGTCTTCCCGGACTCCACGCCCTACGCCTTCGAGCATCTGCAAGATCACGCCTATCTGACACTGATTACCTGTCAGGGCTACAACTTCCTGACGGACAGCTATATGTTCCGCCGCGTGGTGCGGGCGGTGCTGGTCTGTGTGACGGCGGATTAGCT
>CAILYI010000173.1 GCA_903838415.1 uncultured Anaerolineae bacterium | reverse complement strand
GTTATTCGGCTATATTAACAATACCTTCGCCAATTTTGAAATCGCACTTTTTGACCGCCATATATGGTGGTTTTTAAAGAACTTGCACCCCTGCATATAGAGGATTTTTGAACAGCTATAAATTTTGGCGAAGGTATTGCCATTATGAAATGATTTTTATTTGCTTCGGTTTTTCTCTCACTGACGGAAATTGGTTTATCAGTCATGTTTTCCTCAATCTTAATAGGTTAATTTGCTTTCCTTACCTAGAAAATACCCTGATGAACTGCGTGCCAATGTTTCTGAAATCGGAAATGATGAAGCATAGCTTTTAGTTTATCCATTTTGGATATCTTAATTGATTCAACCTGACCAATTTTCATCCAAAACTTCATGTATTGAACCAAATCCTTCTCAGCGTAATCAGCAGGGATGAGCTTTTTCTTTGGGTTCGTCGCTTGCAAAAACAATGGTTTGACTCTGAAAATTACAAAAAACGATTGCGGCACTTTCCTTTGAATGGTTTCTAGGGAAGTTAGCATGAATTCAAGTGAGCATAAGGGCAACAGTCAACTATGTAGACCGAAGACTCTCTCCGCAAAATTGGCAATAAGTTGTATTTGCGGAGTTAAGATTGCCACATTTTGGGCAATCTTCGCTTGTAAAAGCAATAGTTTGATGCTGTTCAATGATGTGAATCTGCTCAAGTCTTGCACCACATTCTTCGCAGTTTAGCTCGGTCATAGGGTTGCTATGAAAACACTTCAGACAAGTTTTATATCTTGGTATCTCTGATTTTTTACCATACATCTTTGTAAATGTTGAATTTCCATTTTCCATTATGCTACCTGATATATCTTTGCCGCAGTGTTTGCACACTATAGCTTCTCTTTTGATAATTTCTGCACAGTAAGGACATATTTTACTGGTGCCATCTGACAATTTTAATTGTTCAATGGCGTATTCATTTTTGGGCAATATAGCGATAATTATTAAACCAATGAAACCTAAAAACAAACCAAAAGCAAAGCCTTCCCCATAAGAACGACCTTTGGAAGAATTGATACTACCGCCAATAAAAGAACAGATTATGCCAGTTACAAACGTTACAAACGCCGATAAGTAGAAAAGATAATCCATATTTTCAATTCCTTTTGCAATGTGAACAATCAGGATTGATGTAGATTGATTACACCTTGACTAAAATATTTCATAATTTTCTTTGAAGGACCTACTGAAGAATATTTTTCCAAACTATCGCTATTATTGATCTTCTCAAAATAATGGGGAACTACTCCACCGATTTCATCGATTACACAGTTTTGCTCAAAAACTCTGCGCAACACCGTGTCCGCAGTTGGGTATCTGCTCCATCTGTGGATATAAAGAATCGGTTTTCAGCATCAACCATTTGCGTCTGTTCATTTTCTTGGGAATTTTTGAAATAAGGCTAAGTATAAATACATATTCTCCAGGTTTTACGGAATTAATTTTGTGATCAAGCCCGTACAACGCAATGGAGATGACCTTTTCGTGAGGTCTCCCGCTGAGAACTCTGGGATGCGGTGTGACGATTTTTGCATTGGCGGCGTGAGGTCTTGTTTTATGACCATAACGACCCCGTTTAGGAAGCTGTGACACTCATGTTAGCCGTGCCATTCAGTCCTGATGACAATTGAGCATTTCTGGTAATCGGCATCTTTGGGATGCTTTTTTGTGGTTAAAGATCGGGTGTTAAAACCACGAAAAGAGATGCTTTTCGGCAAGAATCGGTTTCTTAGGACGCTTTGTGTGGGCAGGTTTTTTGACGAGTGAGCATTATGGTCTCATTAGAGTGCCCGTTGATCTAATATCATTTGAATTTCCTGTCAGACTACAACCATATGTAATTGTGCTTTCTGTTAGTTTTTGTATATGATCATAGCAGGTGTTTATACAATAACTTGCACTGCTTGTTGTTTTTTCAACAAAAACAAAAGAATCGGATTTTGCACTAACTAAAGTGAGAGTTCCTGAACATTGAATTTCTGGTGCGTCATATGTACCACATACTTCATTTAGCAAACAATTTGATTGAAAAGAAAGATTTACTTTTGTTGAAAAACTGCCATCTTTTGAGGCAATTGTTCCTGCCCAATTTCCCGCAGGTAATTCAATGTTTGATACATTTTGACTATGTATAACTACTGGAGCAGGGGTGCTGTTAGAAGAGGACTTGAATAGAGTCGTGATAAGTGCCGCGCCTAAAATACCAATGCACCCAATAACTGCAACTGCGATTGTGACTGTTGCCCATACTTTAGTGTCAGGTTTAGGTTCAGGATTTGTCATTATTTTTACACCTCTTTTTAGAATGTAAATTTATTGTCTTGCGCGAACTGCCCAACTAGGTGCTTACCCGCGAAATAGCGGGGGAATAGCTTATAGATTCTAATCCGCCTAAACGCCTAAATTAATATAGGCATTAGGCCGCCATAGATTAAAATAGAATGAGTAGCTTATGCTGGCTGGCAAGGCGAACCTAAAACGCTGTTTCTAATCATTGCTAATCTGACTAATAGATGAAATCATAAAAGCCAAACAATAAATTTATCGGGAAATAAAGATTTACCGCCCATAAACTAAAGCAAAATCACTACCCACCGCTAATGCGTTAATTGTACAGCAAAAACATATTTTCTGATCTACGTAAATCAGGCAAGGGATTTCGCAGCAGTACGATGGCATCCACAATCCCACCTGGTGATAAAATAGATTTCAGCCAATTCCTTTCTGTTTTTCCCCATGTCCAACCCGTTGCTAGAACTGCGGGTTTTGTGTTTAGTACCCCTGATTTTCTACAGTAACCCTACAGTTTGTAGATCGGATGGGATGGTTAAAATATCACCAACAATATGCAGAAACCACCATATATGGGGGGTAATTGCACTGATTATCCCCCATATATGGGAATCGAATATAGCACAGCGCTTCTTCGAGAAACCGGGTTTCTGGATATAATACGGCGATATTCACCGCTGCGACCTGAACGATCAAGAATTCAAGGAAAATTATGTCTGATGACCTCGAGTTTTTCTTTCCCGAACTGAACCCTGCCGAAAACGGCGTTGTCCCGCTCCCGGCGGAGGAAATGCGCTTCACGGAACTCAAAGCCGAGCCGGTGCTGGATAACGGTCCCACGCGCGTGCGCGTCTACGTGGAAGTGACCGCCTTTCAAAAACGGCCCTATCTCGAAGTGGTGCTGGCCGATGCGCACGGCGATGAAATTACCTCGGCCAGTGTCATCGAGCCAATGAGCCGCAAAAACGTCTTTACCATGCACCTGCGCGGACCGCAAAAAACCGGCAAATTCAGCCTGCGCGCGCGCCTGTTCTATCCCGAACAACCCGATTCGGACGTACGCGAAATTGAATTTGAGATTTAGGCTATCGCGCGCAGCTGGGAATTTGCGGATCAGGCAAGCTGTTGCCTCGTCCGCTTTTTTTGGAGTGATTCTCAGCCTGGCAGTTTCCTGCAGCCCGGCCCCCACCCCCAGCCCAGTCCCGCCGACAGCGAGCGTCACCCCCACTGTCTCGCCCGTCCCCACACTGACGGTCACTCCCAGCCCCACGCCGACCGCCACCCCAACGCCACAGCCGAAGCTGTGTTCCCCGCTCACCGTCCAAAGGCTGGATAAAATCTCCGAGATCATCACGCAGCCGCTAGTCATGCCGCGCGTCATGGACGATGGCAGCTACAAAGACGACGGTCATCATGGCGTGGATTTGGGCTATTACACCCGCGACGGAAAGCTATTCACCGGCAGCCCGGTTCTGGCTGCGCTGGATGGGAAAATCGCGGCGGTCATTCACAATCGCCCACCTTACGGCGATATGATCATGCTGGAAACGCCCTTTGAGCGGATTCCGGCCTACGTTATCACCAGCCAGTCCATCCCGGCCGGGGATTCGCTTTACACGCTGTATGCCCACCTACAAAACCAGCAGCCGCTCGAAATCGGTCAGGCCATCCACTGCGGGCAGCAGCTGGCCGAAACCGGGCTGACCGGTTTCACCGGCGGTCCGCATCTCCATTTTGAAACCCGCTGGGGCCCGGCAGGGACGACGTTCCCATCCATAGCTTATTATCGCGCCGACGCCACAGCGGAAGAACTGGCAAACTACGAGAAATGGCGCATGAGCGGCATTTTCCACCTGTTTGACCCAATGGAACTGCTGAAACTGCCCTGACGAATGCCACCAAAGAGTCATTCATCCCGGTTTCTCTCAGGGTACAATAAGCCACGATGAATCGCAGCCCCGTCCGCCTCATTTTATGCCTGCTCCTTGTCTCGCTGCTCAACGCCTGCGTTCAACCTTTTGCCGCCCCAACCGCCACGCCCGCCCCAACCGGAACGGTAACGCGGACTTCGACGCCCTCCCCCACCATCACGCCGCAGCCCACCCGCACCCCCACGCCCCTGCCCGGGGATATGACTCAAACTTTCATCCTGTCGCTGGATGACAACGGTTATAACCACCTGTTTGCTTACTCCCCCACCCGGCTGCCGCTGACACGCCTGACCAACGGCCAATGGGACGATGTTTCCCCATCCATCAGCCCGGATGGCTCGAAGGTTGTTTTCGCCTCCAATCGCAACGAATACTGGGACTTATACACGCTCAACCTGCAGGACGGCCAGATTGGCCGCGTGACCGATACCGCCGAATTTGACGGCAACCCGGGCTGGTCTCCCGACAGCCAATGGATTGTGTACGAAACCATGATTGGCGAGCAAATGGAAATCAACATCCTTTCCACCGTCAACGGGCAGACCATCCAGCTGACCAATGACCCGGCCCTCGACCAGGACCCGGTCTGGTCGCCGCTCGGACGACAGGTGGCTTTCGTTTCCAACCGCACCGGCGACGATGAAATCTGGGCCGCCAACCTGGATAAACCCGACGAAGGCCGCTTCGTCAACGTCAGCCAAGCCCCCGGCAGCGCCGAATCCCGCCCGGCCTGGTCACAGGATGGCAGTAAACTGGCCTGGGCAAGCCGCATCGAAGCCCAGCCCGCCGCCATCTACACCTGGGACAGCAATCGCCCTGACCAACTGCCGCGCTTTGCCGGAAACGGCGATTGGCCGCTGTGGAGTGTCTCGGGCAATGAAATCGCCACCCGCCTGTCAGAACCCAACCAGGATTACCTGGTGTCCTATGGCTTGGATGGCACGCTGAGCCTGCCGCCCATCCCCATCAACGACCTGCAAGGCATGGACTGGCACCTGGAGCGCGTCAACGGCCTGCCGGTGATCTTCTTCAAATCGGCCCTGCTGACTCCCACCTCGCTCGCGCCAATGCAAATTCAGCTGGCGGCCAATGTCCCCGGGCAGCGCGCTGCCATCATCCAGATCCTGGATTTGGAAGCCCCGCATCCCTACCTGCATGACGCCGTCAATGAAGCCTTCGGCGCCCTTCGCCAGCGTGTCATCCTCGAATCCGGCTGGGACGCGCTCGCCAGTCTCGAAAACGCCTACACCCCGCTGACTTCCTCGCTCGATCCCGGCAAAGGCCAGGACTGGCTCTATACCGGCCGGGCCTTCGCTCTCAATCCGCTCACCATCAACCCCGGCTGGATGGTCGTGACCCGCGAAGACCTCGCAGGCCAAACTTATTGGCGCATCTATCTGCGCGCCGTGGCCCAGGACGGCTCCCAGGGCGAGCCCCTGCGCGTACGCCCCTGGGATTTGAACTCGCGCTACAACCTCGATCCGCTGGCCTACGATCAGGGCGGAGAATACGCCGATGCCATCCCCGGCGGCTTTTGGGTTGACTTTACCGCCCTGGCGCATAAATTTGGCTGGCAGCGCATCCCGGCCCTCAGCAACTGGCGCTCCTACTTCAAGGGCACGCAATTCAACGAATTCATCCTGACCGGCGGGCTGGACTGGCGCTCCGCCATGCTGCAAGTTTACCCGCCAGAAATCTTCGTCACGCCCACCGTGGTCATCCCACCCACACGCACCCCCACCGAAACGCCCAAAGGCTTCCGGTTCAAGACAGCCACGCCCACCATCACCTTTACCCCCACCATGCTCCCCACTTTTACGTCTGCACCATGAGAGAAAAATTTCTCGCGCTTTTCTTGTTGACAATTTGGACTCTCTCTGCCTGCGGACCGGCTCCGCTGCCCGAACCGAGTCCCACCCCGGTGCTGGTCCTGCCCACCCTGCCCCCCAGAACGATCGCCACGCAAACGAGCATCCCCGGCCCCACGCCGCTCTGCCCCAATCCCGACTGTGTCTTTATCACGCCCACCCCGGGACAAATCTCCCCGCTAAGACTCAGCCTGCCAACCCCCGGCGCCGAAACGATTTCCGTTTGGAGGCCGCCGCAATACCCCGTGCCGCTGGCGCTGGGCGAATTTGACCATTTCTACTTCGCCCGCCCAATCGCCGCGGACGTCATCAACTGGCCGATCGCCGACTACCGTTATGGCGGCAACCTGCTCACCCCCAAAGTGACCCACACCGGCGTCGACATCCCATCCCAGGCCGGGACGCCGGTTTTGGCGGCTGGTTCCGGCATGGTCACCTGGGCTGGCTGGGGCCTGTTCAGCGGCTCGCCCGATAACGAACAGGATCCCTACGGCAAAGCGGTCGCCATCCGGCATGATTTTGGCTATGATGGTCAGCCGCTCTACACCGTCTACGCCCACATGCGCGCCGTGGATGTGGCCGTCGGCCAGTGGGTCAACACCGGCGACGCGCTCGGCGAAGTCGGCGATACCGGCTACACCACCGGCCCGCACCTGCATTTCGAGGTGCGCATCGGGCAGAATTCCTATTTTTACACGCGCAACCCCGAGTTGTGGATTTCGCCGCCGCAGGGTTGGGGCGTACTGGCAGGACGGGTCATGTCCTCCAACCGAGAACTGGCCCACACGCTGCCGGTCAATATCCGCTCGATCGACACTAACCACGAATGGATTGTCAACACCTACGGCCCCGCCGCCGTCAACTCTGACACGTACTACGCCGAGAATATGGTCATCAGCGACCTGCCCGCCGGGCGCTACGAAATCAGGATCAGCTTCAACGACAAGAAAACAGATCGGGTGGAAGTCGATGTCCACCCCGGGCGCGTGACGTACTTCGCCTATCGGGCCACCTTTGGCTTCATCAGCACCGACCTGCCGCCCGCCGTCACGCCAACCGCCACACTATCAGTACCGTGAGCACTTGACGCACCGAACATTTGTGCTAAACTATATCCACCAGCACAATTCAGTCACCTTAACCCAGTCTTGGAGAAAACCATGGCACGTAATAAATCACAAGATACCAAACCCGCTATCCGCCAGGTCGATGACGCCAAAAAGGCCGTCCTCGATAAAGCCGTCGGCGATATCATCAAACGCTACGGCGACGGCTCGATCATGCGCCTGGGCGAGGCCCACAGCATGGTGGTCGACGCCATCCCAACCGGCGCTTTATCATTGGACCTGGCCCTGGGTGTCGGTGGCATCCCGCGCGGACGCATCACTGAAATCTACGGACCGGAATCATCCGGTAAGACCACCCTCTGCCAGCACATCGTGGCGGAATCCCAAAAGCTGGGCGGCACGGCAGCCTTTATCGATATGGAACATGCCCTGGATCCCGCTTATGCCGCCAAATGTGGCGTGGACATTGACAATTTGCTCGTTTCGCAGCCCGATACCGGCGAACAGGCGCTTGAAATCACCGAGACGCTCGTCCGCTCCGGCGCAGTGGACCTGGTGGTGGTCGACTCGGTTGCCGCGCTCGTCCCGCGCTCGGAACTTGAAGGCGATATGGGCGATGCCACCATGGGCGTGCAGGCGCGCCTGATGTCGCAGGCCCTGCGCAAGCTCTCCGGCGCAATCAACCAGACCAAGACCTCGGTCGTATTCACCAACCAACTGCGCCAAAAAATCGGTGTGATGTTCGGCAACCCCGAAACCACCACCGGTGGACAGGCGCTCAAATTCTACGCTTCCGTGCGGCTCGACGTGCGTCGCATCCAGGCCATCAAGATGGGCGAAGAAGTCATCGGCAACCGCACCCGCGTGCGCGTCGTCAAGAACAAGGTCGCCCCGCCCTTCCGCACCGCCGAGTTTGACATCATGTTCAACGAAGGCATCTCCAAGGTTGGCGACATGCTCGACCTAGCCACCAAGCTCGAGATCATCACCAAGCGCGGCGCCTTCTTCTCCTATGGCGATATCCGCATCGGGCAGGGACGCGAAAACTCGAAAGAATTCCTGCGCCAGAACCCCGAACTGGCCCTTGAAATCGAAACCGTCATCCGTCAGAAAGCCCTGGGCGGAGAAATCGTCCTGCCGATCGACATCAGCAGCAGCGATGACCACGGCGGCGGTGGCGACGAATAACCGTTTTCTACGGCGCAACACATCACGCAATACGAAATACGCCCTGCGTCTTTCGTATTGCGTATTTTTATTGATTCTGACGGCCTGCGCCCCAACCGTCACATCCACGCCCTTCATCCCCCCCGCCAGCCCGAACGACACGCCGACGGCAGCCGTCAGCATCTCTTTTTCGACGCCCAGCCCGCAGGCTGTCAGCCCCACCGCTCCGCCCGTCTCGACACCCGAGAAGGCGCCCACTGCCGAACCGGCCACGCTCACCCCACCCTGCAGCGACTCGCTCAAATTCCTGGAAGACCTGACCTACGCGGATGGAACCATCGTCACGCCGGGGCAGACAGTCGAAAAGCAGTGGCGCGTGGCCAACGACGGATCCTGTGACTGGGATGGCCGCTACCGCCTGAAACTGCTTCCCAACTATCCGCCGCTGGGAATTTCCGGTGAACCGGCCCTGTATCCGGCCCGCGCCGGGACTCAAGCCGTGCTGACGCTGACCTTCAGCGCCCCGATCGAACCCGGCACCTACCGCACCGCCTGGCAGGCCTACAATCCGCAGGGCGCGGCCTTTGGGGATGAAGTCTACATGGAAATTATTGTGCAATAACGGCCTGCCCACGCAGCCGCAGCAGGGACAAGACATCCGAAGCCGTAAACGCTTCGGATGTCTTCTTTCCAGACCAAAATTATCCACCAGCCTCTCAAATAAAAGCCCGGCGCGTATAATAGGCCATCTTCTACCCTTTTTCCAACTTTTCATCAGGAGGCAACGCAGTGGAACCATATTCCCCAGGTGTACAGGCATATATTGAGCAGGGCCGTCAGGTCATGGAGCGCGAGCAAAACCAGCGCGCCACGATGCGCCGCAAGAAATTCGACACGATTGCCGTGCATGGCCTGTACGACATGCAGTCCGCGCTGGAAAACCAGGGCAGCATCATCGAACCGGCCTTTCTCGCCACCGCCCAGCACTTCACCAACAGCGACCACATGGAAGCCGGGCTGGCCTACCTGATGCCCGCCTGGACCTATGCGCGCGTTGCCAACCCGACCCTGCATTACCTGGAGGAGACACTGGCGCTGCTGGAAGGCTACGGCTTTGACGGCGAAGTGAGCGCCCACCTGACCGGCTCCGGCATGGCAGCCGTCTTCCTGGGGACCAATCCCTTCCTGATGAATGACCCGGCCCATCCCCGGCCCAACATCGTCGCCTCGGCGCGCTGCTATGGCGGCACTTTCACGCTCTTCACCCGCTACGCCAACGAGCGCGGCATTGACCTGCGCTGGGTGCGCGACCCGCTCAACCTGGACGAATGGTCGGCCAAAATCGATGCCGAAACGCGCTTTGTGTTTGGCGAGATGCCCGCCAATCCCTCGCTGGCCGTGATTGACCTGGCCGCCGTGGCCGGGCTGGCGCACGCCGCCGGGGCGCCCTTCATCGTCGATTCGACCATCGCCACCCCGGCCCTGATGCGCCCGCTGCTGCACGGCGCAGACCTGGTCATCCACTCGGTCAGCAAAAGCATGGCTACCTCCGGTTTTGTGATCGCCGGGGCCATCATCTCACGCGCCAACATCCCCAGCAAGGTTGGGCCGGATGAAATGCGCCAGAATTATGCCGCCTATGTCAAGGGATACCCGCACCGCGACATGGGGCCGACGCTCAACCCCTTCAGCGCCCTGCTGACGCTCAACGACCTGCGCACCCTGCGCAGCCGCACCGATACCTCCAGCCAGACTGCCATGCAAGTGGCGCAGTACCTGGGCGGCAACCCGGCTGTGGAGAGTGTGCAGTACCCCGGCCTGCCCGGGTTCCCCGGCTACGAGACGGCCGCGCGCTACATGCAGCTGGTGGATGCCGACGGGCAGGCCGCCGCGTGTTTCGGCTACCTGCTCAGCTTCAACGTGCGCGGCGGAGCGCAAGCCGCCCGCCAGGTCTTCGACCGCCTGCAGATGATCTGGCGCGCCACCGACCTGGGCCGCGTCAAATCCGTCGCCACCATCCCGATGATCTCCACCCACCAGCAGATCAGCGGCAGCGACAAGGATGTCGCCGGGCTGCAGCCCAACCTGATCCGCCTATCGGTCGGGCTGGAACATCCCGACGACATTATCGCCGATCTGGAGCAGGCGCTGGCATAAGGACAAGCGAAGAAAGCCAAAGGTGCCTGTCAGCTACGAGCTGACAGGCACCTTTGGCTTTTTATCACGAGCCTAACGGCAACCCCCTCCCGGCCTCCCCCAAATGCGACGGAAATCGCGTCGAATTTGGGGGAGATGTCCGAAGGACAGAGGGGGTCACTCCGCCGTCACACTGACCAGCACCGCCCGCACCACGCGCCGGAACATATAGCTGTCCGTCAGGAAGTTGTAGCCCTGGCAGGTGATCAGCGTCAGATAGGAATGATCTGGCAGATGCTCAAAGGCATAGACAGTCGTATCCGGGAAGACCATGCGTGACTGGCGCACTTCGTAGGTGTACTTCTCGCCATACAGAAGCACCACGATCTTATTGCCATAGGCCAGGTTCTCGAGATAGGCAAACGGCCCCGGCCGCCCGTTGGCGTCCGTGACGTGCGCGGTCAGGACGGAGTTACCATTCCAGGTTGGAAAGGCGGTGCCGTTCAACCAACCGGCGTCACTCCCCAGCCAGCTGACATCCCAATTGTTATCGACCTTGGGCACGCCCACGATCTCGGCCTGTATTTTCTGCGAGGGAATCTCCAGCCACAGGCCGCTCATCCTGGTGTAGGCCAGGCTGGCGGGCTGGGCGGGCAGGGAACTGATGCGGTTGGGCGCAAAACCGGTATCGGGCAGTTTCTTCGGGTCTTTGGAACCTGCTGCGCTGGAACCTGATGCACCCGAACCAGCCGCCGCCACGCTGAAGCTGACAGCGACGTTCGTACCGCCATTGATCGCGTTACCCAAAAGATCGTGAATGGAAGCCGCGCCGCACACAAACAGGCGATACTGTCCGCTGACCAGCGGCGCAAAGGCCGGGTCGATGGTCAGCGTGGCCGTCCAACTCGTGGCATTGTAGCTGATGCTGTCAATCGGGATGTTAACGTCGTCGCCATCCGGAACATGTGGATTGGTGAGGCAGATGGCATTATTGGATGACGTGCTGGTGTCAAAGACCCCATTTGCCCCCCGGTTTACCAGCAAATAGTTGGCAGTGTTAGTTGCAGAATGCGGATCGGAGTCACTGACACTGACCACATCCGTGCTGAACTGCACTGAAAGCGTGGATGTCTCTGCTGCAACCGTCCCGCCATCGGCTGGCTCGGTATTGGTCACCTCGACCGCCGAATTGGATGAACTGGACGAACTGGATGAGCTGGATGAATTGGACGCCGCATAGCGGGCGATGTGGTTTGGGTTGCTATCAGTACTGGAGAAAAGCCCGCCTGCTATGACTTCACCGCTGCTATTCAGCGCCACACTCTTGACATCCTTCCCCAGGCCGCTACCAAGCGCTAACCAGGTTCCGCCACTCCATTTGGCAACTCGATTGGTTGATACAGATGTTGACAGGTCCATATAGGCACTTTGAAAAGTGCCGCCTACATACAGATCCCCACCACTGATGATAATGCTGTTGACAAGCCCTTGATAGAGCCCCATCCCCAGCCCCGACCAGGTTGTGCCATTCCATTTGGCAATCATAACGCAGCCATCACAGGTTGTAGAATCGCTCTGGGTTGTCTTGGAGAAATTTCCACCTACATAAACGTTTGATCCGTCAACCGCAATGGAGTAAACAACGCCGGTTTGAGTCCCATTTCCCAGCGCATTATAATTTGTGCCATCCCACCTGCCAATATATTTACAATTGGCGCAGCCCGTGATGCTGCCAAAACTACCGCCCAGATACACATCCGTGCCAGCGACGGTCAAAGAGTAGACAGCATTGGAACCACTCATGGATGCCAGTGAGACCACCTGCCAACTGCCGCCAACTTCGGCGGTCGGATCCCACCAGGTAAAATGAGAAGCATCCTGCGTGGCACCAACAACGGTACAGGTTGCATCTCCACAAATCTTCGAGAAACTTCCGCCTGCATATATTTTTCCGTCGCTACCAAGCGCAACGGCATTCACGTTCCCGAAAAGCCCATATCCCAACGCCGACCAGCTTGTGCCTTTCCATTTGGCAATCTTATTGACCTGTGTCCCGCCCGCGTTGGCAAAAATACCACCCGCATACACAGTCCCGTCACTGGCAACGACGATTGATTTAACCTCACCGTCAGTCCCACCGCCCAGCGCTGACCAGTTTGTGCCATTCCATTTGGCGATATAAGCACACCCTGTGCAGTTCGTTATGCTGGTAAAAGAGCCGCCTATATAAATATCCGTGCCGTGGACTGCAATGCTATTGACAGTACCGTTGGTACCACTGTCATTGGTTCCCAATGTGCCCCAGATCTCCCCCGAGGCGGCAGGAGCATTGGACGGAGAAAAGCGCGGGCCTGCCGCGGGTGCAGAAGCTGAAGCCCCGCTGACTGGCAGCCAGCTCAACATCAGTGCGGCAATCAAGATGAAGTTGAACAGCTTGGTAAGGTGTTTAGCTGACATGGCGTTGCTCCATTTTGTGATTAATTTGCCCCATCATACCCACATCGGCCCAATTCCCCTATATGACAAACGCCAAAAAATGTCATAAAAAGGTATCAAAAAAGTATCATGCACGCCCGTGGCAGAGGGGCAGGGAAGAGCAGGAAAAAAGTAATAAGAAATAAGGAAGGGAGACCACCCGCAGAAACCATTTCTACACCCGTAAGAATCAAAAGGTGACTGTCAGTTGCAAACTGACAGTCACCTGCTTTCAATCACATTTGTTGGGGCGACCCATCAACCCCATCCCGGCCTCCTGCCGTGTTCTTCGGCAGGAGATGTCCGCAGTACAGAGGGGGCCGCTCAGGGCCTGGGCTGTGTCTTGGAATGCAAGCCGGGGACCTGGCGCGCATATTTCAGGGCCTCGCGCCGGTTTTCCATGTTCAGCACTTTCAGCAACTCGCCCATCTCGCGCTTGACGGTAATTTCACTGACGCTCAACTCGAGGGCAATTTCCTTATACTTGAAGCCGCGCGAGACGCGCTCCAGAATCAGCCACTGGCGCTTGCTCAAGGGTTCCGTCTGGCTGGCGAATTGACTCATGGCAGGATCCATCCGCCCAAACTTTTGCATCAGGCGCAGCGCCAGCCCGCTGGTCAGCGGCGTCTCTCCCCGGCTCAACGCAATCAGCTGGCGCACAAAGTCATCGGAATTCAGGTTCTTGAGCAGGTAGCCTTCGGCGCCGCTCTGGATGGCTTCATACAGGCTGCCTTCATCATCAACGGTGGTCAGGATCAGCACCTTGATCTCGGGAAGTTCAGCCTTGATGGCGCGCGAGGCTTCCAACCCGTTCATATTCGGCATGTTGACATCCATCACGATCACATCCGGGCGCAGTTCGCGCGCTTTTTCCTGCGCTTCCAACCCGTCATGCGCTTCACCGGCCACGGTAAAGCCGCGCGCCATCAATAAACTGCGCAGACCATCCAGAAAGAGCGGCGAATCATCCACCAGCAGCAGGCGCAGCTGGCGGGCGGTGCTGATTTCACTCTCATCTTCCGCGCCGGAGTGCGCAAGTTGAAGCGGAAATTCAAGCAGCACCCGGGTCCCCGCCCCCAGATGCGAGCGGATCTCCAGGCTGCCGCCCACCAAACGGGTGCGCTCGCGCATAATCTCCAACCCGTAATGTCCCTCACTCGCCCGGCGGCGCGCCTGCTCGGGGTCAAACCCCAATCCATCATCCAGGATGATGATCTGCAGCCGCTCCGGGCTATAACTGAAGATGATTTCCACCTTTTTCGCCTGGGCATGCTTGCGCGCATTGGTCAGCGCTTCTTGGATGACGCGCAGCATCTGCTCTTCAACCTGCGCCGGAAGTTCCGGCAGCGATTCGTTGGGCAGGCTCAGGCTGGTCTGGATGTTATGGTTATCGTGCAGCTGCTGAAGATACAGCTCCAGCGTCTCCTGTAGATTTTTAGTATCCTGGGATGAGCGCAAGCCCATGATGAAGCCCCGGACTTCCTGGTGGGCGGATTGCGCCAGCTTGGACATCTGTTCGAGACTGGTCTGGACCCGTTCAATCTGGCCTTTGTCGAGAAATTCCCTGGCGGCCTGCGCTTTGAGATTGAGATAGCCCATGGTCTGCCCCAGGCCATCATGCAGGTCGCGCCCCAGGCGCTCGCGCTCATCCAGCATGGCCAGCAGTCTTTGCTGCTGCAGGTTGGTTTCCTGGGCGGCTTCGCGCTGGCGGTTCTCCTCCAGCAATTGCTGGTTGGCCTCGGCCAGTTCGCGCGTCCGCTCGCTGACGCGCAGCTCCAGGGTGTTGACCATCTGGCGCAGTTGGGACAGCATGGCATTGAAGGAATGAGTCAGAAACCCGATCTCATCCTGAGTTTGGATGGGAATATCCACCGTCAGATCGCCATCGTTGACCCGCCGCACCCCCGCCAGGAAAACATCCAGCGGACGGATCACGGTAATCCATGCAAACAGGGGGAAGATCAAAAAATTGACCAGGCTGGCAATCAGCAGCAGGCTGACCAGTGGCAGCAGCAGGTTGTGGGCGTTTTGGCGCAGGCTGAAATAGGTATCATCCACCAGCCCTGCCCCGGCTGCCACGGTTTGGGGCAGATCGGTTTCCAGGTTTGCCAGGCGCAGACCGCTGATCTGACTGCCATTCACAATCCCGGTCACACTGTTCAGGGCCGGAATTTCCAGCAGGCTGGCGACGGTTAAGGGCAGTTTTTCAAAGGACAGCTCAAACTGCCCGCTGGCATGCAGCGCCAGCTGAAAGGTCAGCCGTTGCCCATTTTTCATAGCCAGCTGGTTCCAGGTGATCACCAGCGTTTCGGGCGTACTGCGCACATATACGCCCCCCGGCGCGGCCGTTTGCGGGTCAAGCTCCATCAGGAAAACAATGATCTTGGGGACACTGCCGTTCAGTGCATAGTGATCCAGCCAACCGGCATCATCCCGAAACGTGACAAACCCGTTATCCGAGACATGCAGGTGATCATAGGTAATGCCATAGAACGGAAAAGCAAACCCCGGTCTCACTTCCTGGCTGCTTTCATCCTCCAGCGCCAGGCGTGTGCCCAAATCGGTTTCAAAGTGGAAAGGGACGGAGTCTACCCGGTAGCCGCCCTGTGGCTGGGGCTGAAATTGCAGCGTCCGGGCGGCCTGAAAGGTGCTGATACTGCCCGCCGAGCTTACGATGGATGGCTGCATCAACCACCCGGCGGCTGCGATAATGCTGTAACTGGTAAACATGCTGATACCCACCAGCTTGGCCATGAAGGAAGTGGTGCCTGGGACTGAATCCAGGTAGATGGTGGCCATCAACAGCAGCGCTATCAGCATCAGGTTGGTCACGCTCAGGTCAAAGGTCTGATCCGAGATGATGTGAGCCAGGCGCGCGCTTTGGAACAGGCTTAAGCTGAAATAAATCGCTGCCACGATGGCAAAATACTGCGCATGGCGCGCTTCCTTTTCGGGCAGGCGCCATAAGGTGCGCCACCACGGCCCGGGCAGCCCGGCGCTTTCGATGCGCTGCCGCACAAATACAAACAGGATCCAGACAATAATCAGGCCGGAAACGACATCTGACCTTGAAATATACGCCGGCAGGTCGATCCTGGGCAGCAAACCAAGTTGATCGAATACAACCAGGATTTGGAACAGCACTTCGAACCCCAGCAGGGTAAAGACCAGGCGGCGCTCCCGTGTATGTTTGGGCGAAGCAACCGGAAAGCGATAAGCAAATTGCAGTAAAAAGAGCAGGCCGATCAGATGGAAAGGATCGCGCAAGAAAAACAGCGAGCGGCTCAGGGCATGGCTGCGGATGGTGATCGCGAAAGAGAGCGTATTGATGATCACCGACAGCCAGAAATACAGCACGATCAGGAGATCGTGGCTTCGTTTGATGTTATGCCTTCTCAACCGGATGATGATGACGGTCAGGAAAAGCGCTATCACCAGGCTGAGCACAATTTCAGCCAGGAAGTTGACAGATGCGGGGGATAAATACCAGTTTTGGAGAATGATGAGTTCGCCTTTGAACCGTGAAACGCGGTCAAATCATGCGGCTATTATACATGAGCAGTCGATTGATAGCAGCAAACCCCGCTTGCGATCTATCCATTTTGCAAGGCTGGGACATTCCAGCTGGCTTTCCTACCAGACACCCGGCAGGAGACGATACTTTACCTTTTGGGTATATTCACGATAGCCGTCCAGCTCGTTCAGCAGAAGCTTTTCTTCGTTGATGATGCGGAAAATGAGCACCGGCAAAATCATCAGGCCCGGGATGAAGGCCCAATAAGAACCAAGCGCCAGCGGCGTGAAGGCATAGGTCAAAACCGCGCCCACGTACATGGGATGGCGCACGATGGCATAGGGGCCGCTGGAGATCACCTGCTGCCCGGCCTCCACTTCAACGATCCGCGAGGTATAGGTGTTGGTTTTGAACACCAACAGCACCAGCAGGTATCCGGCAATCACGATGCCATCGCCAAGCAAGGCCACCCAGGCTGGCATGTTTGACCAGCCATAACGCTGGTCAAACCCCGGCAGGATGAAAGACAACATCAGAAAGACGAACGAAAAGCCCAGCACAACCCATTGCTGCTGCTGACGTTCGCGCATCCGCATACGCCGTTCCAACAAAGCCGGATCGTTTTTCAGCAGGTAGCGCAGCGTGATTAACATCAGCAAAATCATCGTGATCAGCCACATCCAGGCCTGCCAGAATTTCCACGTCCCGGCGGGCAGGAAAAACACCAGCGCAATGATGGCGAAGAAAAAGATGATGCGTCCAAGCACGGTACGGATGAGTTCGGGCGTTGCGGTTGTCGTATTCACATCAGTCTCCCTGGTGTATCGCACCCTATTCATTGGATATTTTCATGCAGGAATTGCCGCGCTTGATGGAATTTGCCTGAAAGTCTGGTGCGACACACGAATAGGCGCAGGCAAAATCCATCCCTGGCGGGCAAAACGGGAGATCAGCCAGAATAGCCCACCAACGCTGATGAAACGTACTTTGGATGTTAATTTCAATTATACGGCAGGAAGTGACCCCCAAATCCAATGGAGCGCCTAGAATCAAAAGGTGTCCGCAGAACAGAGGGGATCTATTCCAGCGCCAGTTGAATGGCGCAAATCACCCCGTTCAAATCATTCAGCACTTCGCGATTCCAAAAACGGATGACCCGGTAGCCCTGCGCTTCCATAAACTTCGTCCGCTCCGCGTCATATTACCGCCTGCTCCAGGTGCTGACCGCCATCCAGTTCAAGAATCAATTTCTTTTGGATGCACACGAAATCGGGAATATAGCGGCCAATGGCATGCTGCCGCCGAAAACTGACTCCCAGCTGATCCCTGCACAGCGCCGCCCACAGCTTCTGCTCGGCGGGAGTGGGTTCCCGGCGGAGTTCGGCGGCATAGTGTTTTGTTTTTGCATTCCTTCTTGCTGGTCGTGGCATAGGCCCCTCCCTGGCCCTCCCCAAATGCGACGGAGAACGCGTCGAATTTGGGGAGGGAAAACATGCTGATTATAGAATCTCACCCAATTACACAAAAAACTTCCTCGCCCGCCGACTCTCCCCCAAATTCAG
>CAILYI010000172.1 GCA_903838415.1 uncultured Anaerolineae bacterium | reverse complement strand
GACAATCACAGAGCTGTTGGAATCCGGGAAAGTTGTCCCGGTGATTGATAAACGCTACCCGTTGACCGAGGTCGCTGAAGCGCTGCGCTATCTCGGCTCAGGACATGCCAGAGGCAAACTTGTCATTAAGGTGGTGCAATGACGAATAAAGTCCTTGTTACCTATGCCACCTGCACCGGTACCACCGTGGGTGTGGCTGAAGCAATTGGCAGAACTTTGTCTGAAATTGGCGCGCTGGCGGATGTGCTGCCCATGCGGGAAGTCAAGGACCTTTCAACGTACCGGGCGGTGGTCGCGGGCAGCGCTATCCAGGATAAAAAATGGCTGTCGGAGGCGCTGCAATTCGTTCAGACCCATCGGACAGAGTTGGCCAGCAAACCCTTCGCCGCTTTCCTGGTGTGCATGACCATGGCCATGCGTAACGGCGAAAGTTATAGATCTTTCGTGGCCGATTTCGTGGCCCCTGTTCGCGCACTGGTGAAGCCGGTCAGCGAAGGTCTTTTTGCCGGGGCATTGGATATATCCAAAGTTCCCACATTACCTAACCGCCTGATGTTTCGCCTGAGCGTGATATTCGGCGTTTGGTCGGAAGGCGATCACCGCGATTGGTCCGCCATCCACGCTTGGGCTGAAAGCCTGCCCCCCAAGCTGTTGGCGTAAAGCCAAAAAGAACAAACCCGGTGCGCTGGACGCCGTCCCTACTGGCTACGTAGTGGCCGAGACCGCCAACGGTCTGCCAGTGCTGAAGAAGGCGGCTTAACTTGCAGTAACAAAGGCTGGCTCTGCAAACTGGAGCCAGTTTTTGTTTTATTTCGCATGCGACTTTTTGCTTGCAATACCAGAACGCGCGTGCTATATTAAGAGCATGATGACTTTACTCAGCCATGTCGAGCCCACAAAAAATCAAAATCGGTGGTATATGGTGTCCGTCCAGTCCACATTATTTCATTCCTGTGCAGTCGTCGTCGCCTGGGGACGGCGGGATAACGATTTTCAGCAGTGGCGGGTGATCCCCGCGGAATCCATAGTGCAGGCCAACCAGGTGGCTGAGAAAATCGTAGAGCGGAAGATCAGGCGGGGATACCTGATATATTCAGATCAACACCAGTAATGAAGGCGTTTTTTAGGGATGAGATTTTTTTAATGAGCATTATTACTCTTCATCAACCGGAGCTTCGTGGGTGGTTTCCCAATTCAAACAGTAATGTTCGTGGTACGCGATAACGCCAATTTGCCAAAATTCTTCACCGTCTGCCCCCAGTGAGAAGCAGA
Organism: uncultured Anaerolineae bacterium; assembly: GCA_903838415.1. Taxonomy (GTDB): domain Bacteria; phylum Chloroflexota; class Anaerolineae; order Anaerolineales; family Villigracilaceae; genus UBA5195. The sequence continues at coordinate 7,837 of CAILYI010000172.1, read as the reverse complement.
TTTCCTTCAATACAAGCGCACCAGTCAGCGCACGTGATGACCAAACATTGATTCCCTTCATTTCGTTATCGCCCAACGAAGTCAGACCTGAATGTACATTTTCAATAGGGCTGTTCCTAAAACATAAAGCGGTAAGCGCATTTCCTTCAAGCCGAGTACTGAAAGGCGTATCTGTGAGTGTGCTGAATGCAAGAGCGCTTACAAGATTCATCATCGCCCAGCTTGCGACTGTTGTATCTGGGTGTTGGCTAAATTGAAGAGTTTCCTGAATTTTTATGGTCATACGCAACAGTTTTTCGGCGTGTTTTCTTTGATTGTCGGAGTTGGACATTTTTTCTCCTGTGGAGTAGTGGCGGATGAGGTGATTTTATCTTGCATTTATTTCTGATGGCGCTTTCTCCATCGATAAACTGAACGTAACCTATGCCCGGTTTTTACACCGCTCAAGCTGCGGGAATAGTTATAAACCTGTTGGTGAAGATGCCAGTCGTCCTGTTTTGAAGGCTGTAAAAGCCCGGCATCCGTGCTTAATGATGTTGCCCAACTCAAAGCCTGTTCTTCTGAAACATTCCACAACTCCATCAATACGTGAATATCGTAATCAGACCGGTAGGGTGATTTTGCAAGCTGGCGAAAAGCCCAGCTTAAAGAAACTTCTAGCATTTCATAACCCATCTGCAATGGCCTTGTTAATTCACGCTCAACGTTAGTCGCGATATTGTGATCTTCCCGCTTCAATTGCGCGATCGTAACCTCCGGGCGAAATTGGGCAGCATTTTTCAATGCAAGGTTAAGCCCTAGCGGGTTGTAACGTACCAACTCCGAAATCTCGCGCAAATGCTCAACACTGATCGGGCGCTCTCCAGATGCTAAACGGGAATATTTTAGCGCATCATCCCACTCGTAAGGTGGAATATCCATGACAGAGTTTGCCTCGGCGGCCATAATTACGCTGCTGTTGCGGGTGGTGGCGATCAATAGACTGGAAGGGGAAAGTATGGACAATAGCCCTTCCAACTGATCAATATGGCGTAAGGCATCTACATAGAATAGAAGCCGTTTAGTTCCGGTTTTCATTCCGATCCGGGTCATCAGTTCCCCAGGTTCAGCCATCGGAATTCCCAATCCAAGGGAAATTTGATTTAAAGCAGTGGATAGGAGATGTGTTCTGTCATGTTTGCCAACCAGCCAGAAAGTTTGCTCAAATCGGGCTTGCAGCAAAGGATAATGATAGAGTGTTTCCAACAAGGAAGTTTTTCCCACTCCCGGTGGCCCGTGCAAAATGAGACTGCGTCCCTGGCGGTTTATAAGACGCTCGCGGATCTCGTTGTGAAGCCCAGTGCGCCTGATTTGTTCTGACCGATGTATCGGAAACCCGACCGCGATCTGTCGTTCAATTAGCCAGAGCTTGAACTGTGGGTCATCAAGAATTACCAGGTATTTGGGTGGACCCAGTGAGATCCAATGCTGTACCGTGGATAGGGTTTTTAATCCCGGCTTTCCCATAAAGTGCTCGATCAGATCTTTGAAAATCCAGATTGACAAGCTTTTACGCCCATCTATTCTTCCTCTAAACCAGGCATAAATTAGAGTGAGGTCAGACCCGATCTGAACTTTGACATAGAGAACTGCCTGTCGAGTATTCTTTTCAACGCCTGGGGGAAGGTTTACCAGCACAAGATCTAGAAAATATTCTCCAAACTCACTATATTCCGTTTCCAATAAAATGCTTCACAAATGTTCCACGCACAAAACTCTACCTGAAGTATCCTTATGCCTTCAATGCGCGCAAGGATGCTTGGTCGTTTTTGAGATTTGCAACGTCTAATGATTTTGCGAATAATTAAACGCAAGCTCAAAAAACAAATGCTCACCGGTGAGCAAATCCCAGATAAAGGAGATTTGCTCAAAATGACGAACGACTCTAACTCTGCCAAAATCAAACGGCGGAAAACCCTTCTTTCCATACTTGGAAATGCTTTTACCTACCCTGGCAATTCTATTGGAGCGATTAGTACCCATTATATTGCATACAAACTGCTGGCAATTTCATTAACTAGAAAACCAGGCTATAGAAAACTGCTCTCTTTATGGATTCACCATGCAAGATAAAGATTCTTCCATCTCGACTAAACAGCACCTGGACGATTTTGAGCGCGCTCTGGGAGAATTTCTAAAAGGTCTCCTTGGGCCATCAAGTGATTCCCTGCCACCAGGATTGCCGACGCCGGTGAAACCTGATGCATCTCATCCAAAAAAAGGTGCCAAAAGTGACAACCCCGATTAGCCCCGTCAATAACCGACCATCTTCCAACGATTTCCAATCGTTTGTCGAGCAAATAGTGGCAGACTTGGAAAGATCACAAGCTGAAGGAACCTGGGCTGTCTATACCCGTTTATCACGTGTAATGGAAAACGTACCATCTTATTCTCTTGAATTCCAGCCTGGTCGTGCTGAACAATATGCCCGAGATAAAGGCGCAAAAGTCATTATTACCTACCAGGACGGAGATCTGTCAGGCAAAAACAGCCGTCGTCCGGATTTGCAGCGCCTGATCCGGGATGTGAAAAGCGGTAAGGTTCGCGTTGTAGTGGTTCACCGCCTGGATCGTCTTTACCGTAACCTGGAATCCCTTTTGCGAATTGTGCGTCTTTTTCGCAAGCATCATGTCCGTTTGATGAGTGTCGAGGAACAAATCGATACAGATTCATGGTGGGGACGTATTGTACTCGCAGTTTTGGGTGCGTTAGCAGAAGCCTATGTCTGGCAAGCCAGCGATCATGCGCGAATTGCCAAATTGTATAGACTATATCACGGGTTTGCGAATGGCCGTGTCCCATTGGGATATTGCAATGGTAAATGTCAAGCCTGCACAGATACAAATGGTTCGGGATATTGTCCATTGTTCGGGGGCGAAAATATCACAACAAGTGATGGAAGAATTCCGGTGCCGCATCCCATTGATCGATTTGCTATTCCTCTTATGGCTGAACTTTATGCCCGAAAGTGGAGTTTCGCGGAAATTGCCAATTATCTCAACACGCGGGATTTTAATTTACCAGATGGCACACAGGTCAGGTTCCGGACGAAGGGTACTTATAGTCTAAAAGGCCCGAGCAATACGCGCGAATTCAGCCGGGAGAGCGTTCGTGTGATTGTTAGAAATGTGTTTTACACGGGTCAGATTGCCGAATATGAACACAAGACCTTCAATGTCGATGATGATGATGCCTGGATAGCCAGAGATTAATTGTCTACGGTCGGACTTGCATGTGTTTTGGCCCGGCCGGTGCGACTTGCTTGGCAAATCGCACCGGCAATACTTTTCAAGTTCGAATTTTCAAAAAGGGATATCACATGAGTAACGCACGAAATATCATTCAATTGTTACCTGGTGTGCACGAGCCCCTCATTTCGCGTGAGCTTTGGGAGCGGAACCAGAAAATACGACAGCAGAAATTATCAACCCCGACTAACTCCCAACATACCCGGCGGGAATACATTCTCACTGGAAATGGGCTCTGTGCGGTCTGCTATGAATACGATGGTAGATTGTCATCGCTGCGGGGTTCAACTGGTGGCACAGGTACGATGTACTATCGCTGTGCAGATTTGCAGGATCGCCCCAAGCAAAACGTAAAACGCCGAATGGCCACAAAACATCTGGCAGAAATCGGAATCGAAGAGAACCATAGCATTAGCTCTGAGTTGGCTGGTTTGCATGGCGGCATACTGCGCGCTGATAGGCTCGAACTCCAGGTAAGTTTGCTGATGGATCGGATAGTTATTTTGCCAGAATGGCGCGAGGATATCTTGGCCTATTTTCTAGGTGGGGAAGGGATGGCGGCATACGATCGCGAAAAATATAATCTATCAACAATGCTGGCCCGCTACCGAGATCTGTTTCAATTGGGACACATCGGCAAAGCTGAGTATGAATCAAAAACTGCCCAAATTGCCAGGCAGTTGAAGATCCTTACTCCACTTTCAAAGCCAGAAGCAAAAGTAGCTCTGCCCTTGCTTGATGATTTTCCCGCCTTGTGGCGACAATTATCTTCTGGAGAGAAGCGGGGTGTATTGAAAATTGTGTTTGATGGTTTATTTTTTGATGAAGGTGGAAAATTGGTGAAGTATTTCGCGCACGAGCCGTTCAGCGGAATGATGGCATAGTGGTCTGCATCAGTTTCGAGTAAAACCTTGACGGTTATGTCGGGGGCAAAGTTTTTTATATAAAATCTTGCTTGATGGCCAATTATCATATTGCTGTATATTTATTTCGTTGCCTCCATATTGTCGCTTCCATATTAATGAAGAGAGCTGGCTATTCTCTGTAATGATATTAGACTATGCCCATTAACCTTCAGCTCTTTCTGCATCATATGCGGCATTCGGCCATGGGATGGGTGGTTCAGGCCCATAATTCATCTATCATCACATCGATATCCAGCTCATCCTAAATTTCCTACAAACCTAGCGTATGCCTTAATGCCTGGTCAACTTTTTGCATGGATATTTTTCCAATTACCCGGTCAATAGCCACATCTGTAACAGTCGCCAGGTTATCAGTGACCACAATAGAATCTGCCAACAACCCAGATTGCACCCCATCGGGCGTATTGAGACTTATCGTTACCCGGCTGGGATGATTTGCGCGGAAGGTACGGCTGGTAATCATGGCCACTATGATCTGCGCTAAACCTGTATTCAAATTGTTTGCCTGTACAATCAGTGCAGGGCGGGTTTTTGCTGTTCGCAGATCTGAATGTGGAAACAATACCAAGACAACATCACCGCGCTTAGGGTTTTCTTCGGGCGGCATCGTAGTTGTCATATAAGCTCATTTCAGGAGAATTCCATTCTTCACCGAATGTAGCAAGTTGGCCACGTAGAAGTTTGGCTTGTTTCTTGTCAATGCCACGCTCACGTAAATCAATGTCATTTTCAGTGAGGAAAGTGACTATCACCGGAGTTTCGTCTTGAATCTCCCTAGGTGGTTTCTCGATTTCGATTTTCCCCTTACGATAAACACCGTGCAAACTGGTTAGCATAAGCAACTCCTGTCTCTACCAATTATTATACTTCGGACTTGTCTCAGCCATTAAAGTATTGATGCAAAAGAGCTAAAATTGCATCCACCACCTTTTGACGAGTATTAACATCGTTAATTCTGGAGACAGCAATTGCTACTTCCAGCGCATCTGGTGATAACCGCAGCTCCCCTGCATGGCTGGCGCGATCTACCTGCACATCAAAAAGCTCAAGAGTGGGCCAGCCAGTCAATTTCAAGAACTCATTTGGGTTGACTCCAAAATGATCAGCCAACAAAATGGTTGACATCATGTTGGGTCGCCTACCCTTTAGAATACGAAAAACTGCTTCATGATCGAGGTTTGATGCAAGTGAGGCTTCACGCATCGTCTCTTTGCGAAGATCCAATAATTCTTTTAGACGAGCCGAAAATAGCGAATTGTCATAATCTGCTGATTTTCTTCGGCGCATTGTTTCTGCAAAAGGGATGGTCATCCCAAATCTCCGGGTGAAGTGTCATCGTTATACAAATGATAAAAGTATATAATGTCAGGGACATTGAAATTTATGGTATTTTACGCTGATTGTAACGGATAAAATCATAGTCAAGGGTGACCAATATGGAATCTTCAGTTTTACGAGCTGTGGGCTATCGTCGAGTATCCATGCGAGATCAGGTGGATGGCTTCAGTCTGGACGCTCAAGAGGTCAACATTCGTAAATTTGCGGCCAACAAAGGGTGGGAGTTAGGCGAGATCTATATTGATGCTGGGATTTCGGCCAAAAAGGATAGTCACCGCCCAAGCTTGGAGCGGTTGATGAAAGACGCTGAGATGGATAAATTTGACGTTGTCATCGTTGATAAAATTGACAGATTTTACCGCCATCTTACAGGATTACTTACTGCGCTCGACAAACTCCATAGTTTTGATGTTAGTTTCGCATCAGTGCAAGAACAAATGGATTTTACTTCTCCATGGGGAAAACTCACTTTAACAATGCTTGGTATGCTCGCAGAAATTTATATCGACAACTTACGCCAGGAAACCGAAAAAGGAAAACTCCAAAGGGCCAGAGACGGATATTACAACGGAAACATACCGCTTGGTTATTGCAAGGGCACTTGCTCAACATGCAAAGATCCTAATGGAGAAGGGTATTGTCCAAATTTTGGCAAGCCGAATATCGGTAATGGAGACATTGCCGTGCCTCATCCGATTGAGAGTCAGGCGATCAAACTCATGTTTGCACGATTCTCAACTGGGGATTACTCAACAGCCATGATTGCTGAAGAACTGAATAAGATTGAACTTCGCCAGGAAGATGGGACGATTTTCCATTTTCGCACAAAGGGTGTTCCTGGACATTTTCCCCCAGGGCCGATTTCGAAGGATTCGGTAAGGGATGGCCTACAGCGCGTTTTTTATGCTGGAAAAATTCCATATTACGGTCGCGATGAAAAAGGTGTCCGACGCGATCGCGGGAATATTTTAGAAACTTACCAGGGTAAGCATGTAGCATTGATTGAAGATACGATATTTTCGAAAGTACAGGAATTGAGAAGGGTTTACGAATCTAATCCTCGCTATAATGCAAGTGGAACTATCGCTAGGCTATCACCATTGGGAAGTTTATTAAGATGTGGCTATTGTGGCTCGCCCATGCGATGCGTTTCGGGCGGAGTGAAAACCAGATATTATGCGCGATGCATCTAAAATTGAAAAAACCTGCGATTGTCCCCAAAAAATTGTAATGGCTGAAGATTTTGAAAATCAGGTGAAGGAGTTATTGCTGTCGGTATTTGAAAACCAGGATCTAATGAATGGTATAGAACTTGCAGAAAATGAGAAACAAATCGCCAAGCAACGATTTGAACGTGTTCGCGATCTTTACATGGCCGGAGAATTGCCCCGAGACTTTTATGATGTTGAAAAACAGAATTATGAGTTAATCGGACAAAATGAGTACTTGCAGTTAACGGATAACGCTGATATTATATCTGTAATACGAGAGACTAATCCAGTTCTTCGCGATTGGCACAATCGAACATTATTTGACCGTAAAGTAGTTTTCCTGAATACCTTGGAAACTGTTTACGTGCGCGATAAAGCGTGTGCGGCAATACAGCCTAAAGTTGCGTTCTACCCGTTGTTTGAGCGGTACCTTGCAGACACAATATCTGCGAGTAATGCACAAATGGGCTCCCGTCGGGGCCGCCACGAGTAATTTTGGTGGCACAGAACTCCCGAGATGACTAAAATCATCCCGGGAGTTCTTGTTTTATGTGTCTTTTTATTGTTTTTGTACCAAAAAGAGTGCCACGCATTGGGCACTTTTTGTTTTTAAGCATTTCGAGCACCCATTTTGGTCAAAAAAGTTGATCGCGGCCTTGATAGGTACGCCCGTTTTGGCGGTCGCGATTTCAGGCATGATAGGATTGAACTCGGTTGGACCACCTTCTACGTGGGTTAATCAACTAAGGCTCATCTGTAAAATAAGCAGGTCGTTCTTCATTCAGGTGGCAATTCCCATCCGGGCGGTGCAAAGGCCGGAAGCATGGTTTTAGGCGTCAGGATCGCCATGTTACCACATCTTCCATAACTCCAAGTTATTCCCCACGGATTATGGCTGTATCCGCAATTCAAGAATATAAACAAAAATTTATAGCTAGCCACCGTACAGTTTCAAAAATAGGTGCAAAGAGAGCAGTTGAGAGGTGGAAGCGAGTTGATTAGGCGCCTTTCGATCAAGCGAAAACCGATCTGGAAAATGCTCAAGTCTCGCCGATCTTTACGGTCAACGAGATGG
>CAILYI010000171.1 GCA_903838415.1 uncultured Anaerolineae bacterium | reverse complement strand
GGCGTGGAAATGGTTATGCCGGGCGACAACGTGAACCTGACGGTAGAGTTGATTGTGCCGGTAGCGTTGGAGCAAGGCCTGAAGTTCGCCATCCGCGAAGGTGGCCTGACCGTGGGCGCTGGCGTTATCACCAAGATCATCGAATAGGTGGAGAAATGACTAAACAAAAGATACGTATCCGCCTCAAGGCGTATGATCATCGTGTTCTTGATCAGTCTGCCAAGCGCATTGTCGAAACCGCCGAACGCTCTGGAGCCAAAGTGGTTGGCCCGGTACCCTTGCCAAGCAAGAAGGAAAGGTTTACAATACGTCGCTCCGCATTTATCGACAAGGACTCGCACGAGCACTTTGAGATCCGCACGCACAACCGTCTGATTGATGTTCTGGACCCTGATTCAAAGACGATTGATATGCTGATGCGGCTTAATCTGCCTGCGGGCGTCGATATCGAGATTAAGATCTAAATAAACACAAGTTATAAATTCGTCTAACTGGTCTGACGAGCAATAACGGTCAGGCCAGTTAGATTGAGTGCGGCGAAGCAAGAACAGTTTTTGTTCGTGGGCCAACAAATAAAATGGCCGCGGCAAGCTGGTTGACTGCTCCGCTGGGAGATGATGCAGCCTAGCCCGGCTGACAGTCTCAACTAAATCTTTGTAAAGGAGAAAACCGAGGATGTTGAAAGGGCTGATTGGTAAGAAGATTGGCATGACCCAGATCTTCGATGATAGAGGCGTGGCTTACCCCGTGACTCTCATCGAGGCTGGGCCTTGTTATGTTACCCAGGTACGACGTCCGGAGAGTGAAGGTTACTCTGCAGTGCAGTTGGGTTTTAGCGAAACGCACCCTAAGCGTCTGAGTGGTGGCGAAATTGGCCATCTGAAGACCGCGAATTTGCCGCCCCTGCGCTTTCTGCGTGAGTTCCGCACCAAGACTCTCGATGTTGCTGTTGGTGACGTAATGAAAGTAGATGTGTTCAGCGTCGGTGAACGCGTGGATGTGATTGGAACCAGTAAGGGTAAGGGTTTCGCCGGTGGTGTAAAGCGTTATCACTTCGCCGGTGGCCCCAAGACCCATGGTCAATCCGACCGCCATCGCGCTCCCGGTTCTAATGGTTCCGGTACTACCCCAGGTCGTGTTTATAAGGGTTCACGTCGCCCCGGCCATATGGGTGATGATCGCGTTACCGTTCAGAGCCTCAAGGTCGTTCTGGTTGATGCCGAACGTAACCTGATTGGTGTTCATGGCGCCGTGCCAGGCTCCAAAGGCGGCCTGGTGATCATCAACGAGGCGCGCAAGCAGTAATGCGCGAGGAATGGAGTCAGACGCTATGAAAGTTGACGTTTTGAACATGGAAGGTAAGAAGGTTAGCCAGGTTGAATTGCCTGCCGCAATCTTCGAAGCCCAAATTAATATTGATTTGATGCACCAGGCTTATGTTCGTCAAATGGCGAATGCCCGCTTGGGTACTCATGACACCAAACTGCGCGGTGAAGTGGCCGGTGGCGGAAAGAAACCCTGGAAACAAAAGGGTACTGGCCGCGCTCGCCAAGGTTCCAGCCGTGCTGCTCAATGGGTAGGTGGTGGTCGTATCTTTACGCCACACCCTCGCAGCTATACCCAGCGCATGCCATTAAAGATGCGCAGAGCCGCGTTACGCTCAGCTCTGTCTGCTAAGGCCGCAGATGCTGGTATCGTGGTTTTGGATGAACTGGTATTGGCTGAACCTAAGACCCGGCTGATGGCTCAAGCCCTCAATCTTTTGGTCGGTGGCTCAAGCGCCTTGGTGGTCATCCCTGAGAAATCTGCCGCTTACGATGTTGTCGCTCGCTCTACCAACAACATTCCGGATGCCAAAGTATTGATGGCCGGTTATCTCAATATCCGCGATATTCTCAGTTTTGATAAGGTCATTCTGCCTCTGCAAGTGCTGGATGTCCTGAAGTCTACGTTGGAATAGGAGCGATCATGACGACGCTATATGAGATTCTCCGCCGTCCGCTGATCACCGAGAAGTCGAACTATCAGTCGAGCAAACTGAACCAGTACGCTTTCGAAGTGGCTGATAAAGCCACCCGGACGCAGGTGAAGGATGCCATCGAGACGATCTTCGATGTTGAAGTGGAACGCGTGAATATTATCAACACTGCGGCCAAACGTGGTCGCCGTGCTCGCAGCCGCCGCCTGATGGTGCGTAAAGCCGGTTACAAAAAGGCTATCGTAACCCTTAAGGCAGGCCAGACTCTCCAGATTTTTGAGGGGGTGCAGTAATGGCTGTAAAAAAGTATAAACCGGTAACTCCCGGTCAACGCGGCATGACAGGCTATACGTTCGAGGAAATCACCAAGAGCGAGCCCGAACGTTCGTTGATCGTCTCCCTGCCAAAGTATGGCGGACGCAACGTGTATGGTCGCGTCACCGTTCGTCATCAGGGTGGTGGTGCTCGCCGCTATGTCCGTTTGGTGGATTTCAAACGAGAGAAGCACGGCATTCCTGCCAAAGTTTCAGCGATTGAATACGACCCGGGTCGCACCGCTCGTTTGGCGCTGTTATTTTACGCGGATGGCGAGAAACGCTATATCATTGCTCCCTTGGGTGTGAAGGTTGGCGATACGTTGCTCTCTGGCCCAAGTGCTGAAATTCGCCCAGGCAACTGCCTGCCGATTGCCAATATCCCTGTTGGTACCTTGGTGCACAACATCGAGATTAAAGAAGGCAAAGGCGGACAACTAGTGCGTTCAGCTGGTGCTGCTGCCCAATTGCTGGCCAAGGAAGGCGAATTTGCTCAGATCCGCATGCCATCTGGTGAAGTACGTTTGATCCGCCAGAAGTGCTATGCCACGATCGGGCAGGTTGGCAACCTCGATCACAGCAACATCAAGCTTGGCAAGGCTGGACGAAGCCGCCATCTGGGTATTCGTCCGTCCGTTCGCGGTTCTGCGATGACCCCTCGCGACCATCCGCATGGTGGTGGTGAAGGTCGTCAGCCGATTGGCAAGCCCGGTCCGCGCAGCCCGTGGGGCAAGCCCACTCTGGGTTATAAAACCCGTAAGAATAAGCAGACGGACAAGTATATTGTCCGCCGCCGCAGCAAGAATAGCCGCTAAGGCGTGACAAGGTAAACGAGGAACGAGACTATGTCTAGATCTCTCAAGAAGGGGCCGTTCATTGCCCCAAAATTGCTCAAGAAAATTGAGATGATGAACCAGCGCGGCGAAAAGAAAGTTGTTCGAACTTGGAGCCGGGCGAGTGTCATCTTCCCCCAGATGGTGGGGCACACCATTGCCGTGCATGATGGCCGCCGCCACGTGCCGATTTATGTCACCGAGAATATGGTCGGTCACCGCCTGGGCGAATTTGCCCCGACGCGTACTTTCCGGGGTCATCTCTCGGAGAAGTCGACGAAAGGAAAGTAAGCCATGACTGACGTTCGTGCTCATCTTAGCTTTCTCTCCGTTTCGGCCCAAAAAGTTCGCTTGGTGGTGGACTTAGTGCGCGGTAAAAACGCCAACGAGGCGTTGGACACCCTGCGCTTTGTTCCCAGCCATGCTGCTGTGCCGGTGCTGAAGCTTCTTAAGTCGGCTGTGGCGAATGCTGAGGAAAACTTCGGCGTGAGCCGTGACGATTTATACATCGCCACGATTTTCGCTGATGAAGCCCCCACGCGCAAGTGGCGCCGCTTCGGCGCTCGCGGACGCTTCAAGCCGGTCTTGCGTCGTTCATCGCATGTAACGATTATCCTGCGGGAACGCGAAGCCTAGGAGTAAGGAGAAAATATGGGTCGCAAAGTACATCCAATTGGTTTCCGCCTGGCTGTTAGCCATGGATGGCAAGGTCGCTGGTTCGCAGAGGGCGCTCAGTACCGTGAGCAACTTCAGCAGGATTTCGCCATTCGCAAGTTTGTACAGGAAATCTCCCCCAAGGCTGGTGTTTCCCGAGTAGAAGTGGAACGCTATCCCGGTAAGGTGAAAGTCACTGTCAGCACCGCCAAGCCTGGTATTTTGATCGGGCGCAAGGGTGAAGGCGTGAAAAAGGTCCGTGAAGGCCTGCAAGAATTAGTAGGCAAGAAAGTAGACCTTGATATTAAGGAATTGTCCGCCCCGGATACTGATGCTTATCTGGTAGCCCGCAACATTGCCGAACAAATGGAACGCCGCATAGCTTATCGCCGTGCGATGAAAAAAGCGATCCAATCTGCAATGCGCCAGGGTGCCCAAGGCATCAAGATTGAAGTGGCTGGTCGCCTGGCGGGCGCTGAAATGGCCCGCACTGTGTGGCTGCGCGAAGGCCGCGTTCCCCTGCAAACGTTGCGTGCGGATATTGAATTTTCCCGCGCTGAAGCTCTGACCACCTACGGACGCATTGGCGTCAAAGTGTGGGTTTACAAGGGCGAGATGAAGCAGGAAGTGGAAGAAAAAGCTGAAGCCACGGAAGGCGTGTACGTTAGCGAGTAACCCCGCACGCACGCCTTTATAAAAAATGAAGCGTGCAGGGTAATCGCCCGACACGAGCCTGTGAAAAGAGGTTGTCACTATGTTAATGCCGAAACGTGTAAAGTGGCGCAAGCAAATGCGCGGCCGCATGAAGGGCAAAGCCCTGCGCGGCGCAGAAATTAGTTTTGGTGAATGGGGCCTTCAAGCCCTGGAGCCAGGCTGGGTGACTGCTCGTCAGATTGAAGCCGCTCGTCGCGCGATTGTGCGCGAAATGAAGCGCCGCGGCAAAGTCTGGATCCGCATTTTCCCGTCAAAACCGTACACCCAGAGACCGCCGGAAACCCGTATGGGTAAAGGTAAAGGCAACGTGGAATACTATGTTGCCGTGGTAAAACCTGGCCGTATGATGATCGAAGTTGGTGGCATGTCCACTGAAGAGGCCCTGAAAGCACTAAAAATGGCCCAGTACAAGTTTTCGATCAGGACCAAGATCGTCACCCGCCATGAGGCGGTGGCAGGAGAGTAGCGAATGAACTCGAAAGAAATCCGTAACTTATCTGCCGAAGAAATCAAGGCCAAAGTCGCTGATACCCGCGAAGAGTTGATGAAACTCCGCTTCCAGCAGGTTACTGGCCAATTGACCGATACCAGTCGTCTGCGCACGCTCCGCCGTGACATCGCCCGGATGGAAACCATCCTGGCCGAAACGCAGAAAGCGGCCAAGTAGGAAGGTGCAGAATGAATAATCGTCGTCGCATTACTGGTGTCGTCACCAGCAACAAAATGCAGAAGACCGTGGTGGTCGAAATTTCTCGAAATTATCGCCATCCACTTTACAAGAAGGTCATTCACAGCACGAATCGCGTGAAAGCTCACGATGAACTTGGTTGCCAAATTGGCGATGAAGTTCAAATCGTGGAAAGCCGACCGCTTTCTGCTGAGAAGCGCTGGGTGGTGGAAGCCATCGTAAAGCGTGAGACCAAAACCGCTGACAGCGGCGTGGAGGTGTAAGCATGATCCAGCAAGAAACACGTGTAAAAGTAGCCGATAATTCTGGCGCTCGTGAGCTGCTGGTCATCCATGTGATGGGCGGTTCCACCCGCCGATACGCTCGCGTGGGCGATATCGTGGTAGCCACCGTCAAATCTGCTACACCGCAAGGTGCGGTGAAGAAGAGTGAAGTGGTGAAGGCTGTTATCGTTCGCACGGCCAAAGAATGGCGCCGCGAAGATGGCTCTTACATCCGCTTTGATGATAATGCCGCCGTGATTTTGGATACTGACGGTCAGAACCCGAAGGGCAGCCGCATCTTTGGCCCAGTAGCGCGCGAACTGCGTGAAAAGGGCTTCATGAAGATTGTATCGTTGGCCCCGGAAGTTCTTTAGGCGAGCCTGGAGTGAAGCCATGAATGTGAAGATTCGTAAAGGTGATACCGTTGAAGTAATCAGCGGGAGTCTCGAAGACAAGGGCAAGCGCGGTGAGATTATCAGCGTGCATGTTGATGAGCGCCGCGTGGTGGTGCAGGGTGTCAACATCCGCACAAAACACCAGAAGCAGACGCAAACCAGCCGTGGGCGTACGATCAATCCCGGGCGCATCAAGTTCGAAGGTGCACTGGATATTTCCAACGTCATGCTGGTTTGTCCCAAGTGCAACAAGGCTACCCGTGTCAGCGTCACGCGCGATGAGAGCGGGGCGCACCGTGTTTGCAAGCACTGCCAGGCTTTGATTGACTAAGGCAATGCCTGGACAGGAGAGCAAAAAGACATGAATAGAATGCAAGAACGTTATCAGCAAGAAGTTGTCCCGGCACTTCAAAATGCCTTCAACTATCGGAATGTGATGGAGCTCCCACGCATTCAGAAGGTTGTGGTAAATATTGGTCTGGGCGAAGCGATGGGCAATTCCAAAGCATTGGATGCGGCCATCACTGACATGACAACTATCACCGGCCAAAAGCCAATCCAGACGAAAGCTCGCAAGAGTATCGCCAACTTCAAGTTACGCGAAGGTGTCATCATCGGTGTCAAGGTGACCTTGCGTGGGGATCGTATGTGGGCATTCCTAGATCGCCTGCTGAATGTCGCCCTGCCTCGTGTGCGTGATTTCCGCGGTGTTTCGCCGGACGCCTTTGATGGCCGCGGTAACTATACTCTGGGTTTGCGCGATCAGCTGATTTTCCCCGAAATCGAATATGACAAAATCGATAAACTGCGTGGAATGGAAATCACGATTGTGACGACTGCCAAGAATGACGAGCACTCGCGCGCGATGCTCAAATTCCTTGGAATGCCTTTCAGGAAGGAAGCTTAAGTTATGGCGAAGAAATGCATGAGTTATCGTGAATTGCGGCGGAAGTACCCAACCCGTGTTCGTAACCGTTGCAATCGTTGCGGCCGTTCCCGTGGATACATCCGCCGCTTCGGACTGTGCCGGATTTGCTTCCGTGAGTTTGCTCTGGAAGGCAAAATCCCTGGTGTGGTGAAATCGTCCTGGTAAACCGGGTGGAGGTGCTAGAATGAGCGTTACAGATCCGATTGCTGACATGCTGACCCGCATCCGCAATTCCGCGACGATTGGTCAGCCTAATGTGGCAATGCCGCATTCAAAAGTAAAAGTGGAAATTGCTAAAATATTAAAAGAAGAAGGCTTCCTCGAAGGTTTTGAGGTTGCCGACGGTGAAATCCCGGGACAGCAAGTCCTGCGAATCAAGATCAAATATGTTGGTGAGCGACGCGAACGCCGTCCGGTAATGACGGGCATTGTTCGCGTGAGTCGCCCGGGTCGCCGAGTGTACACCAAGAAACAAGACATCCCGTGGGTGTTGGCTGGTATGGGTGTTGCCATCCTGTCCACTCCCAAGGGAATTATGACGGGACAACGCGCGCGCCAGCTTGGCGTGGGTGGCGAAATCCTGTGCAAAGTATGGTAAGGAGGTAGTGCTGTGTCTCGAATAGGACGCTTGCCTATCGCCGTCCCCGCTGGTGTGCAGGTGGAGTTGAACGGCGCATTCGTAAAAGTGAAAGGCCCCAAGGGCGAAATGCAGCGGACTTTTTCTCCGCTCATCGATATGGCCCTTGAAAATGGTCTCGTTACTGTTACCCGCCGTTCTGACAATCCCGCCGAACGCGCACTGCATGGGACGACGCGTGCTGTGTTGAATAATATGATCCGTGGTGTAAGCAGTGGTTTTGAACGCATCCTGGAATGGGATGGCGTTGGTTACCGCGCTGAATTGAGTGGCACCAATCTGGTGCTACACATGGGCTACTCTCACCCGATCACTATGGAACCACCCGTGGGAATTTCCTTCGCGGTGGACGTCAAGACCCGCCAGATCAAGGTGATCGGCTTTGACAAGGAAGAAGTTGGACAGGTAGCTGCGGATATTCGCAAAGTACGCCCTGTTGAACCTTACCTGGGCAAAGGCTTACATTACCTTGGCGAAAAGATCCGCCGCAAGGCCGGTAAATCTGGGAAAGGGAAGAAATAACCTATGGCTAAGATATCCCGTTCTGCATCCCGTGAAAGACGCCATCTGCGGGTTCGCAAGAAAGTTTATGGCACCCCGAATTGCCCTCGCTTGAGTGTATTCCGTAGCGTTAGCGAAATCTATGCTCAGGTGATTGATGATATGGATGGAAACACCCTCGTCTCAGCATCAAGCATCGATCAGGAATTGCGCAGCGCGATGGACGGGCTGAACAAGTCTGCACAGGCGCACATGGTCGGCAAGGCTGTAGCCCAACGCGCCAAAGATAAGGGAATTGGCATGGTCGTTTTCGATCGTGGTGGTTTCCGCTATACTGGTCGTGTCAAAGCGCTGGCCGATGGCGCGCGCGAAGGCGGGCTGGACTTCTAAGGCTCAATGGAGATCGCTATGTCGGAATATGGAAATAAAGATATGGAACAACAGGAACAACTCGACGAGCGCGTCATTGAGATCGCCCGCGTCGCCAAAGTTGTCAAAGGTGGTCGCCGCTTTCAGTTTCGTGTGACCGTTGTCATTGGCGATGGCCATGGCAAAGTTGGCATGGGCGTAGGCAAGGCCAATGCTGTGCCTGATGCAATGCGCAAAGCCACTGAACGCGCCCATAAGGACCTGCGTAAGGTTTTCCTGATGGGAACCACAATTCCTCACGAAGTTATCGGGAAAGTTGCCGGTGCAAGAATATTGCTTAAGCCTGCATCTCCCGGAACTGGCGTAATCGCAGCAGGTGGTGTACGTGCAGTTCTTGAAGTAGCTGGCGTGCGTGACATCCTGACCAAATCGCTTGGTTCTGCCAATGTGCTCAACGTGGTGATGGCTACTTTCGGTGCGCTTGATGCCCTCAAGTCGCCCGCCGTTGAAGCAGCTCGCCGCGGCAAGCCCGTTGAACAGCTGATGCCGTTTTGGGAACGGAGGAAGAATGGCTAAAAAGGTTGAAGTAAAGACCTTACGGGTGACCCTGGTGAAGAGCCCCATTGGCTTCCCAGAACCCCAAAAACGCACCGTTCGCGCGTTGGGTCTTAATCGTATGCATCAAACGGTAGAGCATGAAGATAACCCCGCTCTGCGCGGTATGCTCAATTCCGTTATTCACCTTCTTCAGATTGAAGAGTAGGAGCAAATAATGAAACTCCACGATCTGATCCCCAATCCGGGCTCGAAGAAAAACCGCAAGCGTGTTGGACGCGGTATTTCAGCGGGTCAGGGTAAGACAGCTGGGCGTGGCACCAAAGGCGCAGGCTCTCGTTCTGGCGAAGAAGGCCATCTTTATCGCCAGGGTGGCAACCTCCCGTTCTTCCGCCGCCTGCCATTTATGCGCGGTGAAGGCTTTACGCCCCCATTTCAGGTTACTTTTAACGAAGTAAACTTGGACCAGCTTGCAGCTTTTTCGGCTGGGGCCGAAGTAACTCCCGAAACACTGGATAGCGTCCGCATGCTGCGTGATTCACGCAACCCCGTTGTTATTTTGGGCCGCGGTGAGCTCTCCGTTGCTTTGAAAGTTCGTGTCCATCGCGTTTCGGCTGGTGCGAAAAGCAAAATTGAAGCCGCTGGCGGCTCGGTTGAGCTGATCGAAGGCTAAGCCTTCTCAGGAGACCTTATTTATGAAAACCACCTGGTCGGCCTGGCGCTACCTGTGGAAATCGGATGACATCCGCCGTATGCTGGTGATGACCATGCTGTTGTTGGTCATCTACCGGCTTGCGGCGAACGTCCCAGTTCCGGGTATTAACTCCGCTGCCTTGGCAGCGCTACAACAAAAATTGGCATCAAGTGGAGGAAACTTCTTCAGTTTCCTCGATTTGCTTTCTGGCGGTACCGTTTCGCGTTTTTCACTGCTTTCCATGGGTGTCTACCCCTACATTACTGCCCAGATTATTATCCAGTTGCTGATCCCCATCATTCCATCCCTTCAAAAGCGCATGGAAGATAACCCCACCGAAGGCCGAAAATGGATGGAAAAGTGGACATATTACCTCACTGTCCCCATGGCGGCGCTTTCAGCAGTGGGTCAAATTAACATCTTCAACTCGCTTGCCCCCGGCACCCCGGTTCTGGATTTCGGCTTTACTGCTGATAAGATTTTGCCTTCGATGACGGCCTTACTGGCTATGATCGCAGGTACGCTCTTTGCAATCTGGCTTGGTGAACTGATTTCTGAATATGGAATTCGTGGGCAGGGTCTTTCGTTGATCATTTTTGCGGGCATTGTAGCGCGTATGCCTTCTAATCTTGCTGCCATTATGACGGATGAGCAGAGTCGCTGGATTATGCTGACATTGATGATTGTTATCATTGTCTTGACCATTTTTGCCATCGTTTTTGTTCAGCAAGGGCGGCGCAATGTGCCGGTGATGTACCCTGGTCGACGCGTTGGCAATCGCATGTCAATGCCGGTCAAGGCTTCCCTGCCATTGATGGTCAACATGTCGGGTATGATCCCGCTCATTTTTGCGAGCGCAATTCTCCAATTTCCGGCGATCATCTCCTCGTATTTTCTGCAGAACACAAACGAGGGTGTGGCAAATTTTGCGGCTAGCGTTCAATCCACATTTGGTGGCAACTCCCCGACTTACTGGATTTTGTACTTCTTCATGGTGGTGATTTTCACCTTCTTTTACACTGACGTGCTGTTTGCGCAGCAAAACTATGGTGAAAATCTGAAACGTGTCGGCGCGCAGATTCCGGGCGTCAATCGTGGTGCACCCACTCAGAAGTACCTTACGAAAGTCCAGCGTCGCATTACCTTGCCGGGAGCTTTGTTTCTCGGGATCGTCGCCATCTTACCTTTCCTGCTCAGTCTGCTTTTGACAGCTGTCGGTATCGGATCTGGAGCTTCCTCAGCAGGCTTGTTCTTGGTATCTTCCTCGGGCTTGCTCATCGTGGTGGGTGTCGTTCGTGATACCTTCTCAACCATTGACGCTGAATTGAAGTTGCACGGTTATCAAGATTCTATCCTAGTGAGATAGGAAGGTTCTTTGTTATGCCCACATATATTGTTCTGTTAGGCCCTCCTGGGGCGGGAAAGGGTACACAGGCAGAGATACTGGCAGAAAGATTTGGACTGCCTCACATCTCCTCCGGTGATATCTTCCGAGAGAATATAAAAAAAGATACAGAATTGGGCAAGCAAGCACAAATTTTTATGAGTAGAGGTGAATTGGTACCAGATGATTTGACTGTTGCCATGATCCGAGAACGATTTTCACGCTCCGACTGTGTCCGAGGAGCCATCTTGGATGGTTTTCCTCGAACACCTACTCAGGCGGACGCTCTTGAAGAAATGTTGAAAGGTTTTGGTGGTCGAGTGGACCTTGTTCCATTCATCACTGCTCCCCCTGAAGCGTTGGTTGAACGTCTGGCTGGGCGTTGGACTTGCCGTGCGCACGGGCACATCTTCCATGTGCGTTTCAATCCGCCAAAGGATCAGGGCATTTGCGATATCGATGGTTCACCACTCTTTCAGCGTGATGATGACAAAGCTGAGACAGTAATCCATCGGATTGAGATTTATAGAAGTCAGACAGCTCCGCTGATTGATTATTACCGTCAGCGAGGCGTTTTGGCAGAAATCGATGGGTTTGCTCCCATAGAAGAAGTCGCTGCTCATTTAATGTCTGCACTCACCTCATAGGGATTATTGGTAAATTATATGGATTGGGCACGTCAGATAAACATCAAGAATCCGGCAGAAATCGCCATAATGCGAGAAGCTGGACGCATTAATGCCACAATTCTGGCTACTGTCCGCGAACAATTAAAACCTGGTGTTTCCACCGCCGAACTCGACGCGGCTGCCGAGGATGTGCTGAAGAAACACGGTGCAGTATCGCCCTTCAAAGGCTACGGGTACCCGCCGTTCCCGAATTCCATCACTGTCAGTATCAATGAAGAATTGGTGCATGGAATCCCGAGCGCAAACCGGAAACTCAAAGAAGGTGACATCGTTTCGGTTGATTGTGGGACGTTTTTCGAAGGCTACGTGGCTGATTCGGCTTTTTCTGCCGGAGTAGGGGAAATCTCCCCAAAAGCCAGGAATTTGCTCGAAGTAACTGAGCAATCCCTCTATATCGGAATCGCCAAAATGCGTTCCGGAAATCGTACCGGAGATATTTCTGAAGCGATACAAAAATTTGTGGAAAGTCATGGGTTTCAAGTAACACGCGAATACACCGGACATGGCGTAGGGCGGCAGATGCACGAAGGACCGCAAGTCCCCAATTATGGGACGGCGGGCACAGGCATTCTCTTACGCCCGGGAATGGTAATCGCATTGGAACCAATGGTTTTGATCGGCACGCATAAGACAAAAGTGTCGAAAGATAAGTGGACCGTGGTGTCTGCTGACGGGTCGCTAACAGCACACTTTGAGCACAGTGTTGCTGTTACCGAAGGAGATCCCCTCATCCTGACTGTCCTGTGACCTTAAAAAGGCACCAAATTCTGGACGTAAACTAACGAAACGAGTATAATCATAACTTCGGTTGTCTGGACACACGCGTGTCTACTGAAGGAGAAAGGCACTCATGAAAGTATCACCATCCATTCGCAAACGCTGTGCGAAGTGCAAGGTTGTCAAGCGCGGCGGCAGACTCTTCGTGATCTGCGAAAATCCAAAGCACAAGCAGAGACAAGGGTAAATAATTATGGCGCGTATTGAAGGTATTGACCTCCCTCGTAACAAGCGCGTTGAAATTGGTTTGACCTACCTATTTGGAATTGGTCTCACCCGTTCACGTGAAATTCTGGCAGAAACCAAGGTAAGTCCCGATATCCGTATTAAGGATTTGTCGGAAGCCGAAGTTGCCGCCTTGCGCGAATACATCTCCAAGCATTTTACGGTAGAAGGTGACCTACGCCGTGAAGAGCAGTTGAATATTAAGCGCCTGATTGAAATTGGTTGTTATCGTGGCATGCGACATCGCCGCAACCTGCCGGTTCACGGCCAGCGCACACGTACAAATTCCCGCACTCGCAAGGGCCCCAAGAAGACTGTGGCCGGGCGCGGACGCCGCCGTGGTGGCAAGAAGTAATAGTTGGCAGGAGAAGCATAACTTATGGCACAGAGTGTACGCCAGGCGCGCCGCACAAGCGGCGCCAAAAAAGCCAAGCGCACGTTATCTTCGGGGCAGGTTCACGTTTTTGCCTCGTTCAATAACACTATTGTTACTGTTACGGATACTTCCGGTAACACCATTGCTTGGGGCAGCGCCGGTTCGGCTGGCTTCAAGGGCTCTCGAAAGAGCACGCCCTTTGCTGCCCGTCTGGCTGCTGAGCAGGCGATCAAAGCCGCCCAGCAAATGGGATTACAGGAAGCCGATTTAATCGTCAAGGGCCCAGGCCCTGGCCGTGAATCAGCCATCCGTGCTGTCCAGTCGATGGGGATTAAGGTCCGTTCCATTTCGGATAAGACCCCGGTAGCTCATAATGGCTGCCGCCCCCCGAAGAAACGCCGCGTGTAGTTGTTTGGAGAGGTAAGAACAAATGGCGAAATATCTTGGACCGGTTTGTAAATTATGCCGGCGTGAAGGTGAAAAACTTTTCCTAAAGGGCGAGCGCTGTTTTACCCCGAAATGCGGGTTTGAAAAGCGTAGCTTTGCCCCCGGCGTTCATGGAAAATCCGGAAGCCGCTCGAGGAGCGCCACAGGACGCGAATCTGATTTCGCGCGCCAGTTGCGTGCAAAACAGAAGGCGCGCCGCATCTACGGTACGATGGAACGCCAGTTCCGCCGCTACTATGAGACCGCGCAACAGCGCCGTGGCTTGACTGGTTTGAACTTGCTGCAAATTCTTGAGACCCGTCTTGACAATATAGTCTTTCGCCTGGGTTTGGCTACCAGCCGCGCACAAGCGCGTTTGTTGGTCACCCACGGTCACTTTACCGTCAACGGCCGCCGCACTGACGTGCCGTCCATGCTCATGAATTCCGGCGACGTGATTCAGGTGCGTGACGGTTCCCGCGATACGACCTACTTCAAGGAACTTGGTGATTTTGCCGAAAAACGTAATTTCCCGGCTTGGCTAAATCGCGACTTGAAGAATCTGACAGGTACAGTACTCCGACTGCCGGAACGCGCAGAAATCGATGGCAACTTGAACGAGCAGCTCATCGTCGAGTTTTACTCACGGCGATAGTGCGACTCAATAGTTCTGAGACAGCCCAAGGGACTTACCTTTGGAATGGTTTTGCCGCCGTTTTTGAACAAGGGAGAGGTGAACCGTGACCGGCTTAACTAATATGGTCATGCCGAAGATCGAGCGTGAAGCAGAAGCTCGAAATTACGGAAAATTTGTTATCAGCCCGCTAGAACGTGGTTATGGGGTTACCGTTGGTAACGCTTTACGACGTGTTTTACTCTCTTCTTTGGAGGGCGCGGCTGTTTCGTCTGTGCGTATCACGGATGTGTTGCATGAATTTAGCGACATTCCGGGTGTACGTGAAGACGTAATCCAGGTGATGCTGCAAATTAAGCAGCTACGCTTGAAGCTCAACGGTGTGGATAGCACCCGCATGCACCTCGAAGTGCGTGGCGAAGGAATGGTTACCGCGGCGGATATTATCGCTCCGTCAGATGTAGAGATTATCAATCCAGATCTCTATCTTTTCACAGTCAACAGTGCCAAGACTCGTCTTGATATTGAATTCACTGTTGAACGTGGTCGCGGTTATTCCCCAGCTAATGAGCGCGCCGGGCATCTGCCTATCGGCGAATTACCGGTAGATGCAATCTACAGCCCGGTAAAGCGTGTCAACTGGGAAGTGAACAACGCGCGTGTGGGCCAGAGCACGAATTATGACAAGTTGACAATTGAAATATGGACCGATGGTACTGTGTCGCCTGAAAAGGCTTTGAGTACTGCAGCCAAGACGATGATCGAGCACCTGCGCTATATTGCAGGAGTGAGCGAAGAGACCCTTATCGTCACCATGGATAAGGATGTTCCAGGCGGTTCACGTCTCAGCAGTGAAGTGGCCGAGACGCCCGTCGAAGCGCTGGATCTCTCGGTACGTGTGTTCAACTCACTCAAGCGCACCGGTATCACCACCGTTGGTGACGTACTTGATTTGCTCGAAAAGGGCGATCAGGCTGTCATGTCCATTCGCAATTTTGGCGAGAAGAGTCTCGATGAGCTCCGCCAGAAAATGCGCGAAAAGGGCTTCTTGAAAGATTCAATAATTAATGCGGAGTAAGACAAAATGCGACATCAGGTAGCTGGTTACAAACTTGGACGCTCCAAGGGCGCACGCATCGCCCTGCGGCGCACTCTTATCAAGCAATTCTTCACCCATGAGCGTATCACCACCACGAAAACCAAGGCGCAAGCCATTCGTGGAGATGCGGAACGTATGATTACTGTTGCCCGCCGTTCGGCGGATGGTACGGATGCAGCCAAAGTGAATGCGCGCCGCCTCGTGTCTGCGCGCCTCGGTGGTGGCGATGATGTTGTCAAGAAGTTGTTTGATGAGATCGCCCCACGCTTTGCTACCCGTCCCGGTGGTTATACTCGTATGCTGAAACTTGGCCCACGCCATGGCGATGCTGCGGAAATGGTGATCCTCGAGCTCGTGGAAGAATAAGTCGTGTTCAGGCAATGGTTTTTGTAGAACTAAGACAAAATCCAATCACTGATCATGAATTACTGAACACTGAAAAGTGGCACGTTACCAGATTATTCTCGCCTACGACGGCACCGGTTTATCCGGAAGTCAGCGACAGGCGACCGCCCGGACGGTGCAAAGTGAGCTAGAAAAGTCACTGCGCCAACTGGGTTGGCAGGGAAAATCTGTCCTTTTGGCGGGGCGCACCGATACCGGTGTGCATGCCTCGGGACAGGTGGCAGCCTTTGACCTTGAGTGGAACCATCCGCTCGACGCATTGGTCAGAGCGTTGAACAGCAACCTGCCAGCGGAGATGGCAATCAGCGCAGTGAGAATCGTCCCAGACGATTTTCATCCGCGCTTCAGTGCCACTTCCCGGCGCTATTGTTACCGGCTTTACTGTCAGCCAACGCGCGATCCCTTGCGGGAACGTTTTGTGTGGCGGCTGTGGCCAACGTTAGATGGCGATGCCCTCCAGGCAGCTGCGAAGCTTCTTATAGGCAGGCACGATTTTGCAGCTTTCGGTACCCCGCCCCGGCCCGGAAACAGCACAATCCGCACGATCATGAAGGCAGAGTGGCAGAACCAGGATGATGAATGGACGTTTACCGTCCAAGCCGATGCTTTTTTGTACCATATGGTACGCAGGTTGGTTTTCGTCCAGGTGGCAGTAGGGCAGGGAAAGTTCCCGGCGCAAGTCGTCGCTGAATTGCTGGAAGACAGGCTAAGGGTTTTTCCCGCTGGTCTGGCTCCTGCAAACGGGTTGACGCTTGTCGAAGTAACGTACCCTGAATAATCAGGTTGAAATTGTCAATATGATGTAAGTGGAGATACGACCGTGTACAAATCGTACTATCCGAAGGCCAAAGAAATCCAGAATGACTGGGTGGTGATCGATGCCGCTGGTCAAAATCTGGGTCGTTTGACGGCGAAAATCGCCGCCACCTTACTCGGAAAACATAAACCGACTTTCACCCCCGGTGTGCCGATGGGTGATTATGTTGTGGTGATCAATGCCGCGCACATCACCGTAACTGGTACAAAAATTACCGAGAAGACGTATTACAAACATTCCGGCTATCCGGGTGGGCTGAAATCTGTCACTTTGAAGGATCAGCTCAAGAATCATCCCGATCGCGTTATTCGTGACGCGGTTTGGGGCATGCTTCCTAAAACCAAGTTTAGCCATGCAATTATCAAGCGCTTGAAGGTGTACGGTGGTGGAGAACATCCCCACGGCGCCCAGGTCGACGAGAAATAAAGGAGCAGGACAATCATGGCGCAGTATTTCGAAGGAATTGGACGCCGCAAGGAAGGCACCGCTCGCGTGCGTGTTGCTGATGGTTCGGGTAAGTTTGTTGTCAATGGCAAGGAAGCTGCTGACTTTTTCACCCGCCCAGGCGACATGCAGGCCATTCTTTCTCCGTTGGTTGCGATTGGCCACGAACAGACGTCTTATGACATCTCTGTTGTGGTGAATGGCGGCGGCGTGACTGGTCAGACCAGCTCTGTGATGCTGGGTTTGGCCCGTGCGCTGGTGAAAATCAATGGTGAGTGGACTTCGGCCATGCGTAAGGCTGGTTTGCTGACCCGCGATGCGCGCATCAAGGAACGCAAAAAGCCAGGTCTCAAGAAAGCCCGTAAGGCTCCGACCTACACCAAGCGTTAGTATTCCAGACATAACGAAAGTCGTATCGCGTAAACCGTATTGCGTGGAACTCCTCGCTTACGTTTTACGCTTTACGCTTTAATAGGAGTTTCCCATGGTTGCTGATGACTTGATGACCGCTTTGTCGGCGTTGGGCTTAAGCTCGATTTCGCGCTTGATGTTGTTGGATGCGGCGGAACTTTCAAATGGTGGGCATATGCCATCTTTTCCGCCGGATGCGCCTGCGTTAATGCTCGCCTGTGAAACTGCGGATATGGCGAAAATGAAGCGTGTCCTTGCGGCCGTGTATCCACAGGATTTTTCGCTGAAACTGGTTTTGCGGGATGGTCAACTGGCAGAATTCCCGCTTTCGACTTTGGATAAACAAAACGGGATGGCTTTGTTTATCCCGGCGATGGGTGCGGGCAGTTCCTTTGAAGCATTCCAGGAAATCATTGCGCATTTGCGCGCGCCGGAAGATGGCTGTCCGTGGGACAAGGAACAGACCCATCTCAGCTTACGCGATCATTTATTGGAAGAGAGCTATGAAACGCTCGCCGCCATGGATGAAGAAGATTCAGATAAAATGCGCGAGGAATTTGGGGATTTGCTGTTACAGATTGTTTTGAATGCGCAGATTGCCAGCGAAACCGCAGAATTTACCATGGCGGAAATTCTGCAAGGAATCTATGAAAAAATCGTTCGCAGACATCCGCATGTGTTTGGTGATGTGTCGGTAGATGGGGTGGGGGATGTGCTCTCGAACTGGGAGCAACTGAAAAAAGAAGAGAGAAAAAAGAAGGGCGACGGTGAGAAAAGCATGCTGGATGGTTTGCCTGCTGCCTTGCCTGCGCTGATTCAAGCCCAAGAATTCCAGTCCAGGGCGGCCAGGGTTGGCTTTGATTGGCCTGAGATTGAAGGCGTGCTCGAAAAAGTGAAAGAAGAAATCGAAGAAGTCCGCGCGGCTGCAAACCCTGAAGAATTAACGGATGAACTTGGCGATTTATTTTTCGCGTTGGTCAACCTGGCGCGCTGGAAGAAAATCGACGCAGAATCAGCGTTGCGCGCAGCCAGCCAGAAATTCAAGAAACGTTTCCACTATATCGAGCAACACGGTCACAAAACTGATCGTCCGCTGCATGAAATGACCTTGCAAGAGTTGGATGACTTGTGGAATGAAGCCAAAAAGGCGCGGGGTTGAGCCCCGCGCCTTTCATGTTAATCATCTTCCAGCCAATCAAAACTTTTTAACCAGTGCCAAACTGACGATCGCCCGCATCTCCCAAGCCGGGAACGATGTAACCTTTCTCGTTCAAGTGATCGTCAATGGCGGCCAGGAAAATCGGTACGTCCGGATGTTCTTTCTGCATCTTGGCGATGCCTTCGGGGGCACCAATCAGCCCAACAAACTTGATTTTTTTCACGCCCCAGCGTTTGAGCACTTCCACGGTGGCGGTGGCCGACCCGCCGGTGGCCAGCATCGGGTCCAGAATCAGGCAGACGGAGACAGTTGGTTCCAGCGGTAGTTTGTTGTAATATTCCACCGGGCGCAGGGTTTTTTCATCGCGGTACAGCCCAATATGCCAGACTTCTGCGCTCGGCATCAATTCCCAAATGCCTTCCACCATGCCCAAACCGGCGCGTAGGATCGGGACCAGCCCGATTTTCTGCTGAAGCTCGTAGCCGACCATGCTTGCCATGGGCGTCTGAACTTCGCGCGGCATCACCGCCAGGTCGGCGGTGGCCTCGTAGACCATCAGCGCAGCGATTTCCTGCACCAATTCACGGAACTTCTTCGGATCAGTTTTTACATCCCGCAAGCGGCTGAGTTTGTGCAGCACCAGCGGGTGTTTTGATTCAAAAACATTGGACATTGGCACTCCTTGATACGAAAGGATGTTTTATTATATCCGCAAGGATGGGAAAACTGAGAATTTTGTTCGACTGCGGACCATTATCCGTTAAAGAGAACGGTTGCAATCTCATTGCTTTTCACTGCGAGACTGACACTCCCCGCAGCCTGTTTCACCGTTAAAGATGCAATTTTCTGCTCTGCGAGATTGACCCGCGCCGCGGAATCGAACCGTGTAAACGGCGTCAGTTGCACTTCGAGCGCTTCATGGCCCGGATTGTAGCCGCGCACCAGCCAGCCGTTGCCGTCTTCAGCCTGTTTCACGGCGCTGACAATGAAATCCCGGCCAGTAACGGATACAAATGAACCTTTTCCTGGCAAACTTCCGGCATGTAGCGGCGTGGAGACAGCCCGCAGCGGCGTTTCGAAGGCATACGCGTTTTCATGCGGCGGGCTGTTCTTTTGCCCGGCATGCGGGCAGATGGAATAGTCAAAAGACCAATTCCCGGGCAGCTGCGCGCCGGGGGTAGCCGTGGCTGGCCCGGCGTGATCGCGGCGGGTCTGCAGATCGTTGCGCGAGAGCCAACCAACACAACGCAGCAGAGTCAGGGCGATTTCCGTTCCACGGGCGGTTTTTAAAACTTCCACTTCGGGCAGACCGCGGTTGGCAAGCGTCAGCCCGCGATGCTCTTCTGAGAGATCGGTGAAGGCGCGCTGGGGCACTTCGGGGCGTGGATCTTCGACCCAGGTCTTGCGGTCAAAGGCTGGAAGGCCGATTTCCCGGCAGCTTACTTCGAAATGTCCATCGTAATCGGCTTTAGTCAGATTGAAGGGCGTCGGGAAGTGGACGCGCAGGCGGTGATCTTTGGCGATATTGTCCACTTCGGTGTGGATGTCCACTCTGCGGACACCGTATGAGAGCGTCACGGTCGATTTAATGGGGATTTCCACCGTTTCGCGCGAGCGGGATTTCCTGTCGACGCTGAGAGAAGCGGGAGTTTTTAGCGTCAGATTGAGCGTGAGCGTTTGACGGGCGGCACCACGGTTGATGGAGACGCTTTGTAAACGGGAGACAGGCTGCGGGTCGATGGCAGGGGGCGAATAATTGTATTCGTCGCCACCATCTCCACCATCCACGAATCGATTCAAGCCGGGGTAAATTCCCCCATTTCCCTTATCCGTGACTGTTAACGTGCCATCCGCTTGAACTTCAACCGATAAAAATTCGTTTTCGATGATATATGGTGGTTTGTTGCTGGGACTGGCCTGTAAGCGATGGATGAGCGTTTCGCCGATAGCGGTACCGACAAAGCGCTCGGCGATTGGCAGAACTGCGCGGGCGAGCCGCGAGAGCTGGAGCGGGGTGCTTGGGGCGTTCCTGGCGCGGACAGTGAAAGCGCGCCAGCCCAGGCCGGGAACTTCGGGCGCGGTGAAGATGACTTTGCTGAGTTCGGCGGTGCGAGTGCGGACGTGGAAGCTGGAGACGGTGTCGTCTGCGAGCAGGGCGTTGATTTCCTTGCTGCCGCGCTCCCAGACGGCCAGATCGGGCTCGCCATCGGCCAGGATGACCTCGAGATGGACGGCAGGCCCGTCGCGTTGAATGGTGATGGCGCGGACGCCCAGGCCGGTGACGCGGCCTTCGTGAACCATGCTGAGTGTTGCCCGGAACCCGGCCGGGGCGAGCACGCTGTTGAGCAGTTCTTGCGTGCCGAGACCTTCGATTTCGTGTGGCAGGACGTGGCCGTTTTCATCCGTGATTTCAAAAGCGGTGACATCCTGTGGTAGGTTGATTTCGGCAAAAACAAGGTCGGTGCGCGGAAAGGGGTGTGGATTGAAGACCACGATGGAGGCTTTTTGATTTTCGATTGGGGTTTTCGAGTTGTCGGTGGCAACGATGGCGGCCAGGGCTTCGAGACTCTGGCGGGTGAGTTCTTCGCCAAGCTGATCGACCTGATCGAAACGGATTTTCATTTCATCATGCACCTGGTCAATGGAACAGCCGCAAATCGAGTCGTGGGGATGGTTTTCCATCAGCAAGCGCCAGGTTTGACGGAGAATTGACGATGGATGGTGGACGAGGGCGGTGCCATCGGTCAGGGCGGCGAAGGTGCTGAAAGGTTCCGCCCATTTGGTGAGCAGGTTTTCGCTGGCGGAATTGCGCTGTTTAATCCACATGCGGGTGGAAAGGACGCCGGGCAGCAAGTGCATCCGTTTGCAGGCGCGCAGCTCGCCAGCCACGATCGGCAGTTCCATGTGCGTATCCTGGAGTACCTTTCGCACAGCGGCAAGGTACTCTGGCAGCGTGGAATGGATGACGCGCGTATTTTCGAGCGTTTGATCGGCAAAGGCAATGTTTTCAGCGGTTTTGCTCGGCGGCTCCATGTGGTCGGTGCCGAGCATGATCAGGGCCTGGCCTGTGGCTGAATGGTCTGTCAATGACTTGCCACGGATGGCGATGGCTTCAGCAAACTGGGAGAAACTATCGCTGGGCAGCCTGGCTCCTCCGGGCAGAAATGCGCCGTTGGAATAACTATCGCGCAGATAAGCCATCAGCACTTTTGAGCCGTCCGGGGCTTGCCACCAGAATTCAGCCGGTTGTTCGTCCAGCCCACGCCACAGGCAGGCCGAGTCGATGCCGAATCCTTGCAGGATTTGCGGCATTTGCGCGATGTGACCGAACGAATCGGGCATATAGCCGATCAGCATTTTTGGGCCTAATTTGCGGGTGGTGCGTTCACCTTCCAGCAGGTTGCGGATGTGGGCCTCGGGGCCGACCAGGAACATATCGGGCAGGATGTGCCAGGGGCCGATGATTATCCGTCCCTTTTGGATGTGTTCGCGCAGGATGGCTTCATTTTCCGGGCGCATCAGCAGATAATCGTCGAGCACGATGGTTTGTCCATCGAGCATGAAATATTTGAACTGATGATCAGTTTCAAGGATTTCGAGCAAACCGTCCACAAGCTGAACCAGTTTAAAGCGGAACTGCTGAAAGGTGCGGTACCACTCGCGGTCCCAGTGGGTGTGCGAGATAACGTGAATTGTGTTCATCGAGCGAGCTCCAGTGTCAGGGTTCATAGTTTGACCTTTTCCAGTGTCAGTTCATCTGCTTCGAGCAGCGCCGCGGCGCGGATGGAGATCGGGAAGCGTCCATGCAGCGGGCTGATTTTGGCGCCAAAGGCCGTCGGGACGAAAATCCCCCAATTCGTCAGCCAGCGCACCGCACCGGTCAGCGCCACGGCCTCGTTCAACTCTTCGAGCGTGTCCACATCCCAGCCGCCGAAAAATCCATACAGAAACATATAGACGGGGAAACTGGGCAGGATACCGATCAGGAAAATCAGCACGCTGGTAATCTGGTCGCCGCTCCAGATGGTGCGGACGATCAGCCAGAGAATGCCGTAGTGCGTCGCCCCAGCCAACAGCGGCGCGACGAGCGACTGCCAGATGAAAAAGCGCTGTGGGTAACAGGTTTTGTGATTGATGATGTAGGCCGCAATCCCCTTGAAAAATAGCCCGATAAAGTAAGCAATAATCAACGCCGTGACCTGGAAGCGTTCGAGCAAAATCCAGGCAAACGTCACGCGGATGACCTGTTCGGAAAAGACGAGAATCGATTTCAGGTAGGGTTTGTTCGCGCCCAGTTGGACGATGTCGCCCACCCAGGACGGGAACTGCACCGCCCCCCAAATGATGAGCGGAATCACGTATACGGCGGCACGCTGGAATTCCACGCCCGAGGCGCCGATGATGAATTTCGGCGCAACTGCCAGCAGGACGGCCGCCAGGAAGGCGCTCGTCATCCCGTTATATTTGTAGGCCATGACGGTGTAATACTGGCTGAGCAGTTTTTTCCGGCTCGAAAAAGCTTCCGAGATGGCCGGCATGACCCCATCGTTGAGCGTCTGCGTGACGTTGAAAGCGAAAATAAAATTCTGCGCCATGACCCAGTTGCCCCAGATTTCGGCGTAATTGATCAGGCGCGCCTGCGTGATGGCGATTTCCGCAGCCTGTCCCAGCGACCAGGCCGCCGAGCCGAGCATCTCAAAGACGCCGAACTTGAAACTGGTCAGCGCCACTTCCCAGTCGAAATGCGCCAGGAACAAAATGCGGGAGTTGTACCCCACCCGGCGGTAGAGCTGCCAGCCGATGGCGAAGGTCAACAGCTCGGCGGCGTAGGCGGCCATCCCCAGCCCGAACAACCCACCCAGCGCGCCGCCATACATCGGGTGAGACTTGCCCCACAGGAACATCAGGCTGACGAAGACCGGTTGCACCACCATCGGCATGACGACTTCCTTGATGATGTCCAGCAGGCGTGAATAATCCAGGCGCTGAAAACCGGTCAGCGCGTGACGGAAGACCTGGTAAAAGCCGGGGATTTGAATCAGCGCGTGGATGATGATGCTCCAGGCGTACAGCGCATAGGCTGAGCGTGGCGCATAAATACTGGCTGCGCTGATCACCAGCGCCACCTGCACCGCTCCCGAAAGCAGCTGCCACCAGACAAAGACCTGACCATATTGGATGCCGCGCCTGGGGTCGCGCACGCGGTATTCTGACAGGAACTTGATAAACGCGATGCTGGTGCCCATATCGAAAAACAGCCAGGCTACGTTGAAGAACTGCGTCACGCGCCCCCAAATGCCCAGCGCCTGGGCCGAAGGCAGAATAAAAACCGGCAGAATCAGGTTCTGGTAAATAATCAGTGGGATGAACAGTACCAGCCCGAGCGACAGCGCCACCAAAAAACCGACCAGCGGCCGGTGAAAACCGACATTTTCCCACTGCGTGCCGCCTTCACGGGCGGCAAAACGCGCGCGATCTGCGACAATTTTGTCCAATTCTTCAGGGTGCGCCAGGCTGTAGCGCCGCACAAAGAAAAAGGCCGCGAAAGTTGTCAGCAGCATCAGCGCCATTAGCCCCAGCAGCAGGTTCCGATCCTGGGCGTGTGGCACCGGGCTGGATGGGTAATCGGCAAAGGCCAGCGGCGTCTGTCCGGCGGCGCGCACCGTCAGATGGTAGATCAGGTAATTAAAATAGGCCCATTCCTGGATTTGTGGGTTGGCTGTGCCGCTCAAAAAGGCGTTGAACACGAATACGTTCGGCCGCGCCTGCCATAAAATCCACTCTCCATGTTCGTATTCCGCCACCAGCGGCTGCACCGAGGAGAGCGGGGTGATCATCTCCAGCCGCTCGCGGACCTGCGGCGAGCTGTTCCAGGCGATTTCCGTCAGGAGTGGATCGGATATCTTGATTGCGGTGATGGAGACTGGATTCTCGCGGCTGGACACTTCCACCGGCACCCCGGAGATTTTCTCCACGGTGGCCGCATCCGTTTGCGGGCCGGGAATCAAGACCAACCCGGCGCCTGCCGCCACGCGCGATGAAATCTTCTCCAGCTCCGGCGTGACGCCGTTTAAGACGTACACCTGCGCCTGGGCCGGATCCGTCACGAGCGCAAACGTCCCCGCCGGGGCCAGCTCCAGCGCCATCGAAACCGGCCCCTTTTCCCCACCATAATACACGCGGATGGGGTTTCCCGCATTTGCGGGCGAGACAAATCCGGTTAGCAACACCAACAAGATGATTGCAATGATGATTTTTCGCATGAGAGAATCCTTTTGCCACGAATAGCGCGAATGCGCTCGAATTTTGAATCAATTCGTGCTAATTCGGGTTATTCGTGGCTGCTTTTGCAGTTTATCGCACAATACGCCATTGCTCGACTTTGCCTGGTCTACCAAAATTCAACAGGATCGCCAACTGATATCCAGTCGCAGCCAGATAATGCATGGCTTGAGCCTGATGTTCGTTCTTGAAATGCGAAACGGACTTAATTTCAACGATAATTTTGCCATCAACTATAAAATCAGTTACGTATTCGCCAACCAAGAAATCTTTATAAGTCACAGGCAAACGGACTTGATCTGCGAATGGTATGCCGCGCATTTTAAGTTTATGCGCCAATGCCTTTTGGTAGACAGCCTCCAGAAAACCATGTCCCAGCGTGTTGAAAACTTCCATCGCTGCGCCAAATATTGCAAACGAAAGTTCCTTAACTAATATTTCGGTCATGCCACCTCCCCAAAAGAACTTTTCGAGAAATTCGCAGAATCTGGTTTTATTTTAACGCAGGGGAATCAAAAAACAGGGCAGCTAGTCTCAATCTTCCTTCAGCGGCGGGCGCTCCGGGGGGATGACTTCGCCGTTCTGGTAGCGGCAGCCTGCCGTCAAAATGTGGATTTTCAGGTTGGAGACCGCTACCGGGCCGCCATGTTCCACCTCGGTAACGTCCGTAAAACCGATCTGGCGGCCATCGACCAGCGTCACCGCACCCGAGCCGCAGACCGTGATGGATGAGTCATCCTCAACGATGGCAGCGGTATCCTCGTCCAGGCCTACGCCCAGGGCGCCGGGGTACGCCGCCACAGCGTAGATTAATCGTCCCAGGCGGTCACGCTGGCGAAAGTGTTGGTCAAAGACAAATTTATCGGTAAATCCCAGGCCGGGAGAAAACTGGACAATCCGTTCGCGTGGAGTCGGTCCCCCTTTTCCATAGGCAATCATCGTCTTGGAGAGAATCGAGGCCCCGGCGCTTGTCCCGCCCACGAGACAGCCGTGCCGGTAGGCGGACAGTAGCTCCGCTTCGAGCGGCGTCCCGCCCAAAATGGCGGAAATCCGCATTTGCGTCCCGCCGGTCAGGAAAATCCCGCTTGCAGCGCGGATGGCATCGATTTGTTCCGGCGTCCCGGCCTCGCTGCGCTGGCGGAATTCGAGCGCAAGCGCAGCGCCCGCTCCCAGATCGCGGCACTGGCGGACGTATGTTTCGCCGGTATCGGCCAGGTTCGAGGCCTGCGGCAGGATTACAATCTGCGCGTTTTCGCCGCCCGCCCGGCGGATAAATTCCCGCATGATGGCCGGGTCTTCCTTGTCAATTGCGCCACCGATGGCGATTAAGGTTGTCATGACTTGCTCCAGGGTTGGTTTTTGTACACTATCAGGCATTATATCCAAATCCGGCACATCTGTCCGAAACCAGAAGTCAGGCAAGGGCTTTCCAAAAACATAGTGAAGTGTTTCTGAAAACATAGTGAAGTGTTTCAAAAAACATTTAGAAGTCTTTGCAAAAACATTTAGAAGTTTTTCGGAAAACTTCTAAATGTTTTTGCCCGCTTCGCCGCGCTGCTGTTTTGATCTGTCGCCGGGTCCGGATCGGCGCAACGGAGGTTTGCTACCTTCTAGCTTCCCCCTTCATCCTTTATAATCACTGCATGACCGACCCGAAAGATCGCCCCGTGAC
This sequence comes from uncultured Anaerolineae bacterium, assembly GCA_903838415.1. Taxonomy (GTDB): domain Bacteria; phylum Chloroflexota; class Anaerolineae; order Anaerolineales; family Villigracilaceae; genus UBA5195. The sequence continues at coordinate 12,915 of CAILYI010000171.1, read as the reverse complement.
GCCCGAAGCCAAAACCCGATGACCGCGTTGACCATGCCCTGCGCCCGCAAAAGCTGACCGATTTAATCGGCCAAGATCAGGTCAAGGAAAATCTGGCCATTCTGATCGCCGCCGCCCGGCAGCGCGGCGAAGCGCTCGATCACGTCCTGTTCTATGGCCCGCCGGGACTGGGCAAAACCACCCTGGCCAACGTGCTCGCCAACGAAATGGGTGTCAACATCAAGACCACCTCCGGCCCGGCCATTGAACGCGCCGGTGACTTGGCCGCCATTCTCACCAACCTGCGCGCGGGTGACATCCTGTTTATTGACGAAATCCACCGGTTGGGGCGGGCCGTGGAAGAAGTGCTCTACCCGGCCATGGAAGACTTCGCCCTCGATATTATCATCGGCAAAGGGCCTTCGGCGCGCTCGATCCGGCTCAAGCTGCCGCGTTTTTCCGTTGTCGGGGCCACCACTCGCCTGGCGCTGGTCACCGCGCCCCTGCGCGCCCGTTTCGGCGCCGTCTACCGCCTGGATTATTACGACGAAGCAGCCATGCGGAAAATCGTCAGCCGCGCCGCCGGGATGCTGAAAGTCCCGGCGGACGAAGACGGGATCAACGAAGTGGCGCGCCGCGCGCGCGGCACTCCGCGTATTGCCCTGCGCCTGCTGCGCCGCGTGCGAGACTTTGCCCAGGTGCGCGGCACCGGCCAGGTGACCCGCGACATGGCCTCCGCCGCGCTCGACCTGCTGCAGGTTGACCCGCTCGGCCTGGATGACGTTGACCGTCGCGTGCTGCGCGCCATTATCGAAAAATTCAGCGGCGGGCCGGTCGGTCTGAACACCATCGCCGCCGCCATCAGCGAAGAAGCCGATACCATCATGGACGTGGTGGAACCTTACCTGCTTCAGCTCGGCTTTCTTGACCGTACACCGCAGGGCCGGGTCGCCACGCGTACCGCCTACGCCCACCTGGGCTTCGCCTATCCCGAAAACGGCGAGCAGCCGAGATTACTCTAACGGCGGACGATAAACCACGGACTGCAACCCTGGCTCTGAACAAATCAGGTTACCCCCATGCTGCGCGAAACCCCGCTGACGACTGACACGCTGACTCTCAACCTTGCCGAAGGCCCGCACAACGGGCCTTTGCTTGTGCTGCTGCATGGATTTACCAACCGCTGGCAGGTTTTCCTGCCAATCTTGCCCACGCTGATTGAAAAGTGGCACGTTCTGGCCTTTGATTTCCGCGGGCACGGCAAATCCGATCACCACCCCGGCGGTTACAGCGCTGACGGCTTCTACCGCGACGGCGCCGCCGTGCTGAATGCGCTCGGCGCGCAGCCCGCCGTCCTGCTGGGACACTCGATGGGTGGCTCGATCGCCCTGCACCTGGCGCAAAACTTCCCGGACAGGGTCAAAGCCGTGGTGACCGGCGACACCTCCTTCAACCTGGCGCTGCACATCGACGTGATGAATAGCCGTCGCAATACCAAGCTGTTTGGCCTGCGCCGTAAACTGGCCGGGCGGCCCGTGGACGAACTGCTCCGACGCGGCCTGCCGCCCGAATCCGCCGAGGAAATGTCCCAACTCGACCCGGCGGTGATGGACTATCACGCCGAAGGCCGCGTGCAAGGTTTTTTTGCGGACATCCAGGATCATGACTTCAACCGCATCCGCTGCCCGCTGCTGCTGACCCAGGCCAGCCCCGAAAAAGGCGGCCTGCTGCAAGACGTGGAAGTCGCGTCCCTTCTGGCGGCGCACCCCGAATTCCATTTCCGGCGCCTTGAGACCGGCCACGACATGGAGATTGACAAAGGCCTCGCCTCGCCGTTTTTCAAGGCGGCGCTCGCATTTTTGGATGACCTGTACGCTTCGACCAAGGAGACCCGATGAAACGCCTTCTGCCCCTGCTCGTGCTCCTGCTGGCGCTGACCGCCTGCGGACGCCTCGATTCCATTCCCTACAGCCCGCCGCAAACCGCCGAAACCTGGCTGCAAATCCAGCCGTATGCGCAGTTCCAGCTGGGCGGGCAGACCGTGATCCTGATGCAGCCCAGCACCACGGCCATCGTCTACCTGCTCGGCCTGCTGACGATCGGAATCGGCGTGTACTTCCTGCGCATCCGTGGCACGGATCGCTCGCGCCTGTGGTGGGGCATCTCGCTGATCCTGTGGGGGCTGGGCGCCCTTTTAGCCGGGACAAGCTACGAAGCCTTCAGTTACAACATCAAGTGCGCCGGGCGTGAGGCCTGCGTATGGACCAGCTGGTGGGAGATTGCCTATCTGCTGACCACCGTCTGGAGCGTGGACGCGATGACGCTGGCGGTGGCCTGTTCCAGCACGACGGGCAAAGCACGCCAGGCGCTCTCCATCTACGCCTGGGCCAATGCCGCGCTCTACACCGTGCTGGTGCTGGTGGGCGTTTTCGTGCCGGTCAAGGCGCTGATTTCGTTCGAGTTTCTACTCGCCATCGGCGCACCGGCCTTCCTGGTGTTCTTTGCCATCAACCTCGGGCGCTATCTCAAACTCAAAACCCGCGCCGACCTGGTGCTGGCGGGCGCCTGGCTGTGGATGGCCGTCACGGTCGCCGCGTATTTCCTGTACTACCTCTCTGGCCTGACGGATGTGTTCTGGGCCAAAGGTCAGTGGTTCTCGGAAAATGACGTGCTGCACCTGTGCCTGATCGTTTGGATGCTGTACATTGGCTGGTTCGTGGCCCCGCGCACCGCTGACCTGATTGCATGAGAACTGCCGATTTCGATTACGATCTGCCCGAAGCCTTTATCGCGCAGACGCCTGTCGAGCCGAGAGATTCTTCGCGCCTTTTGGTTTTGAACCGAAAAACCGGCCAACTGGAACACCGATTTTTTCGTGAGATTGGCATGTACCTGCGTCCCGGCGATTTGCTGGTGGTCAACCAGACGCGCGTCATCCCGGCGCGGCTGAAAGCCCACAAGCCGACCGGCGGCAAGGCGGAGATTCTGCTCTTGCGGCGTGAATCTGATACGGTGTGGGAATGCCTGGTGGGCGGAAAAGGCCTGGGCGAGGGGAAAATTCTCAAGCTGGAAGACGGTCTCGAAGCGGAGATCGTATCCAGCCTGGAAGGTTCCCGCCGCCGGGTACGGTTTGCTGAACCGGTGGAGAATCATCTCTCAAAAGACGGTCAAATGCCGCTGCCCCCGTACATCCACCAAAAACTGACCGACCCGGAGCGCTATCAGACCGTCTACGCTAAAACGCCCGGCTCCGCCGCCGCGCCGACCGCCGGACTGCATTTTACGCCGCGCCTGATGGCTGAACTGCGCGAAATGGGTGTGCAGTTTGCCGAGGTGACCCTGCACGTCGGGCTAGATACGTTTGCCCCGGTGACGGAGACCGATCCGCGCGAGCACCAGATCCACACCGAGTGGTGCGAGCTGACGTCCGCCGTGGCCGAAAAAATCAACGCGACGAAGGCGGCCGGTGGCCGGGTGATTGGCGTGGGCACTACCAGTGTGCGCACGCTGGAGAGCGCCGCAAACGCAATCAGCAACGACCCAGCACAGACCACGGTACATGGTTCAGCGGCCATCGTCCGCCCTTTTGCGGGGCCGACCTCGATTTACATCCTGCCCGGCTACCAATACCGCATCGTCGATGCCATCATCACCAACTTCCACCTGCCGAAATCGACCCTGATCATGATGATCAGCGCTTTTGCCGGGCGCGAGACGGTTTTGAGCGCTTACGAAACCGCCAAACGGGAAGGCTATCGCTTTTTCTCGTTTGGCGATGCGATGTTTATCTTTTGAGTGCGTGGGTGCGGAGTGCGATTTCGCGCACATCGCACCCACGCACTTCGCACCCATTTTGAAAAGGAGTTCCCATGTCCGATAACTTCACCCTCGGCGTCAATTACTGGCCGCGCCGCAAGGCCATGTACTGGTGGTCGCAGTTCGATGCCGCCGAAGTGCGGGAAGATTTTGCCTTAATGCGCGATCTGGGCCTGGATGTGGCGCGCATCTTTTTGCTGTGGGACGATTTTCAGCCCGACCCGGCCAGTGTAGACAAGGCCGCGCTGGCGAATCTCGTCAAAGTGGCCGAGATCGCTGCGCAAAATTCCATCAGCCTGGATGTAACCTTTTTCACCGGGCACATGTCCGGCCCGAACTGGTCGCCGCGCTGGCTGCTGACCGAGCGCGAGGGCTATTCCTCGCCCTATTTTGCCTGGGTGCGACAGGTCGTCAGCCAGGGCAAAGTCGTTCCGGACGGCAATTATCGCAACATGCTGACCGATCCGCAGGCGCTGGACGCGCAGCGTTTGCTGCTCCAGACCGTGGTCGGTGCCCTGGCGGGCCATCCGGGCATTTCTATGTGGAATCTGGGCAACGAGCCCGATCTGTTCGCCTGGCCCGAAAGCGCCGAACATGGCCGCGTCTGGGTGCGCGAAATGACGGGCCTGATCAAAGCGCTTGACCCCCAGACGCCGGTCACGCTCGGTACGCATGGCGACAGTCTCGGCCGCGACAACGGCTTCCGCATCGACCTGGTGCACGCCGAAACCGACGTGCCGGTCATGCATTCCTACCCGATGTACTGCGATTGGGCGCGCGGTCCGCTCGACCCGGATTTTGTGCCCTTTACCACCGCCCTGACCGCCGCGCTGGCGGGCAAACCGGCCCTGATGGAAGAATTCGGCGGCTGCACCAACCTGCCCGGCCAGCCCTCCGCCACCTGGGAATGGACTTCCTACGGTAACCCGCGCAGCCAGTTCATGGCTTCCGAGGAAGATTTCGCCGCATACATCCGCCAGGTTTTGCCCAATCTGCATAACTCCGGTGCGCTGGGCGCCTTCATGTGGTGCTTTGCCGACTACGCCGAAGAACTCTGGGACGTGCCACCCTGCGGCGAATCGCGCCACGAACGCCACTTCGGCCTGATCCGCCCGGACGGCACGCTCAAACCGCACGCCAAGGTCATCCGTCAGTTCGCCGCCACCCGGCCCACAGTCAAACCGATTCCCGCCTACGCCAAATTCCCCGGCCTGACCGGCGCGGATTACTACTCCCAGGATCTCGACAAACTTCAGCCCGAACTCTACCGCCAGTACCTGGCGCGCAAAGCAGGATAATTCCCCGGCCCGGTCAGCACTGACCGGGCTTTTCATATAGAACTCTGACAACCCCGCGCCTGTCGATTGGGTAAAATCGAATCATGTCTGCCGCCCCCGAACTTGCCCAACTGAATGCTACTATCAGCACCTGTCGTCTTTGCCCGCGCCTGGTCGAATGGCGCGAAAAAGTGGCCCGCGACAAGCGCAAAGCCTACCGCGACCAGGACTACTGGGGTCAACCCGTCCCTGGTTTTGGCGACCCGCAGGCGCGCGTCTTCACCGTCGGCCTGGCGCCGGGCGCGCATGGCTCGAATCGCACCGGCCGGCAGTTTACGGGAGACGCGTCGGGCAGTTTCTTCTACCCGGCTCTGTATCGTGCGGGATTCGCGAGCCAGCCTGACTCTGTCTCCCGTTTCGATGGGCTGACCCTGGCTGATGCTTACACCGCCCCCGTCTGCCGCTGCGCCCCACCCGATAACAAACCCACCCCGGACGAAATGCTCAACTGCCAGCCATTCCTCGCCGCCGAACTGCGATTCATCCAGCCGAAAGTGATCGTCGTCCTCGGTCGGATAGCCTTTGACAGCATCCTGCGGATATATTCCCTTCGTAACCAGGGTTGGAAATTTGCGCATGGCGCCGTCTTTCCGCTCCCCAATTCTGAATTCTGCCTTCCGAATTCATCCCTGGTCTGCTCCTACCACCCCAGCCAGCAAAACACCCAAACCGGCCGTCTGACCGTTGAAATGTTTGACCAGGTCTGGAAAACCGCCCGTGAACTGCTTGAAAGGTAAAGAATCATGAAAAAAGCTCTCAAATGGATTGGCCTGGGCCTACTGGCGCTCCTGCTGCTCGTCAGCGCCGGATTTGTGCTCTGGGCCGAGACCCCCAGCCAGCCGCGTGAAGCCGCCCTCGCCGCGCTCCAATCGGATGCGCAAGTCACCGTCACGAATACCGGCAAATACATCACCTTTGCCCCCTCTGGTCAGACGCCCAGCACTGGCTTCATCTTCTACCCCGGCGGGCACGTCGAATATCGCGCCTACGCCCCGATCCTGCACCAGATTGCTGCCGAAGGCTATCTCGTCGCGCTCGTGCCGGTGCGGCTCAATCTGGCCTTTTTCGACACGGAAGCGGGCGCGCCCGTCCTGGCAGATTTCCCCCAAATCCAGACCTGGATCACCGGCGGGCATTCCCTGGGCGGCGTGGCCAGCGCCATTTTCGCGAAAAATCATCCCGAAATCAAGGGCATCGTTTTCTGGGCCTCGTATCCCGCTGATGACAGCCTGAAAAACTCTGGCATCAAGATGCTCTCCATCTACGGCACCCAGGATGGCGGTCTCGACCACGGCGCAAAAATCGAGCAGTACAAAGCCTTCCAGCCCGCCGATACGCAATTCGTGGTGATCGAGGGCGCCAATCATGGCCAGTTTGCCGATTACGGCCCCCAGCCCGGCGATCTGCTTGCCAGCATCTCCGCCGAAACACAATGGGCGCAGACCACGCGCGCCACTGTTGAGTTTCTCCGTTCCTTCCAGCCATGAGTGAGCGTTCCATGAAAACCTGGCAAAAAATTCTCCTGGGATTGCTCGTTTTCCTCCTGCTGGCCGTGCTGGTCGGGCCTTTTCTGGTCCCTGTCCCGCCGCTGGCCGATAGCGTCAGCGAAAAGGAACTGGCCGAACCTGACAGCCGGTTTATCGATGTCAACGGGCTGACCGTTCATTACAAGGAAATGGGCCAGGGTGAGACGACCTTCATCCTGCTGCACGGATTCGGCGCCTCGGTCTTTTCGTGGAGCGAAGTCATGACGCCCTTCTCCACGCTGGGGCGGGTCATCGCCTTCGATCGTCCGGCTTTCGGGCTGACGTCGCGCCTGCTGACCTGGCAGGGTGACAGCCCGTACAGCCCCGAAGCACAGGTGGCGCTGGTCATCGCCCTGATGGATTCTCTCGGCGTGGAAAAAGCCTGGCTGGTGGGCAACTCAGCCGGTGGGACGGTTTCCGTCGCCACCGCGCTGGCCCACCCGGAACGAGTATCAGGCCTCATCCTGGTCGATGCCGCCATCTATGCCGGTGGCGGATCCCCGGCTTGGGTGAGTCCACTATTCCATACCCCGCAAATGGATCATCTTGGGCCGTTGGTCGCACGCCAGCTCAAAGCCCAGGGCGACGACTTTATTCGCACCGCCTATCACGATCCGGCCCTGGTCAGCGCGGAAGTCCTGGACGGATACCACAAACCGCTGCGCGCCGCCAACTGGGATCGTGCCCTGTGGGAACTGACCAAAGCCAGCCATCCGCTCAACTTGCCCGAACGCCTAGCCGAATTGAAACTCCCGGTACTGGTCATTACCGGTGACGACGATCGCATCGTCCCAACCGAACAAAGCCTGCAGCTGGCCAAAGACATCCCTGGCGCGCAGCTGGCCGTCATCCAAAATGCCGGGCATTTGCCGCACGAAGAAAAACCCGCTGAATTTATGCAAGCCGTGCAAGACTTCCTGAAAGGAATGAAGCCATGAAAGGATTTGCCATCGCTCCGGAATTTGAACTCGCCGATTTAAATGGCGATACCGTCCGCCTGAGCCAGTTCGTAGGCCAGAAAAACGTCGTCCTGGTCTTCCTCCGCGGCTTTATGTGACCGTATTGCCGCGCCCATCTCGCGCGCTTGCGTGACGAAATGGCCGCCTTTACCGCGCGTGACGCGGTGATTATTGCGATCGGTCCTGACGGTCCCAAAGCATTTCAACGCTATTGGGAGTCCGAACGATTGACCTACATCGGCATCCCTGACCCAAAACACATCATTGCCAATGTTTATGGCCAGGAATGGAATATTTTCAAGCTCGGGCGTGTTCCCGCGCTGCTGCTGATCGACAAACAAGGCCAGATCCGTTACCAACACTACAGCGATTCGATGTCAGATATTCCAGAGAATAGCCTGTTATTAAGCATGCTGAACAAAATGAACGAGACATCCTGAAATCGCATCATCTTATTGGACTTTCTTTGCAGGTAAACACATGACCTTAGGAAACATTGCCTTTCTCGGCTCGGGGGAAACCTCGCTGGCCGGAGGCCGCATCTTTGAACAACTGGCGCGCCAACTTCCCGCGCCGGTTCGCATCGCCATTATGGAGACTCCCGCCGGGTTCGAGTTGAATTCGGCGCAGGTGGCTGGGCGCGTGGCAGATTTTCTCAAAACCCGTCTCGCCAATTACAAACCCCAGATCGACGTCATCCCGGCCCGTAAGAAAAACTCCCCTTTCAGCCCCGCCGACCCCGAAATCTGTGCGCCACTGCTGCATGCCAACCTGATTTTCATGGGCCCCGGCAGCCCCACCTACGCCATCCGCCAGCTGCAGGGCAGCCTGGCCTGGGACATTATCCGCGCACGGCACCGCCTGGGCGCCACGCTGATCTTCTCCAGCGCCGCCACCATCTCCGTTGGCGCGTTTGGCCTGCCGGTTTACGAAACCTATAAGGTCGGGCTCGATATCCAGACCGTTCCTGGCCTGGGCTTTTTTGAAAGCTTCGCCACACCGCTTTCCTTCGTTCCGCACTGGAACAACACCGATGGCGGCGCTGACGTGGACACCAGCCGCTGCTTCGTGGGCATGGAACGCTTCAGCCAGTGGTGCGCCCAACTTCCCGCCGACCATACTGTCGTTGGCCTCGACGAACATACTGGCCTGATTATGGACTTTGCCAACCGCAAATGCCAGGTCGTCGGCGTCAGTTCGGTTTCGCTGGTGCGCGAGTGCAACCCGCGCATTTATCCATCCGAAACCAGCTTCCCCCTGATAGAAATCGGGCCGCTGCTCGAACCGGATCCGCTTGGCGCTGACATTCCCTCGGCGGTTTGGGATCTGGTCCATAACGCCCCGGCGCTGGCTTCCGTTATGGATGAAGCCCCTCCGCCTGAAGTGTTGGCGCTGGCCCAGGCCCGTCAGGATGCCCGCACCCGCAAAGATTGGGCCGCATCTGACGATTACCGCCGCCAGATTACAGCCCTCGGGTGGATAGTGCAGGACACTCCCGAAGGACCAAAATTTATCAAAAGCTGAAATAAGGGCGGGATTACCCGCCCTTATTTGTTTCGTGAAACAATTTTTAAGATAAAATAGAACTATTATTCTCAGGAGACTCAATGCGCGCAGTCGACATCATCATTAAGAAACGTGATAGGGGCGAATTAAGCCGCGAAGAAATTGATTTCTTCGTCCAGGGTTATACGCGGAATGAAATTACAGATTATCAGGCTTCTGCTTGGGCAATGGCCGTGCTGTTGAACGGTATGACCTCCCGTGAAACCACCGATCTCACGCTTTCAATGGCGCATTCCGGTCAGATTTTGGATTTATCCGGGATTGTGGATGTGGCGGTCGATAAACATTCCACCGGTGGGGTGGGGGATAAAACCACTTTGGCGGTATTGCCCATCGTGGCGGCCTGCGGCCTGCCCTGCGGAAAAATGTCCGGGCGCGGATTGGGATTCAGCGGCGGCACCCTCGACAAGCTCGAATCCATTCCCGGTTATCGCGTCGATTTGAGCACGGATGAATTCAAGAAGCAGTTGAAGGAAATCGGCATTGTGTTGACGGGGCAGTCGCTCGATCTGGCGCCTGCGGATGGCAAGTTCTACGCCCTGCGCGATGTCACCGGCACCGTGCAGTCGATCCCGCTGATTGCTTCATCCATTATGAGCAAGAAAATCGCCGCCGGGGCCAGCGCCATTGTGCTGGATGTCAAAACGGGCCTGGGCGCGTTCATGCAGACCCTCGAAGAAGCCCGTCAACTGGCAGATACCATGACCGCCATCGGTGAATTGGCTGGGCGCAAAGTCAAAACCTTGCTTTCCGACATGAATCAGCCGCTCGGTTTTGCGGTTGGGAATGTCCTGGAAGTGAAGGAAGCCATTGATGTGCTGCATGGTGGCGGTCCGGCAGATTTCCGCGAGCATTGCCTGGTGGCCTGCGCGCACATGCTGGTGCTGGGCGGCCGCGCCGTTGATCTCGCATCAGCGCGCAAACTGGCTGATGCGGCTGTGGAAAATGGGTCCGCGTTTGAGAAGTTTCGGCAGCTGGTGGTGGCTCAGGGTGGGGATGTTTCGCGCATTGATTCCCCCGAAAGCCTGGAAAAAGCCCGTTTTGTGGAGACAGTTCCCTCGCCAGAATCCGGCTTCCTTTCCCAGGTTCATGCCCGCCTGATTGGTGAAGCCTCGGTGGATTTGGGGGCTGGCCGCGCCAGGAAAGGCGATCCAATTGAGCATGCGGTTGGTTTTGAGATTTTGCACAAGATTGGTGAGTACGTGCAAGCCGGGGAAGCGTTGTTTATTGTCCATGCTAACGATGCCGGAAAGTTGAAAAATGCCAAAGAAACGGTGTTAATGGCGCATTTGTTCAGTCAAGAAGCCGTTAATCCCTTACCTTTGTTCTATAATTAAAGAAATATCTTGCCTTTTATTAAGGTTTGGTGCATACTTAAAGTTGGAGTCCGCCGATGAGTAAAGTTGCCCTGCGCGTTTATAACCGTGAAATCGAAACCCTGATCGATCAGGGCCATATCGACGAGGCTGTAGCTCACTGTCAGCACATCCTCAAGAGCTATCCCAAGCATTTGGATACCTACCGTTTGCTGGGGAAGGCTTACCTGGAAGCGCGCCGCTATGCTGATGCGGCAGATATCTTCCTGCGGGTTTTACTGGCCGCGCCGGATGATTTCGTCTCTCATTTGGGGATGAGCATCATCCGCGACGAGCAAAAAGACCTCGAGGGAGCCATCTGGCACATGGAGCGCGCCTTTGATGTTAACGCGTCGAATGGCGGGGTACAGGGTGAGCTGAAGCGCTTGTATGGCCGCCGTGATGGGCTGGAACCGCCCAAGATCCGCCTGACGCGCGGCGCGCTGGCGCAAATGTATACCAGGGGTGGGCAGTTCGCCCAAGCCATTGTTGAGATTAAAGCGGTGCTGGCTGAAGATGAAACCCGTAACGATATGAAAAACCTGCTGGCGCGAGCTTTTTTCCGCGCCGGGATGAAGATCGAAGCCACGGAAGCCTGCATCGACCTGCTTAAACATTATCCTTACAGCCTGGATGGTAACCGGATTCTGGTGGAAATGCTGCCGGGAACGAGCATGGCGCAGAGTGTGGATCAGTATAAGCGCCGCCTGCAGTCTTTGGATCCTTACACGTCCGTGGCGACCGGCTCCGTTTTTGATACTGAAAATATTCCCGATAATGCCGTGATGGTGGATCGGCTTGATTATGAGCCTGATTCTCAGTCAGATGAAAACTGGAACACGCCAGTATCCGCTGAATCTTCACAACCTGCTGCAGTGGCAACCCCGGTAGGAGAAATCCCTGACTGGTTGCAGCAATCTGGTTGGGGACCGTCAAATGGGGAGTTCAAGGATGGCCCGGTCAATTTTGACGAGTCCGAATCCGCGCCTCTCGCCGCTGATGATGGACTGGCCGCTGCTGAAATTCCCGATTGGTTGAAAGCCATGGCGCCTCCAGGTGCTGGAACAGCCGCCGCCGAATCGCAGATTCCCGTTGTTGACGATGAAGCTGATTTCGATTGGCTGGAAGGACTGGGAGCTCCGCTTGGAGAGCCTGAGCAACAACCCGCAGCTGTGGTGGAGCCCGTTGCACCTGAAATAATTCCAGCCCCAGAACCTGCTGTGGAGGATGACCAGGTTTGGTCGAAACCGTTTGCTTCTGATACGCTTCCGCTTGTTGCCGAATCTGCCGTTGCGAACAGCCTGGATTGGATGAACGAGCAGCCTCCTCCGCAAGAAGAGCAACCCGCTGATCAGCTTGAGACCTTGGATAGTGAGCCTTTGCCTGATTGGTTGAATGAAGAAGTGCAGGCGGTCGCGCCCGTTGTCTCACAACCTGTGGCAGAACAACCTGAAGCTGAAATCCAAGAAATCCCCGATTGGCTGAATGATTTGGGAGCAGATGAACTTTCTCTGCCTATTCCAGACTTGCCAGCTAACGAAAAAACTACGGATTGGATCAGCGAGGAACCTGTCGCTGAAAAACCTGAGCTTGATTCTCAACCTGCAGCCGAAAAAGTCCCTGATTGGCTAAGTGGACTGGCAGCCTCTGAATCTGCTACGAAGGCTGACGCTAAACAATTCTCAGATGTCGGAATTCCCGATTGGTTGGGCGATCTTTCAACCCCCAAGTCGGATGTCCCCACTCAACCTGTGCCCGCAGTCGATTGGTTGACTGATCTATCTGCTGAGTCTGCCGGTGAGCAGCCGCTTTCCAGCTTGGAGACAGGCTCAGATGCCAGTGACGCCGAATTGGACGAATCCCTGAAATGGTTGGACGGTCTGACCGAAAAACAAGGTGTGAAGCCCGATGAACCGGTGGAATTCATTCCCGGAGCGGCCGAATCCAGGCAAGATGATGCCTTTGGGTGGCTGGAAAGCCAGGCGTCCGGGCAGGATGCTAAGCCCGAAGAGCAAGCGGAAAAAACGCCAGATTGGCTGAGCGAGATGGGAGCCCCATCCGCCGAACTTTCGTCGCTAATTTCCGGCCCCGGCACGAGCGAATCTGAACAAGATGACGCTTTCGGGTGGTTGGAAAGCCTGGCCTCCGGGCAGGGCGCCAAACCCGAAGAATTATTGACCAAGCCCGAAGATCGGGCTGACAAGGCACCTGATTGGTTGAGCGAGGTGGAAACTCCGCCATCCGAGCTGTCGTCGCTGATTTCAGACCCCGGCACGAGCGAATCTGAACAAGATGACGCTTTCGGGTGGTTGGAAAGCCTGGCCTCCGGGCAGGGCGCCAAACCCGAAGAATTATTGACCAAGCCCGAAGATCGGGC
>CAILYI010000170.1 GCA_903838415.1 uncultured Anaerolineae bacterium | reverse complement strand
TCCTTGGCCCAACCCCTGAAAACAGCGTGGCCGGACAGATCGAAATTGTCACCAACGCCACCACACAGGGCGTTCAGGCTATCATGATCTCCAACAATGCTGGCGATCAGATCGTCCCGGCTGTGAAAGCTGCCCGTGAAAAGGGTATGACCGTCGTAACCTGGGACTCCCCGGTTCCCTCCGCTGATGGCGAACAGCTCTTTGTTGCCCAGGTGGACTTCGACCAGACCGGTACTGTCATGGCTGATATGGCCCTCAGCATCCTCGGCGCAGATGGCGGCAAGTTCGCCGTTCTGTCAGCTTCCCCCGATGCTGCCAACCAGAATGCCTGGATCGCTTCCATGAAGGAAGCCCTCAAGGATCCGAAGTACGCCAAGCTGGAACTGCTGGATGTTGTCTATGGCAACGACCAGTCTGAAACCTCCTACAAGCAGGCGCTGGCGCTGGTTGACAAATATCCGGATATGAAACTGATCATGTCCCCCACCACCGTTGGTATCGTTGCCGCCTCCAAGGCCATGCAAGACGAGAACCTGTGCGACAAGATCAAGGTCTCTGGCCTGGGTCTGCCCGCTGAAATGGCTTCTTACACCAAGAACGGCTGCGCTCCCGAGTTCGCCCTGTGGAGCTTCGTCGACCTCGGTTATGTCAGCTACTACGCCAGCTACATGATCGCCACCGGCGCCATCAAGGGCGTTGAAGGCGAGACCTTTGAAGCTGGACGCATGGGCACCTACACCATCGAGAAGGACCCCACCCGCGCGAACGGTCTGCGCATCGTGATGGGCCCCTTCACCGTCTACAATAAAGATAACGTCGGTCAGTAAGGTACTGTTTTTGTCCTAAAATAAAACTGCGGGCGGGTTTGCCCCCGTCCGCAGTTTTACCGAAAAAGATACGGTTTCGTATTCTTCAGCGCGCGTCGAAACTGTTCGGCGCATGCTGAAGCCGATGAAACGAAAATGGCAATCAGGCATTTCCCCCGGCCAAAAAGAGTTATCATCAGACCTGCTGGTTGGGATGCTGCCTGTGCAAAATTGGTAGAAATAACAAAAGGATAAACCATGATTAACCCTCCATACCCTGAATTAGACGACTTGCTCCACATGATGGGCGAAGCAGGTAAACACCTCGCCAATATTGAAGCCAGTGAAGGCGCGGCGGGAAATATTTCCGTCTTTATGCGCTGGCCGGTCGAGCCGCGTTCCCGCTTTCCAATGGTGGAAGAGATCGAACTGCCGCAGCCCGTCCCTGAACTGGCGGGCGCGACTTTTCTGGTCAGCGGTTCCGGGCGTCGCTTGCGCGAAATTATCGATGAGCCGACCGCCAATGTCGCCTGTATCGTGGTCAACGAAGGCGGGCGCACCGGCAAACTCTACACCTCGTACCAGCGCCGTTTCGAGCGCGTCACCAGCGAATTCAACTCGCACCTGGCGGTCCATTATGACCAGGTGCTGGCCAGCGGCACCAATTTCCACGCCGTGATTCATGGTCAGCCGCTGCATATTACCTATCTGAGCCACATCCCGCGCTACCAGGATGTGCAGTATCTCAACACACACCTGCTGCGCTGGCAGCCGGAAACCATCATCAACCTGCCGGAAGGGATCGGCTTTATCCCGTTTGCCGTGCCGAGTTCGGCGCAGTTGATGTCGGGCAATGTCGCGGCTTTGCGCAAGCATCGCATCGTGGTTTGGGCCAAGCATGGCGTCATGGCGCGCTCCGATATTTCCATCAAACGCGCCGCCGATCGGGTGGAATATGCCGAAACTGCCGCGAAATACGAATATCTCAACCTGTCCATTGGTGAAATTGGCGCCGGTCTCAGTACGGATGAAATCCGCGCCATTTGCAAGACCTTCGATATCAAGCAGAATATTTTTTAGACCATAATCGGCAGACCACGGACGGTGGTTTCACGGTCGACTATCGTCCATGGTCAGAAAAGGAAGTCACCCATGAATAACATCGAACAAGCCTATGCCCAGGCCAAAGAACGCTACGCTACTCTTGGTGTGGACACTGAAAAGGCGCTCGCCGCGCTTGAGAAAGTCGCCATTTCGCTGCACTGCTGGCAGGGAGATGATGTTGGCGGCTTCGAGAATCCCGGCGGCGAACTGACCGGCGGCATCGCCGCCACCGGCAATTATCCCGGAAAAGCCCGCAGCGCCGACGAACTGCGCCGCGACCTGGATGTGGCCTACCGCCTGCTGCCCGGTTCGCACCGCCTGAACCTGCACGCCATCTATCTCGAATCGGATAAACCGGTCGAGCGCAACGCCATCGAGCCGAAACACTTCTCAGCCTGGTTGGATTGGGCGAAGGAAAAGGGCCACGGTGTCGATTTCAACCCGACCTGCTTCTCGCATCCGCTCGCCAACGACGGTTTCACGCTCTCGCACCGCGACCCGGCCATCCGCCAGTTCTGGATCGAGCATTGCATCGCCAGCCGCAAGATAGGCGATTATTTTGGGAAGGAATTGGGCACTCCGGCGGTGACGAATATCTGGATTCCGGATGGCTATAAGGACACCCCGGCCGACCGAACCACGCCCCGCCGCCTGCTGCTGGAAGCCCTAGACACGGTCCTGGCTGAGAAATTGTCCCACAACCTGGACGCCGTCGAGCCAAAATTGTTTGGCATCGGCTCTGAGAGCTACGTCACCGGTTCGATGGAGTTTTACACTGGCTACGCCGTCAGCCGCAAAGTGTTGTTGACGCTTGACAGCGGCCATTTCCACCCGACCGAAACCATCGCTGACAAAATCTCATCCGTGTTGATTTATCTCGACGAAATCCTGCTGCATGTCAGCCGCGGCGTGCGCTGGGACAGCGACCACGTCGTCACGTTCAACGATGATTTGCAGGCTATCGCCCAGGAAATCGTGCGCGCCGACGCGTTGAACCGGGTGCATATCGGGCTGGATTATTTCGATGCGAGCATCAACCGCATCGCCGCCTGGACGATTGGTGCCCGGAATACGCTGCGGGCGCTGTTGAATGCTCTGCTTGAGCCGCGCCAGATGCTGAATCAGTTCGAGGCTGACGGCGATTTCTCCAGCCGCTTGGCCTTGCAGGAAGAGCTGAAGGTCATGCCCGCGGGCGCCATCTGGGATTTTTATTGTCTCAAGCACGGCGCGCCGGTGGGGATGGCGTTCATGGATGTGATCAAGGATTACGAGAAGACGGAATTGGTAAAACGGTAAATTGGTAGGGGCGTCCCGCCCAGCGCGAACCATGACGATTTCAGTCTAAACCACCTTGCAAAAGATGGTCATGGCAGGCCCTGACGGGTCGCCCCTACGGTGAATAGAAAATATGCCCAATATCAAGTTGTTCGCCAATCTGCGCAAAGTGGCAGGGACGAAAGAAGCCTCCATAACGGGAGTCAGTGCCGGTGGAGTGGTGTCGGAACTGGTGAAACGGTATCCGGCACTGGCGGAGCATCTGCTTGTTGACGGGCAAATCCGCCCGCACGTCATCATCACGATTAACGGACATCCGACAGACGATGTCAATGCCCCGGTAACGGAGCAAGACCAAATCGCAATTTTTCCGCCCATCACGGGTGGTTGATAGGAGAATTTTATGAATGGTTGGAACGGTAAGATTTTAGAGATTGACCTGACGACGCAGACCCACAAAGAGGTTCCGCTCGATATGGAAATGGCGAAGCAGTTCCTGGGCGGGCGTGGATTGGGTGCGCGCTTGCTGTGGGATTTGGTTGGGCCCGAAGTGGACCCGCTGGCGCCCGAAAACGTGCTCATTTTTACCAACGGCCCGCTGACGGCGACCGGCTACCAGACCAGTAACCGCTTTTCGGTGACCACCAAAAGCCCGCTGACCGGCACAGTGCTGGATGCGAACTCCGGCGGGTATTGGGGCATGCAGTTCAAGAAAACCGGCTACGATGTGCTGATTGTGCGCGGAAAGTCTGCCAAGCCGGTCTGGATTGAGATCAAGGACAGCCTGGTGGCTTTCCACGATGCCAGCGACTTGTGGGGCATGCGCGTCTATGCCGTGACCGAGAAACTGGGTCAGAATAACAACAAGCGCAATGTGCTCTGCATCGGCCCGGCGGGTGAAAACTTGAGCCGGATCGCGGCCATTATGAACGACCGCGAACGGGCGGCGGCGCGCGGCGGCCCCGGCGCGGTGATGGGCTCGAAAAACCTGAAGGCGATCGTTGTCGAAGGAACGGAACGGACGGAAGTCAGCAATAAAGAGCAATACAAGTTCATGCTGTACGAGACGAAAAAACTGCTGGCGGCCAGTCCGTTGACCAGCCAGGCGCTGCCCGAGTTCGGCACCGTGGTGTTGATGAACATCATGAACAACATCGGCGCGTTGGCAACCCGCAACCATCAGCAGACCCAGTTCGAAGGCGCCGAGTCGATTTCGGGTGAGGAATTGACCGAGAAATACCTGGTCAAGAACGCTGCCTGTTGGGCCTGCCCGATTGGCTGCACGCGCATCAGCAAGACCGAAAAAGTGGAGGGCGAAGGCCCCGAATTCGAGAGCACCTGGGCGTTTGGCGCGCAGTGCGGCGTAGATGACCTGCCCGCGATTATCGAAGTCAATTCGCTGTGTAATGACCTGGGCCTGGATACCATCTCGGCCGGTTCGACCATCGCCTGCGCGATGGAACTCTCCGAAAAAGGTTATCTCGACTCGGACCTGCGCTTTGGGCGCGCCGACCTGCTGGCGCGCTGCGTTGAAGACATGGCCTATCGCCGTGATCTGGGCGCAGAGCTGGCCGACGGCTCGCTGCGACTGGCGACCAAGTACGGGCATCCTGAACTGTCGATGAGCACCAAAAGCATGGAAATGCCCGCCTACGATCCGCGCGGATTGCAGGGCCAGGGCCTGCTGTATGCCACATCCAATCGCGGCGGCTGTCACATGCGCGGCAACATGATCGGGCTGGAAGTCTTGGGCCTGCCCAAACTGATCGACCGCTTCCAGGTGCAGGGCAAATCCAGCTTCGTCATCTTGAATCAGAACTCCAATGCGGCGATTGACTCGCTGGTGGTCTGCAAGTTCACCAACATGGGCGTCGCGGATGAATACTTCGCGCGCGTTTTGAGCGCCGTGACCGGGATAAATTACCCCACCACCGATTTGATCAAAACCGGTGAGCGCGTCTGGAACCTGGAGCGGCTCTACAACAACCGTGAAGGTTTCACCCGCAAGGATGACAGCCTGCCGCCCCGTTTGCTGACAGAAGCTCCGACGGATGGCCCGTCGAAGGGCTGGGTTTCGCAGCTGGAACCGATGCTGAAAGAATACTATCGCAGCCGCGGCTGGGACGATAACGGTGTGCCCACGCCCAAGAAACTGGCCGATCTGGGCTTGGCGGAATTACTCGAACAGGTAACCCGGTAAACCGGGAAACTGGAGAACTGAATATGATAGACCCACGAATTTACGAAATGTTCCGCGAAATTGGCCGCGATTTGTATACCGCCAATATGATTTCCTCGCACGGTGGTAACTTGAGCATCCGCCTGGGCGACCGGGTGATTATCAAGCGCCGCGGCGCAATGCTCGGCAATCTGAAGCCGCACGATTTGATCGAAACCCGGCTGGATAAAAATGACAGCGGTGTGGCCCTGGCCTCGACCGAATTACTGGTGCATCGCACCGTCTATTTGAACACCCCCGCGCTGGCAATCTGTCACTGCCACCCACGCACGGCCGTCGCTTTTTCACTCTCCCGCGACGAGATTGTGCCGATCGATAACGAGGCTTCCTACCTGCTCAAGAAAATCCCGGTCGTCACGGAAGAGTTTGCCTCCGGCACGCCGCAGATGGCGAACAAGGTGGCTGAGGCGCTGCAAAACTACAAGATCATCATGCTGCGCGGACATGGCAGTTTCGCCACCGGCCAGACGCTGGATGAGGCCTTTTTCTGGTCATCCACGCTGGAGGAAGCCGCGCAAATTATGCTCTTCACCAAGCAAATCGACGAGCCGTTCATCGAGTACCGTGGGATGAGCGATTCGTACGCTAAATTTTAGGACGTTATCGATAGGGGCGCAGAATTGCTGCGCCCCTACAACGGTGTAAACCTATGCCAAAAGCCCAACTTTTCATCACCTGTCTTGGTGACCAGTTCTACACCAAAACACTCCAGAACATGACTCACTTGCTGGAGCGCCTGGGCGTGGAACTGAGTTTTCCGCCCGAGCAAACCTGCTGCGGACAGCCGCTGTTCAATAACGGTTTCGAGGATCAGACGCGCGCCGTGGCCTTGAACTTTATGCGCGCCTTCGCCAAAAGCGACGCCCCGATCATCGGCCCATCCGGTTCGTGCGTCAGCATGGTCAAGCACCACTATCCGGGCCTCTTCCCAGTCGGGACGGCGGAACACGATCTCGCGGCGGAGATTGCCTCCCGCACCTTTGAGTTCACCGAATATCTGGTCAATGTTCTGAACGTGGAAGATGTCGGGGCGGTGTACCCGCACAAGGTGACGTATCACGCCTCCTGCCACTATCTGCGCGAGATGGGACTAAAAACCGAGGCCAAGACCCTGTTGAATGCGGTCAAAGGCCTGGAGTTTATCCCGCTCAACGAGGAAGAGACCTGCTGCGGCTTTGGCGGCGCGTTCACGGTCACCTATCCCGAAGTCAGCCGCTCGATGATGGAGAACAAGGTCAACAACATCCTCGCCAGCGGCGCCGACACGGTGGTGATGTGCGAACCCGGCTGCCTGATGAACGTCGCGGGCGGCCTGCATAAGGCCGGTTCGAACATCCGCGCCATGCACATTATTGACTTGCTTGCGTCGAGATAGAAAATCGGCTACGAATTTTCACGCATATATTAATAATTCGCGCCCATTCGTAAAATTCGTGGCAAAAGGGATTTGAAAATCCGCGTTTCTCCGCGAAATCCGCGGCAAAAAAGGTTTTTTATGAGCGAAACTCCCTCCTACATCGGTTTTGAAGCCTATACCGAACACATCCCGGCCAGCATCCCATCTGCCGTGCAGCAAGCCACCAGCCGCTTTGTGGGTGGACGCGCCGCGCGTGTGGCGGAATTGCCCCAATTTGAGCAGCTGCGCCAGATTGCCTCAGACATTCGCCTGCATACCATCGAAAACATGGATGTCTACCTCACCCGGCTGGAAGAAAAGGTCACCGCCGCCGGTGGGATTGTCCACTGGGCCGCGACCGCCGAGGACGCGCGCCAGATTGTGCTGCAAATTGCCAAAGAGCACAACGTCAAGCTGGCGGTCAAGGCCAAGTCGATGGCAACCGAGGAAATAGGGCTGAATCATGCCCTCGAAGCGGCGGGCATCGAAGCGCTCGAAACCGACCTGGGCGAATACATCATCCAGCTGGCGGGAACCGGCCCCTCGCACATCATCGTCCCGGCGGTGCATCTCAAAAAGGAGGAAATCGCCGCGTTATTCAGCGAAAAACTCCACATGGACGCGCCCGCCGACCCGGTTGAACTGACCCGCATCGCCCGCGAAATTCTGCGTGAGAAGTTCCTCAACGCTCAAATGGGCGTCTCTGGCGCGAATTTCCTGGTCGCTGAGACCGGCACCATGGTCATGGTCACCAACGAAGGCAATGGGCGCATGTGCACCACCATGCCCGACCTGCACGTTGCCGTCGTCGGCATCGACAAGGTCATCCCCGATTGGGAGTCGCTGACCGTTTTCCTGAAACTGCTGGCGCGCTCCGCCACCGGACAGAAACTGTCCACTTACACCCAGTTCATCACCGGTCCGCGCAGCGAAGAAGGCGAGTTCGGCCCCAAGGAATTCCACCTCGTCCTGCTCGACAACGGCCGCTCGGATATTCTCAAAGACCCGATCGGACGCGAAGTCTTCAAGTGCATCCGCTGCGGCGCCTGCGCCAACGTCTGCCCGGTCTACAAAAACGTCGGCGGTTTCGCCTACGGCTGGTTCATCTCCGGCCCGATCGGCGCCATCTTCGCCCCGCAGATGCTCGGCACGCCGACCGCCCGCGAACTGCCCTACGCCTCCACGCTGTGCGGGGCCTGCGCCGATGCCTGCCCGGTCAAAATCCCCATCCCGACCATTTTGCGTCATCTGCGCCGCCGCGTGGCCCAGGGCGACGACTTCGCCGCCACGACCATGCCCGCACCAATTGGCGCGATGGCTGGCCTGGCCTCGCTGGCCCTCGCCCAAAACTGGATCTACCGCTTCGGCACGCGCCTGCTGCCGTTCTTTATGTCCATCTTCAAGCGCGACGGCTGGATTCCGTGGGCACCTTATCCGCTCAGCCGCTGGACAGTCGCACGCCCCCTGCCGCCTTTCACCGCCAGTTTCAGAAATTGGTGGAATGTGCGTACCGCCAAAGGAAAAGGATCGCCGCGATGACCAATCCCATTATTGATAACATCCGCCGTTCCCTCGGGCGCACTGCAGAGACTCCCCTCAGCCTGCGTCCCGCTATTTACGAGTCCCGCCAACCCGAAGCGCTGGCCGTCGAAACCGAACACTTCCTCGATGAAGTCCGCAAACTCTCCGGTGTGGCCCAAACCCTCAGCCCTGAGTCTGTTTCAGAAGCCCTGAAAACGCTCGTGGCTGAAAACGGCATCCGCAAAGCGACGCTCTGGCATTCCCCGTTATTTGAACAGCTCGGCCTCGAACAGACTCTCCGCAGCCTGGGCGTTGACCTGGTTTCCCCGACCGCCGACAAGCACGAGATGGCGCTGTGCGACCTGGGCATCACCGAAGCCGACTATCTGCTGCCCGAAACCGGCACACTGGTTCTGACCTCCTCCGCCGAAAAGCCGCGCGCTGTTTCGCTCCTGCCGCGCATCCATTTGGCAATCGTCCAACCGGAGTTGCTGCGTCCGGATTTGCACCAGGTCTTTGCCGCAGCCAAAGACAGCAACTATCTGGTCTTCATCACCGGCCCCAGCCGCACCGCCGACATCGAGCTGACCGTCACGCTCGGCGTGCACGGCCCAAAGAGTCTGCACGTCTGGATGCTGGAAAGCTGAAAGGCGCTGAAGTCACAATAAAAAAGTCCCCGGCTGATCAGTTCCGGGGACTTTTACCATCTTTACGCGAACTCAATTACCGGCACTTCTATCACGCGCGTGGGTTTCTCTTTGTTCAAAACCAACCGCTGGATACGTTCAGCGGTGTCTGCCGAGAAGAATTGTTCGCCTGTTTCGAGACAAACCCGCGCGGGAACATGCTCGATGATAAGCAATTTGCCTTCGACATCTAATGTGTACGTCACCTTTTCATGAACGAAGGTTTCTTTGGGAGTTGTAGTTACCATTTTTGAGCGCAATTGTTTCATCATGAAGCCCTAACCCGGTCAGACCGGTAAAGAGAAAAAGCGAACCGCAAAGGCCGCCAAGCGCCGCGAAGTTTGAAAAGGCTTTCTCCCCGGCACTTGCATCTGGGGCAAGTGTAGCGTTTCTGGCGCGATTTGCGGTTTGAAAATTCTTGCACCCAGCCCACCTATCAGGGCGGGCAAAAAACAAGAATCGCACAGCTGATAGGCTATTTTACTCCCAAAAACCGGAGCGTTTCCGCCGCGAAGGGTCGTTAAGTTTGTGATTGATCTGCTTTTGAAGTCGTTGAAAGTTAACTTGTTGTTAACCGTTTTTCCTGCGCGGTATCACAATCAAGGTGTATATTTAGCACATTGGATTGACCAACAACTCAGATTGATATTCCGGGCGAATTGCCGCTCATGCTTTTTTGATGGTAAAAAATGATTGAAACCAACAATATTTTGCTCGACTCACTTGACCAGCGCTGGGAAACCTACCGGGTTGAATTGAAGCGCTGCCGCGTTGAATTTTCTGAAGAAGCGCTGCATGATTTGCGTGTTGCCACCCGCCGCATGCTTTCTGTGCTCGATCTGGTGCGCAGTTTTTGCCAGCCCCGGCGCGTTCAAAAGCTGCGCCGTCTTTTCAAAAACCAGTTGGACGGGTTTGATGAGCTGCGCGATACCCAGGTTATGCTGGCTGAAATATCCGAAAATATTCAGAACCTTCCCGAGCTGAAACCATTTCAGGAATATCTGCAAAAGCGTGAAAGACGCCTGTTGCGCGGCGCTGAAAAACACATCCGCGCCATTGAGTTGGCGGGGATTAGCAAGCGCCTGCTCAAGCTGCGGGCTTCTCTCGCGGACCTGCCGCTGGACGGGCTGTCCGCGCGCCTGTTTGATGGGGTGGATACGGCCTATTTGACGGTCACCCAGCGTTACGGCTGGATCGATCCCGATCAGCCCGCCAGCATTCACCGCGTGCGGGTCGCCTTCAAGAAATTCCGCTATATTATCGAAACCATCCGGCCCGCCCTGCCAGATTTTCCCGAAGCGCATTTCAAGCGCATGCACGCTTATCAGACCTTGATGGGCGACATTCAGGATGCGGAGGTTTTTCTGGAAAATCTGGCTGAATTTGACCGGCGCGGCGTAGATGATGCCAGGCAGCCGGTCTTCAGCCATTATCGACAGGCCATCTCTCGCACAATCTCCGCTTATCTGGATGAAATGTCGGCCCTGACCGAATTCTGGCGCCCCACCCCCGCCGCAGATTTCCCCTGGCAGACTGAGTCCGGCCAGGCCCGCAGAAAAAAAATCCCCCCAACAAAAAACGAGGAGAAATCATGAATCTTTATATTATCCGGCATTCCCTGGCAGTGGATGCAGGCACGCCCGGCTATGAAAATGACAGTCAGCGTCCGTTGACCGAAAAGGGTCAGAAACGATTTCGCAAAATCGCCCACAGCTTGCGCGCCCAAAACATCAAACTGGATATGATCCTTTCCAGCCCCTATCTGCGCGCCCGCCAAACCGCCGAAATCCTGGCGGATGAATTTAACCTGCAAGACGGCCAGCTCGCTTTTTCTGATAACCTGCTGCTGACGGGTTTTGTCGACCAATTGATCGCCGAAATCAACGAGAAGTACCCGGTGGAGAGCCTGGCGTTGGTGGGACATGAACCCGCGCTGGGCGCGCTGATCGGCACGCTGGTGGCTGGGAATGCCAACCTGTCCATCACGCTGAAAAAAGGCAGCGTCTGCTACCTTTCAGCCGATAATCTGCGCCACGAACGCAGCGCCAGCCTGGAATGGCTGTTGACCCCGGCGCAGTTGCTGTTGATTGAATAGCGGCTTACCTTTCCGTATTGATGCGCGCAGACAGAAGAACATCTCGCAGGTTTTTGTTGTAATTCAGCCCCTTTTGAAATTTGCGCATTGGAAACTTTAATCTCCGCATTGGAGATTGTAATTTGCAAGGCGAAAACTTCCGAAGATGCAAGCTAAACACAAACTACCAGGTATTAAAAACCTGGCGTCTTGGCCCCCCGAAGTGCAGGGGGGTGGCCTCTTGTGCCCCTTGGCGGTAAACCACGCGTCGTTAACAGCACCAACGAAAGCTCAGCCACGAATAACCGGCAAGGAAACGCCAGCCTGCCGGTATACAAAACTGTCATGTCAGCGGAGCATTAATCAGGATATGATTGAAGTACGTCACCTGCCTGCCGGGTGGGTGCTGGCAAATTTATTTGGCAAACTTATTGTTATTTGGAATCCAGTAGAGGTTGATTGTGGCCTGGCGCAGAGAATACTCGTTTCGCCAGCAGGCGCTGCACCTGTCTGGCGGCAGCATCCTCCCCTTTTTTACTCAACTTATCCTGTCATTAATATTGTCTCCCTGTTTGGAGTTGCCTACTCAACGCCGGGATTGGTCGCCGTTTGCGCGAACAGCGCCCCGGCGGCTCTTTAATTTAATTCCTGAAGGAACTTCCCTTGAACACTGCTGAACCTACCCCAGGGACGCTGGTATCCCAAACAAAATTCTCGCGCCATTTGTTTATTTTGATTTTTTCTCTGATCGTGATCGCGGTTTCCATCTCAGCGTTGGTGTCCTACCAGCAGTACGCCAGACAATTCCGCGTTCATCTGGAGAATGAACTCAGGGCTGGCCTTCAATTGAAAACAGGTGAACTCGAAAACTGGCGCAATGACCGCCTGGACGATGCCGCGCTCTTTTATCAAAACGATAACTTTAACGAACTGGTGCGGAATTCCTTTGCGGCTCCGCAGGACGCTGAACTCCGAAAGCGGCTGACCGTTTGGTTGACGCGAACTCAAGCGCATCTCGAATATGACCGGGTTTCCCTGTTGGATGTGCAGGGCCTTGAGATGATTTCCGTTCCCAACCAGCCCGAAGCACCTTCCGAGCAGTTGAAGCAGGCTGCCGCCGCGGCGTTGCGCTCGCGTCAGATCACCTTTTTGGATTTCCACCGCGAACCCCAGAATGACTTCATTCGTCTGTCCATCCTGGTTCCGCTGTTCGCCGGGGCGGATGACGCCGATGCGCTGGGTGTGCTCGTTTTTCGCTTCGATCCCAACCTTCAAGTCTACGCCAGGCTCAAACAGTGGCCGATTACCAATGTCACCGTTGATACTTTGCTGCTGCGCCGTGATGGAAATGAAATCCTGTTATTGAATGATCTTGGCTCGGGGCAGAATACCGCCCTGACCTTGAAGCTACCGCTCGATCAAACGGACTTGCTGGCAGTTCAGGCCGGGCTGGGCGCGACCGGCCTGCTGGAAGGCCTGGATCAGGCTGGCAGGCCGGTGATTGGCGTTGCAATGGCCGTGCCCGCCTCGCCCTGGCTGCTGCTGGCGCAAATGGATGCCAATGAAATGGCCGCGTCGCTGTGGGAAAGAATCTGGCAGACCGTATTTTTTATCGGCGCGTTGAGCGTCATCGCCGGGTTGGGACTGTATATGCTCTGGCGGCAGCAGAATTTAGGCTATTCCCGCGCGCAGGTGGCTGTCTTATCCGCTTTGCGTGAGAGCGAAGCCAAATACCGTCTCTCAGAAGCGGACTTGAAGAACGCCCAGTCGATTGCCCACCTTGGGAATTGGAAATGGAATGTGAAAACGGGCGAAGTGACCTGGTCGGACGAGATGTTTCAGATTTTTGGGATTGATAAAAGTACCTACACTGGGCGCCTGGGAAATGCAATCTCAAAAGTGATTCACCCGGATGACCTGTACCTCGTGCTGCCTTCCAATGCCGCCAACATTGCCAACCAACCGATTGAATATCGCATCATTATGCCAGATGGTTCCATCCGCCATATTTGGGCCAGGTCTGGCGATACCATCTTCGATGAGCAGGGCCAGCCCGTTTTTCTGACGGGTGTCGCGCAAGACATCTCTGAGCGCAAGCAGGTTGAGAATTCGTTGGAGCAGGCGCGTAACAGGTTGGCGGAAACCCAGAAGATCGCGCAATTGGGCAGCTTCGAGTACATTGCCGCCACACAGACAACGATTTGGTCCGAGGAGGAATACCGTATCTATGGTTTGGATCCCAGCGGCCCTTCACCGGCTTATGACTTGATGCTAGAAATGTGCATTCATCCTGATGACGCGGCCATGTTAAACGACAACTTCATGAAAGCACTGCAGATCCACTCGATCTATGAACTCGAACACCGGATCGTGCAGCCCAATGGCAGCGTACGCTGGGTCTACGACCGTGCCCAGCCTTACTTTAACGAGCAGGGGGAATTTGTTCGGTACATCGGCGTAACGCTGGATATCACCGAACGCAAGCAGGCCGAATTTGCCCTGCGCAACAGCGAGGCACGCTTTCGCAGTTACTTTGAATTGCCGCTGACGGGGAGCGCTATCACTTCACCGGAAAAAGGCTGGATTGATGTCAATGAAACCCTGGTTAATATGCTCGGATATACCAGTGCTGAAATCAGACAGATGACCTGGGACGAAATGACCCATCCGGATGATATTGCCGCCGATTTGGCGCAATTCAACCGGATCATGGCGGGTGAAATTGACGGGTATGTCCTCGAAAAACGCTTTATCCATAAAGATGGACATAGCCTGCATATTCACATGGCGGTTCAGTGTGTGCGCCAGCCAGATCGAACGGTTGATTATTTTGTGGCCTTGCTGCTTGACATTACCGAACGCAAGCAGGCCGAAGAGGCGCTGCGCAAGAGCGAAACCAATTTAAGCGCATTGATCGAAAATACCGATGGCAGCATCTGGGCGGTCGATAAGAACTATGGCCTGATTGTGGGCAATGAGCAGTTCCATCGCAACGTCAGCGCCGCGCTCGGGCACCGCTTGCAAATGGGAGAAAGCGTATTGCTTCCCAGTTTTCCACCTGAAGCAAACGCAGAATGGCGAGGCTATTATGACCGCGCCTTGCAAGGCGAACATTTCGCCGTTGAAACAGGGACCCGCTTTCGGGATGCGCCCCACTATATCGAATATCGCTTCAGCCCGATTGGCGAGGCCAGCGCCGAAATTCGCGGCGTCACCATCTTCGGACGCGATATCACCGAGCGCAAACAGTCTGAACAGGCCCTGCGCGAGAGCGAAGCCAGATTCCGCGCGCTCTTTCATAACTTGCCCATGAGCGGCGTCATCTACCGGCTGCTGTACGATGAACACCATGAAATCGTGGATTGGGAATTGCAGGATATCAACGCCCTGGGCGTAGCCGATTTGCAGCAAGCGCCAGAGGATTTGCTCGGCAAACGCGCCAACGATCTGTTCGGGGCGCAGGTCATGCGGCCCTATCTAGAATTGTGCCGGGAAGTGGTCGCCTCCGGGCAGTCCCGGCAGTTCGAAACCCACTTTGTCACCAACGACAAATATTACCTGTCGGCGGTCTTCGCCATGGGAACTGATTTCTATGCCAACGTCAGCATTGATATCAGCGAACGCAAACGGGCCGAAGTGGCGCTGCAAGCGAGCGAAGAGCGTTTTCGCTTCATGCTGAATAACTCGCACGAAGTGGTCTACCGCCGCAATTTACAGCTGGATGCTTACGATTACATCAGCCCGGTCATGGAGCAAGTGCTGGGATGGAAGGCTGAAGAAATGATGGGCATGCCTGTCGAAGAAGTGCTGGACTCGATTCATCCTGACGACTTCCCGCAAATCGTGCAGGAAATCGAACGCACAAACGCTCTCTGCCGAACCGCCGGGCGCGCCACGGGCGTGCTTGAATATCGAATTCGCAACAAACAGGGCGAGTTCCGTTGGGTGGGTGACACCATCACCGTGCTGCCCGATGCGCAGGGCCAGCCGCTCTACCGCCAGGGTATTATGCGCGACATCACGGCGAGGAAACAGATGGAAGATGCCTTGCTGGCCAGTGAAGCGCTCTATCGTTCCATCCTGATCGCCTCGCCGGATGACATCACCCTCACCGATCTGCAGGGCCGTATTCGCATGGTTTCCCCCTCCGCGTTGAAGATTTGGGGCTGCGAACGCGAGGAACAGCTTGTTGGGCAGCTTGTCGGCGATTTCCTGGTTCCCGAGGATTTGGAGCGCGCCGCCAGGGACTTTCAAGGCATGTTCGATGGGCGGGTTTTGGAAAATGACGAATACCGCGGGCGGCGCCCGGATGGCAGCGTATTTGATTTTGCAGTGACTGGCAACTTTATCCGCAATGCGGCCGGGCAGCCCGTCAGTGTGCTGTTCATCATGCGCGACATCACGGCGAGGAAACAGATGGAAGATGCCCTGCGGGCCAGCGAAGCGCTCTATCGTTCCATCCTGGATGCATCGCCGGACGACATCACCCTGACCGATTTGGAGGGCCGTATCCGCATGGTTTCCCCTTCCGCGCTGCGGATGTGGCACTGTGAGCGTGAAGATCAACTGGTGGGCCATTTGCTCAGTGATTTCCTGGTCCCCGAGGATTTGGAACGCGCCATGACGAATATTGGCAAGCTGCTCCAGGGGCAGCGCCTGGGAGATGACGAATACATCGGGCTGCGTCCGGATGGCAGCCGCTTTGATTTTTCAGTGAATGGCAGCTTTATCAACAATGTTGACGGGCAGCCAATCAGTATGCTCTTCGTTCTGCGCGACATGACCGAAGCCAAACAAACCAGGGCGCAGCTCAAGCGCTATTCCGAACATCTGGAAGACCTGGTGGAGGAGCGCGCGCGCGAACTGCACGAGGCCCAGGAGCAGCTCATGCGCCAGGAACGCCTGGCTGCGCTCGGGCAGATGGCCGCCAGCGTGGGGCACGAACTGCGCAATCCTTTGGGCGTCATCTCCAACGCAGTCTACTATTTGAAACTATCCCAGCCCGAGGCCAGCGACAAGGTCAGGGAATATCTGGATATTATCCAAAAGGAAACTCTCACCTCCGATAAGATCGTCACCGACCTGCTGGATTTTACGCGCATCAAAACCGTGGAACGGGAACCGGTGCCCGTTTTGGAACTGCTCAATCAGGTGCTGGGACGTTTCCCCACGCCGCCCACGGTGCAGGTCACACTCGATGTCCCTGCCGATTTGCCGTCCGCCTTTTGCGACCCGCGCCAGCTGATTCAGGTGCTTGGCAACCTGACAGAAAACGCCTGTCAGGCCATGCCCACTGGTGGGAAATTGACCATCTCAGCCGCTCTGCAAGATGGTATGATTAAGCTGGATGTCATTGATACCGGTATTGGCATCGCCCCCGAAAACATCACGAAAATCTTTGAGCCACTCTTCACCACCAGGAACACGGGCATCGGGTTGGGGTTGGCTGTCAGTAAAAAACTGCTGGAAGCCAATGGCGGCGCCATCCATGTGATGAGCGCGCCGGGGCAGGGAACCACCTTCAGCCTGACATTGCCGGTTGTTTAGAAACAGATCCACGGAGAATACCATGACCGCTAAAAAGATAACCCCACCTGCCTTGCCGCCAGAAATCCCCGCCTCGCTCGTTGCTCCGGAAGCGGAAGCGGAAAAGAAAAGAAACTTCCCCATTGTTGGGATTGGCGCATCGGCTGGCGGTTTGGCGGCCTTTGAAGCCTTCTTCTCGGGGATGCCGGCTGATGTTGAACCGGGCATGGCTTTTGTGCTGGTGCAGCACCTTGACCCCAATCATAAGAGCATGCTGACCGAACTCATCAAGCGCTACACGCGCATGCAGGTCTATGAAGTGGAAGACGGCATGCAGGTTGAACCCAACTGCACCTATATCATTCCGCCCAACGCCGATATGGCCTTCCTGAATGGCTCGCTGCAGCTGCTTGAACCGGCTGTGCCGCGCGGATTGCGCCTGCCGATCGACTTCTTCTTCCGCTCACTGGCCATGGATCAGCACGAACGCGCCATCTGCATCGTGCTCTCCGGCACCGGCAGTGACGGCACCCTTGGGCTGCGCGCCATCAAGGGCGAAGGCGGCATGGCCATGGCCCAGAGCCTGGATTCCACCGAGTATGACGGCATGCCGCGCAGCGCCATCGCCACTGGCCTGGTGGATTACGTCCTGCCGCCAGGTGAGATGGCCGGACAGTTGATCGCTTATGCCACGCATGCATATGACCTGACCGGGGCGGATGTGATTTCTTTGGACGGCAAAAAAGAAGGCATCTACAAGAAAATCTTCGTCATACTGCGCGCCCAGACCGGGCATGATTTCTCACTCTATAAACAAAACACCATCACGCGGCGCGTGGAGCGGCGCATGGCGGTTCAACAAATCCAACGGCTGGATGATTACATGCGCTTCCTGCAGAAAACGCCCGTTGAAGTGGAAGCGCTTTTCCGCGATTTGCTGATCGGCGTCACTAACTTCTTCCGCGACCCGGCGGCCTTTGAAGTGCTGCGCGAGCAGGCTATTCCGCAGTTATTCGCTGGCAAAGCTTCCGGCGCGGCAGTCCGGGTTTGGGTGCCGGGCTGCTCCAGCGGCGAGGAACCGTATTCGATCGCCATCCTGATGCAGGAACAGATGGAAGCCCTCAAGCAGAACTTCAAGCTGCAGGTTTTTGCCACCGATATCGACAGCCAGGCCATTGAGCAGGCTCGCAGCGGCATCTACCCGGCCAGCATTGCCGCGGATATTGCGCCGGAGCGCCTGGCGCGCTTTTTCACCCTGCAGCCGGATGGCGCTTCGTATCGCATTCAAAAAGGCATCCGCGATATCCTGATCTTTTCCGAGCAGGATGTGATCAAGGATCCGCCTTTTTCCAAGCTCGATATGATCAGCTGCCGCAACCTGTTGATTTACATGGGTTCCGAATTGCAGAAGAAACTGCTGCCTCTGTTCCATTATGCCTTGAACCAGGGCGGGTATCTCTTCTTGGGAACCTCTGAGTCGATCGGCGATTTTTCTGATTTGTTCAATTCTATCGATCGGAAAATGAAGCTTTATCAGCGCAAGTCCGATTTGTATGATGCGAAACGCCCCTCGATTGGCCGCGTGCTCGGCAAGTTTGTTCTATCTGAGGCAGACGCTGCCCTTTCCCCAATTTTGGCTGAAAAGAAGCTGCTGGCGCGAGCCGTTTCGCTGCGTGAGCTGACTGAGCAGGCGCTGCTGCGGCATTATTCCGCCTCCGGGGTGCTGGTCAACCAGCGCGGCGAGATCCTGTATCTGCATGGACGCACCGGGCGCTACCTGGAACCTGTCCAGGGCGAAGCCGGGCTGAATATCTTGAAGATGGCGCGCGAAGGGCTGCGGCGTGATTTAACCAGCAGCCTGCACAAAGCCGTCTCCCATCGGGAGTTGGTGAGCTGTCCGGGGTTGCGCGTCAAAACCAACGGTGATTTCACCACCGTCCATTTGACCATCCGCCCGGTGATGCCGGAACCCATTTCCGGTTTTGAGCAGAATCTATTCCTGGTGATCCTGGAGGAAGCCCCGGAAGTGGACTCTAACCATGCCGCTGTTCTGCATGTCAGCGCTGGCGAAACCGCCTCGGATGTGGAAGAGCGCATCGCCACCCTCAAGCGTGAACTGCGTTCCAAGGAAGAATATCTCCAGACCGCCAACGAGGAACTGGAAACCGCCAACGAGGAATTGAAATCCTCCAACGAGGAGATGCAATCGGTCAACGAGGAATTGCAATCCACCAACGAGGAGCTGGAAACTTCCAAGGAAGAGTTGCAATCGGTCAATGAAGAGCTGGCGACGGTCAATGCTGAGTTGCAGCAAAAAGTGACCGATCTGTCGCGCGCCAATAACGACATCGGCAACCTGTTGACCAGTACCGGCATCGGCACCATTTTTGTCGATTACCAGTTGCGCATCCAGCGCTTTACACCCTCCATCACCCAGGTCATCAACCTGATTCACGGGGATGTGGGCCGCCCGGTGGGTCATATTGTCACCAATCTGGTGAATTACACCCGCCTGGTGTTTGATGTGCAGGCCGTGCTGGAAAGCCTGATTCCCCGCGAGATCGAAGTGTTGAGCCAGGCAGGCGTCTGGTACCTGCTGCGCATCCAGCCTTACCGCACCCTGGAGAACGTCATCGAGGGCGCGGTGATCACCTTTACCGATATCACCGAGATTAAGAAGGCCCAGGCTATCCTGCAAGAAACGGAAGGCATGCGGCGCTTGGTGGCCCTGGTGCGCGATTCAAACGATGCCTTTATGATGCTGGCGTTGGATGGACGCATCCAGGCCTGGAACCCGTCCGCGGAAAAAATGTATGGTTGGAGAGAGTCCGAGGCGCTTTCGATGAATCTGCGCGAATTGTGCCCGGCCGGTGAACGCAAGGAAGCCCTGACCGTACTGCGTAAGTTGAGCGAGTCGTCCATGCTGGAGCCGCAGCGCGTGGCGCGCATCTCCAAGGATGGCCAGGGCTTTGAAGCCTGGCTGACTGCCACCGCGCTGTTCAATGCTGATGGCGAAATCTATGCTATCAGCACCACCGAGCGCCGCGTCAACCCGGCCGATGCGTGAAGCCTGATGGGCTGGCGGTCTAAATCTTCTGCCACCGGGATGCGAAGGTCACAAAGGAAACCCCGCAGCGGGTAAACTTTCTGATTTTCGTGTCCTGGGTGGAAAAATCTTTTTTCGCCTCGCGTAATCTGTGGCCAAAAGCTTCAAAAATTCGTAGGGATGTTCTTTTCCAACCCATTTTATTTTGGTGCCAGCGAAGGTGACGCTTATGAGTAAGAAACCATCCGTTGTGACTGAAACCGGTACGCTGCGCCAGCGGGCGGAAACCCAGGTTAACGAAGAAGCTGGCCACCCGAGAGAATTTCAAGGTAACGCGGCGCAACTGCTGCATGAATTGCAGGTGCATCAGGTTGAACTTGAGATGCAAAATGAAGAACTGCGCCGTACGCAGGTCGAGCTTGAATACTTGCGCGCGCGTTATTTCGATCTGTATGACCTGGCGCCGGTGGGTTACCTTGTGTTGAGTGAAAAAGGGATGATCCTGGAGACCAATCTCACCGCAGCCACATTATTGGGGGTGACAAAAAAGAATCTGCAAAACCAGCTATTTTCGCGCTTTATCCTGCGCGAGCACCAGGATATTTTCTTCATGGGACGAAAATTGCTGGCCGAAACAGGCCAAGCGCAAACCCTGGAATGCCAAATATTGGGCAAAGCCCCCGTTCCCTTTTGGGCGCGGCTCGAGATGATTTTTGTGCAGAATCTGGCAAGCCTTTGGGAGTTTCGCGTCATGCTGAGCGATATCAGCCCAAGCAAGCTGATTGAAGCACAACTGGTCAACGCCAAGGCAACGCTGGATACGGCTCATGCCGAGCTGCAGCGCGCCTTTCTCATCGAAAAACAGGCCGCCCGCACCGACAGCCTGACCGGTCAATATAATCGCCGTCACTTCTTTGAATACGGCGATTATGAGTTTAACGTCTCTTTACGCTATGAATCGCCGCTGACTGTCATCATGTTCGATGTCGATCACCTCAAAGTGGTTAACGATACGCTCGGGCACCTGGCGGGTGATAATATCTTAAAAGCAGTGGCGCAGGCCGCCGTTGCCGAATTACGCGCTGTGGATGTGTTAGCGCGCTATGGCGGCGATGAATTCGCCATCCTGCTGCCCAAGGCCAGCGCCGAACAAGCCGGGCATATCGCCGAACGCATCCGTGAAAAAGTCGCGGCAATTGGCGCGCAGTTTGAGCTGGCCCCGGGTATTGCCACCCTCAGCATCGGCATTGCGGAGATGTGTCATCATCCGCAGGATCGGAGCGTGGAAAATATTGTCCAGCGCGCAGATCATGCCCTTTACATCGCTAAAAACGACGGGCGCAATCGCACCGTGATTTTTGGGGAAACACCACAACCGGGTGCCTCATGACCAAAGCCACCCTGCGGGAGCTGGCCGAAGAACGCCTGCGCGAAACCCCCGCCCAGGCCGAAGCAGCTTCTCCAGAGACTGCTCAACGTTTGCTGCACGAACTGCAGGTGCATCAGGTCGAACTCGAGATGCAGAATGAAGAGCTGCGCCGCACCCAGGTGGAGCTGGAAAATTCGCACGCGCGTTATTTTGATCTGTACGAACTGGCGCCGGCTGGCTATCTCACCCTGAGCGACAAGGGCTTGATTAAAGAGATCAACCTGACAGCCGCGACCATGCTTGGCATTGCGCGCAAGCAATTGATAAAACAACCCTTGAGTCGTTGGGTCACCCCGGCAGGCCAGAGCAGCTACTATCAGCATTTCAGACAACTCCTGAAAACGGGCCAGACGCAGGTTTTCGACCTGCCGCTGATCCAAAATCAGCCCCAGCCTTTTTGGACCCAAGCGCAGATGGTTTTGGCCCAGGATGCGGATGGCGCGCAGACCTGCCGCGTGGTACTGAGCGATATCAACCTGCGCAAACAGGCTGAGTCCGACCTGCAGTTGAGCGAAGGCCGCTTTCGAACCCTGGCGCTGACAGCCCCGGTTGGCATTTATCTCACCGACGAGCAGGGCAACTGCACTTTCGCCAACGCCGCCTGGTGCGCCATGGGCGGGCTGACGCCTGAGGAAGCCCTGGGGCAGGGCTGGAAAAATGCCTTGCATCCCGAAGACCGTGACGTGATCTATCAGCGTTGGCTGAAATCGGTTGAAAGCAACGGCCAATGGGGTTTTGAATATCGCTTTCAGGATCGCCAGGGCAAAATCACCTGGGTGTATGGCGTTGCCAGCCCACTACGCGATGAAACCGGCCAGACCATCGGCTTTATTGGTGCCAATGTCGATATCAACGCGCGCAAGCAGGCTGAACAATTCCTGGAAGACTATTCCGCGCGATTGGAAGCCGAGGTGGAGGCCAGCACGGACGAACTGCGCCAGGCTCAGGATCAGCTGTTACGCCAGGAAAAATTTGTTTTGCTCGGTCAATTGGCGGGCAGCGTGGGCCACGAACTGCGCAATCCTTTGAGCGTTATCAAAAATTCCATCTATTATCTGAAACAAACCCGCGTTGATGCCCTGCCCAAGGAAAAAGAATATCTGGACATCATTGAGCAGGAAGTCCGCACCTCCGAGAATATCATCGCTGATTTGCTGGACCTGGCCCGTGTCAAAACCGCTGACCCTGAGCCGGTTTCCGTTTCCCGCCTGGTGGATCAATCGCTGCAGCGTTTATCCATCCCGGCTTCGCTGCAGGTAGTTCTCGAGCTGCCTCTTGACCTGCCATCCGTCTACGTTGACTCTCAGCACATCATTCAGGTGCTCAGCAACCTGGCGTTGAATGCCTGCCAGGCCATGGCGGAAGGCGGCCGCTTGACCATTTCCGCGCAGGTGCGTGAAAACATGGTCGCCATCGCCATTACTGATAGCGGCGCGGGTATTTCGGCTGAAAACATGACCAGGTTGTTCGAACCGTTCTTTACCACCCGTGAAAGCGGCGTTGGGCTGGGGTTGGTCATCTGTCAGCGACTGGTGCAAGCCAACGGCAGCCGCATTGAAGTCCAGAGTGAGCCGGGCAAAGGCAGCTGCTTCAGTGTTTATGTACCCATTTATGAGGCTTCGAAATGAATCCAACACTCCGAATTCTTATCGTGGATGACGACCGGCGCATGGCGCGCACGCTGGTGGATATCCTTACCATGTCCGGTTATGAAGTGCTTGAGGCCAACTCCGGCGCGAAAGCGCTTGAACTGATTCAGGAACGGTTTTTTGACTGTGTGCTGACCGATGTCAAAATGCCGGACATGGATGGCGTCGAGTTGCACCGCCAATTGCAACAATCCCAGCCGGGCTTGCCGGTGGTCCTGATGACGGCTTTCGCCTCCGATGACCTGATTAACCGCGGCCTGGATGATGGCGTGGTGGGGGTGCTGGATAAGCCCATCGATATCAACCATCTGCTCGGTTTCTTTAACTCGCTTTCCAAGAATCGCACGATTGCGATTGTGGATGATGACGCCGAGTTCTGCCGCACGCTGGATGATATTCTGCAGCGCCGCGGCTTTAAAGTGACTCCCATCACCGATCCGCATCTGGATGTGGAGCAGATCACCGCCGACGCCGAGGTGATCCTGCTGGATCTGAAGCTCAACCACATCAGCGGGCTGGACATTCTCAAGGAAATCCGTCAGCACAATCCCTCGCTGCCGGTGGTGCTGATTACCGGTCACGGCCAGGAAATGGCGGAAGTTATCCGGGAAGCGATGCAGATCAACGCCTTTACCCTCCTGTATAAGCCGCTCGAAATCCCCCATCTTCTGCAAATCCTGGCGGATGTGCAGCTGCGTGCCTTGCGCAGCTTGCTCCGCAAACGGTAAAATAGCCCCGATTCTCCCCGAAGGACACGTATCGCACAAAGGAAACCCAAAAAAACCGCGTTTTCCGCGTAATCTGCGGCAAAAGCTTCTGTAAAAACTTATCAGTTGGCAAAAGACTCAAAAAATAAAGAGTTCCCTTGAGAGGTAGTATGGACAAAACGAGACCGCGCATCCTGGTTGTTGACGACGATGACAGATTGCTCATGACCATGAGCGATATTTTGCTGCTCAAGGGTTTTGAGCCAGTGCTTGCGCGGTCCGGGGTGGAAGCGCTGGCGCGGGTGGAAGAACAGCCGGTGGAAGTGGCCTTGATCGACCTGCGCCTGGGGGAGACCTCTGGCCTGGATGTGATTTCTGAGTTCAAGGCGCGTTTCCCTGATATTGAATGCATCCTGCTGACCGGGCACGCTTCGCAGAAATCTGCCATCGAGGCCATCCAACTGGGTGCTTATGGTTATTTTCAGAAACCGTTTGAGGTGGAACAGGTTCTGCTGGCGCTGCAGCGGGCGGTCGAAAAGCGTGAATCGGAGCGCTTTGCGCGTTCAACCGTCAATGCGCTTTCGGCGCACATCGCCATCCTGGATGAAACCGGCGCCATTATCGCGGTCAACGATGCCTGGCGTAAGTTTTCCAATCAAAATGCGCCGCCCAATAAAGATATTTCCGTGCACGAAGGCGTGAATTATATTTCGATCTGTCAGAACGCCTGTGGGCCGAGATCTGCCGAGGCCACGCCGATGGTGGCCGGTATTCGCGCGGTGATGAACGGCGAGCTTTCAGAATTTTCCCTG
Source organism: uncultured Anaerolineae bacterium (assembly GCA_903838415.1). Classification (GTDB taxonomy): domain Bacteria; phylum Chloroflexota; class Anaerolineae; order Anaerolineales; family Villigracilaceae; genus UBA5195. Next base: position 32,950 of record CAILYI010000170.1, on the reverse strand, counting down.
GAATATCCCTGTCATTCTCCCACCGAGAGGCGCTGGTATAACGCCCGCGTCACGCGCTTCCCTGGCAACGGTGCGCCGCGCGTGGTGGTGGCCCATGAAAATATCACCGCGCGCATGCTGGCTGAAGAGGCGCTTCAGCAGAGCGAAGCACGCTTCCATGCCCTGATCGAAAAAGCGCCGGATGGCATTGCCCTGGTGGGGCCGGATGGTAACTTTTCGTATGTCAGTCCATCGGCCAGAAGGATCATGGGCTATGGAAATGAGCACGTGCTCACTGTCCATCCTAACGATGCCACACATCCCGATGACCTGCCCGCCGTGCTGGCTGAAATTAACAGCGTCATCCAGGATCCCACGAAAATAACCACCCTGCAGTATCGCTTCAGGCACCAGGATGGCAATTGGCGCTGGCTAGAAAGTACCTTTAGTAACATGCTGGCCGATCCAAACGTCGGTTCCATTGTCATCAATTTTCGCGATATCCATGAGCGCAAGCAGGCTGAAGCTGCCCTGGTGAAGCGTACCAGTCAACTGTCGCTGATCAACGAAGTGGGCCGTGAAATTGTCTCCGTGCTCGATTTGCAGACCGCCCTGGAAGTCACCGCGCGCCTGGTAACCAGCTCCTTTGGCTTTTACCATGTTGCTTTGTATGTGCTTGAACCTGAAAACAATCAGTTGGTCATGCGCGCCAGGGCGGGCAATTTCTCCGGGACGGTTTCGACTGAGCACCGCGTTGAACTGGGGGAAGGTCTGATCGGTTGGGCCGGACAGCATGGCGAAAAAATCCTGGCAAACGATGCGCACGCCGAACCAAATTACCGCAACTATTTCCCTGAACTGCGCGAAACCGCTTCCGAACTGAGCGTGCCGCTCAAGGTGGGAGAGCGGGTGCTGGGCGTGATGGATGTTCACAGCCTGGCCCCTCAGGCCATCCTTGTCGATGATGTGGCTGTTTTGGAAACGCTGGCCGACCAGGTGGCTGTCGCCATTGAGAATGCCCGGCTCTATGAGCATGCGCAGCTGGAACTGGTTGAGCGCCGGCAAATCGAGGCAGAATTATTGCAGCATCGTGACCACCTGGAAGAAATGGTGAAAGAACGCACTGCCGAACTGGTGATTGCCAAAGAAAACGCCGAAGCGGCCAGCCAGGCCAAAAGCGTGTTCCTGGCCGCCATGAGTCACGAAATCCGCACACCGCTCAATGGCGTGCTCGGCCTGGCCCAACTGACCATGCAAACCAGCCTGACCGAAAAGCAGCGCGACTACCTGTCCAAGATTCAATCTTCGGGCACAGCCCTGCTGACAACCATCAATGACATCCTCGATTTTTCAAAAATCGAAGCCGGGAAGATCGACCTGGAATGTGTCGATTTCGACCTGGATAATATCTTTCAATCCATTTCCAGCATCCTGGCGCATAAAGCGCGGGAAAAAAACCTGGAACTGGTCTTTGATATCCACCCTGAGGTTCCGCGCCAGCTGCAGGGAGACTCTCTGCGGCTTGGACAGGTGCTGACCAACCTGGTGGGGAATGCCATCAAGTTCACCGTTTCAGGTGAGGTGCTGGTAAAAGTGAACGTGGTGGAGAAAACCTCGCAGCAGGTTGCGCTGGAATTCTCCGTGCGCGATACCGGCATCGGCCTGAGCGAGGCGCACCTGGCGAATTTGTTTCAACCCTTCAACCAGGCAGATTCGTCCACCAGCCGCAAATATGGCGGCACCGGCCTGGGATTAACCATCAGCCAGCGCCTGGTCAACTTGATGGGCGGTGAAATCCAGGCACAGAGTCAGCTCGGTCAGGGGTCCAGCTTTTCCTTTGTGATTAGTCTCACGCCACTGCCCGATTCTGATAATGAGCGCTTTGCGATTCCGCCCGAATTGATCGGCCTGCAAGTGCTTGTGGCAGATGACCACGCCGCTCCCCGCCAGTTTTTGAAGAATACACTCGAATACTTTTCTTTTCGCGTCACCTTGGCTGATTCAGCGCAGGCCGCCCTGACTTGCCTGGAGAGCGCCGACCCACAACAACACTTTGACCTGGTCTTGATGGATTGGTCGATGCCCGGCGAGTTGGATGGCCTGGAAGCCATCCGGCGCATCAAGAGTCATGCCAACCTGGCAGCCACCCCGGCCCTGCTGTTGGTCAATGTGGATGAGCTTTCTCATCAACCGGCAGCTGTTGACCCCGATAGCACCCTGATCAAACCCATCATCCGCCCGCAACTGATCGGAGCCATCCTGCAAGTCCTTGGGCATAAGACGCCGGAACAAAACCTGCCAGATCAAGTTGCGATTGCCCCGCGCTCGGCGAATGAATTACGCGGACGGCAGGTTCTGCTGGTGGAAGACAATGAAATCAACCAGCTGGTGGTGGCCGATATGCTGAAAAACTTGGGGATGCAGGTTTTCATCGCCAACGACGGCGAGGCCGCCATTCAGATGGTCATGTCTGGCAAGTTTGAAGTGGTGCTGATGGACATCCAGATGCCCGGTATGGATGGCTACCAGGCCACCGCTCAGATCCGCGCAAATCCGCGCTTTTCTTCCGCCAATCTGCCGATCATTGCCATCACCGCCCATGCCCTGGCTGGTGACCGTCAAAAGGCGCTCGATTCTGGCCTGAACGATTACATTACCAAGCCGGTCAGCATGCCCCAATTGGTCAAGGTTTTGCTGCGCTGGCTCGCGCCCCTGCCCGCCGGACAAGCTGAGGCCGCTCAACCGGTTTACGCTGCGCCGAAGACTGACAGCTCAGCCCCCGCGCTCTTACCCGCCACGCTGGATTCGTTCAATATGGAAGCCGCCCTGATGCGCCTGGCGGACAACCAGAAACTTTACCTGAGTCTGCTGATTAGATTCCGCGAAAACTATCGTGAGAATGTTCAGGAAATTCGCAGCGCCCTGCAGGCCGAAGACCTGCCCCTGGCCCGCCGGCTGGCGCATTCGCTCAAGGGCGTAGCCGCCACCATCGGCGCTGATGAGTTGAGCATGACTGCCAGGGTGCTCGAAGCGGTCATTGCCGAGAGTAACACTGCGCTGTATGATGTTTGCCTGAACCTGGTGGAGCAGAATCATGTGCGTGTAATGGCCTCACTGGCGGCCCTGGTTCCGGCTTGAAAGCTCGGTCATCCCAGGGTCATCCTATACTGAAACACCCGTCCCGCAGGTACCCGGTTCTACGCGGGTAAGGTTGAAAAAAACAGCCACAAGCCCGCCGCCACCAATAGCCCGAATAGGCACGAAGATATTCGAGCTATTGCCAGTGTAGGCAAAAAGCAAGCACCCAACTTCAAAGGTACTAAATACTCTTCCTTCGCGTTTACTTTTCTTGCTATATCCATCCCATATCCCCATTTCTTCGGGCCTATCAACCGGCAAAGGATTCAGACATGCAAACCAACCCCTACAAACAACTGGCAGAACGACTGGATGCTTTGCCGAACGGATTCCCCGCGGCGCAGGATGGCGTGGAGCTGCGCCTGCTGGAAAAACTCTTTACTCCGCAGGAAGCCGCCCTGACGGCTCAATTGTCGACCAGCTTTGAGAGCGCCGAACAGCTGGCCGCCCGTCTCGGCGGCGAATCGGCCGCGCTGCGCCAGCAGCTCAAAAGCCTGTCGCGGCGCGGCCTGATCGAAGCCGGTCGCAGCGAGAACGGCCTGGGCTACCGGCTGCTGCCCTTTGTGGTCGGCATCTACGAAATGCAGGTCAACAACATGGATGTTGAATTGGCGCGCCTGTTCGAAACCTATTTTATGCAGGCTTTTGGCCAGACCCTCCGGGTGCAGCCGCAGGTTCACCGCGTCATTCCGATTGGCGAGAGCGTGCGCAACAACATGGAAGTCCACCCCTTTGAAAGCGCCTCCGACCTGGTCAACGGCGCCCAGGCCTGGGGTTTGCTCGATTGCATCTGCCGCAAGCAAAAAGCCCTGATTGGTGAAGGCTGCGAGCATCCGCTGGATGTGTGCATGATCCTCGAACAACGGCCCGGCGCGTTTGACAACAACACCACCATCCGCGCCATCGACCGCGATCAGGCTCTTGCCACCCTGCGACGGGCCGCCGAGGCCGGGTTGGTACACTCGGTCAGCAACAATGAACAAGGGCTGCACTACATCTGCAACTGCTGTACCTGCTCCTGCGGCATTCTGCGCGGCATGGCCAACCTGGGCATTGCCAACGTGGTGGCCCGCTCGGCCTTCGTCAACCAGGTCGATGAAATACTGTGCAGCGCCTGTGGCATCTGCCTTGACACCTGTCAGTTTGACGCCCTGACTCTGGAAAGCGTGGCAGTGGTGGATGGTATCCGCTGTGTGGGCTGTGGCGTGTGCGTCCTGAGTTGTTCCAACGAAGCGATGGGCCTGGTGCGGCGTCCTGACGATGAGATTCTACCGATCCCGGCTACCCTGGACGATTGGGGCGCGCGGCGTTCAGCGGCGCGCGGTCTATAGTCCTTTGCTGGTACCCGATAAAAAAACATCCCCGAATTTCTGGGGATGTTTGTGATTTACTCGGCAATTTTCATCTTTTCTTCCAACCAGCGCACCCCGCTCGAAAGCAGCAGCGTCATCACCAGGTAGAGAAAAGCCACCACGTTGAAGGTCTCCAGCACGCGGAAGGTACTCGCGCGGCGGATGCGTCCGAGCTGGGTCAGCTCATCCACGGCCAGAACGGTCGCCAGCGACGAATCCTTGAGCAGGGAGATAAAGTCGTTGCCCAGTGGCGGCAGAACGCGACGCACAGCCTGTGGCAGGATCACATAGCGCATGGATTGGGCATAATTCAACCCGAGCGCGCGTGCCGCTTCCATTTGTCCGCGCCCGATGGATTGGATCCCGGCCCGGAAGACTTCGCCTTCATACGCGCCATAGCCAACTGCCAGCGCCACAATCGCGCGGGCTTCCATCGGCACGTCACGGATGGAAAGGGTTACCCCGATCGAGGCCAGCACTTCGATAAACAGCGGCACCAACGCGAAGGCGATGTAGAGCAGTAAAACCACCAGCGGGATGCCGCGCACGGTTTCCACGTAAAGGGTGGAGATGTTGAATAAGATTGGGTTTTTCGAAACGCGCGCCAGGCCGGTCATTAGCCCGAGCGTCGTTGCTATCAGGAAGGAAAAAAATGTAATTCGCAGGGTGGTGATGACACCGGCCTTCAGGAACATGAAGGTGTCATTGTAATTTCCATTGGTGATGATCAGGATGGAAAGTGAGAGACCGGCCAGGAGGAGGACAATTGCCCACCAGGGTAGTTTTGCCAGGTCGACACCGGGGAAAAGGCCGGGGCGTTTGGGCATTTCACTGGATGATTCCATTAGAAGCTCCCGAATATAAACTTGCGCGGACCGGGTGGGGAGGTGAGTCCCCACCCGGCGGATATCAGAAACGGCAGTGCACAGCTTACTTGCTCAGACCCCACTTCTTGTTGAGGGCGGGCAGGGTGCCATCGGCTTGCATGGCAGCCAGGGCAGCATTGACTGAAGCGGTCAGTTCACTCTTGGGAGGGAAGGCGAAAGCCAGCTGCTCGCCGGTTGCAATTTCGCCGCCGACGATGAGCTTACCGGCATTATCCTTCATGTACCCCTGGGCGCTGATGATATCAATCACAACGGCATCGATATCTTTGGCGAGCAGGGCCAGCACGGAGGCGCCGAAGTCTTCAAAGGACTGGATTTCTTTGCCTTCGAAGTATTTCTTGGCGGCGATTTCGTTGGTGGTGCCAATTTGCGTACCGATTTTGGCGGCGGCATCGGCCTTCATCTGCTCAGGGGTGCGGGTTTCATCGGCGCGCACCAGTAAAACCTGGCTGACGGTGACGTAGGGGGTCGAGAAATCGACAATTTTGGCGCGTTCTTCGGTAAAAGTAACGCCATCAGCGAGCATGTCATATTCACCGGCTTGCATGGCAGGGAAAATGCCATCCCAGGCAGCCTGCTTGAATTCGACTTTGCAGTTCAAGCGCTTGCAGATTTCGGCGACGGTGTCATAATCCCAGCCGCCCGCTTTGCTGGTGGCTTCGTCAACGCTGTTAAAGGGTGGGTAGGCGTTTTCCACTGCAACGGTGATGGTTTTACCGGCCAAGTCAGGCAGGGCATTGGCAGCGGGCGCGGCCGGGGCAGCCGGGGCTGGCGTGGCGGGAGTGCCACAGGCGGCCAGCAGCATGCTGGCGATCATCAGGGTGCTGAAAAGCAAAACAAGTTTCTTCATGTCTCTCTCCTTTGTTTTTGGTAGTTCGGGCCGTTTCTGGAATGTCCCTTCCGCTTATCCACCTTCCCCAGGGTTCTGGCAGATAAGCCCTAAGGATAGAACAACTTCCCAATTATATCAAGGGCTAATGAGGCGAATTTTAAAAATACTCATAAAAGGCTTGTCTTTTCGATAACCCCACCGGCTTCCAATGGTTGCAGGGGCCAAGTGGCATGATAAAATATCGATATCGAAAAGATTATCAAAGGAGTCGTCATGTCCACTATTTTCCCGTCCGCCGAATGGCTGAAAGAGTTTGAGAACAAACTCAATTCTGATGAACGTTACGCCCAGATTGCCAAGAATTGGGAGGGTGACATGTACTTCCTGATTGAGCCGGATGGCAATTTGAAGACTCAGGTCATCATGTACCTGGATTTGTGGCATGGCAAATGTCGCAGCACTGAGCTGGTGACCGATATTTCCAGCCATACCCCGGCCTTCACGCTTAAGGCGGGCTACGGGAATTTTGCCAAAGTTTTGAAGGGCGATCTCGACCCGATGCAGGCCATGTTGACCCGCAAATTGGATGTGAAAGGCAATATGGCCGTCATGATGCGCTCCGTGCCAACTGTTTTGGACTTTGTCCGTTGCGCGCGCGAAATGACTGACGAAATCCTGTAACCGTCTTTGAAACATCTGCTGCCATCCCGGGCCAGATAGCCCGGGATTTTTTGTAACTCAGCTAAAGTGCAAAATTTCACAACCAGATCTTGTTGACGGGGTTTTCCATTTAACCATTTTGTGAGAGGAATTATCCATGAATCCAGCCGCAATTGACAGCGCCTTCAAATTTGTCGACAACAAAATCATTATCCGCCTGCGTGACCGGGTGTGCGAATCGCCCGAGGAATTGATTTCCAGCCCTTTATTCCGCGAAGTTTTGGGACGCTTTATCCGCGAACTTGTGCGGGGCGATTCTCCGTTGCTGGGCATGTTCGCCAAAGAATCCAGCCAGGTGGACGAGGCAGATCTCGACAGCCTGGTGCAAACTTTGCAGGTGATCGCCAAAATGCAGCTAAGTTGGGCGGTGAAACTGTTGGATGTCGATCAGCGTTTTATTGCAAACCCAGCGTTGTTGCACACTTTCATTGAAGAGCTGTATGATTTCTGGCGCAAATTTGAGCGCTTCCTGATTTGTGATTCAGACGGGGATGTGCTCGATCAGCGCCCGTATCGCACCTTTAATGGCACGGTCGAGTCGTTGATGAACCTGGTGCGCAGTGTCTATCGCAACGTGCAGGAAAACCTTTCAGGCAAGCATCCGCGCATTTACCGGCAGGTCAGCGCCGGGGCGGAGGTGGCGGCGATTGCCCTGCCCAAGGAACTGCCCGGTTTGGGGGATTATGCTGCCCGCCTGGGGACGATTCCCGTCATCCGACAGGTTTTACTCTACCCGCCGATGCTGCTCAATCCGCCCATGAATAAACGCACCGGCAGTTTTGAGCGTGTGGATGTCAATCCACTCGATCTGCTGGAGGACGGCGCCGGAGAGTGGCTGTGTTACCCGGCGCGGGTGGGCCAGTTGCTGGTGCTGGTCTATTTCCATGAGCGCTTTTTTGAGCTTGGTTTTGCCATGAGCAACCTGTTTGAGCTGGCGGATGATGAGATTTTGCAGCAAAAGCCCGCCGCGATTTTCCTGTATGGCATGCCGGAACATGCGCTCGATCATTTGGCAGCGCTGCCGACCGTCTTCTATGATGATGGTGATATTTTGGTCGGCGCGGTGCCGCGGAGAGATGAATTCGGCTATTTCGGTTACCTGAAAAAGATGATTCTGACCCTGCATAATATCAAGGTGATGCAGGCCGAGAAAATGCCCTTCCACGGCGCGATGGTTTCCTTGCAGCTCAAAGGTGGAAAGAGCGCCAACGTTCTGTTGTTTGGCGATACCGGCGCGGGAAAATCGGAGACGCTGGAGGCTTTCCGCAAGCTGGCAGGACAGCAAATCCGCAAGCTGACGATTATTGCCGACGATATGGGTTCGCTTGATTTTGGGAAGGATGGGCGCGTAACCGGCTATGGCACGGAAGTGGGCGCGTTTGTGCGTCTCGACGATCTTCAGCCGGGGTACGCTTTCAGCCAGCTCGACCGTTCGATCATCATGAATCCCAACCAGACCAATGCGCGGGTGATTTTGCCGGTCACGACGATTGAGAATGTGGTGCAGGGGCATCCGGTGGACATTGTGTTGTATGCCAATAACTATGAAGTCGTGGATGCTGATCATCCGGTAATTTCGCCCTGCCTGAGCGCTGACGAGGCCCTGGCGGTTTTCCGGGAGGGGACCGCCATGAGCAAAGGTACCACGACCACCACCGGCCTGGTGCATACCTACTTTGTCAATGTGTTTGGGCCAATCCAGTATCCTGAGCTGCATGACCAAATCGCCCAGCGCTTTTTTGCGGCTTTCTTTGCGCAGAATATCCTGGTGGCGCAGCTGCGCACACAGCTCGGCATCCCGGGCAGTGAGCAGAATGGCCCCGAACAGGCGGCCATGGCGCTGCTGGCGTTGTTGGACAAGCGCGACTGAGTTTCCTAACTGGCACATAATGCGACAGGCCCCGTCCGTGTGGATGGGGCCTGTCGTTTTATGTGATTCTATTCGAGCGTGTAAAGTCGGGGCTGTTTTTGTTGCGGTTGTTCGGGCGTCCGGCCGCCTTCATCGGCGGCGCGGTAGCGGTCGATCAGGGCCTTGGTGCGCGCATCCTTGGGGGATCTGAAGATTTCATCAGGCGCCGCCTGCTCGATGATGGAGCCTTCGGCCATGACAATGACCCGGTCGGCGACTTCGCGGGCAAAACCCATTTCGTGAGTGACAACCAGCATCGTCATGCCCTCTTTGGCGACGTTTTTCATCACGGAGAGCACTTCACCGATCAGTTCAGGATCGAGCGCGGAGGTCGGTTCGTCGAAGAGCATCACCTTCGGTTCCATTGCCAGGGCGCGCGCAATCGCCACGCGTTGTTTTTGTCCGCCGGAAAGACGATTGGGGTATTCATCTTTCTTAAAGAGCAGGCCAACCCGATCGAGGTTCATTTCCGCCAGTTGAATGGCCCTGGCTTTGTCCATTTTCTTGACGGTCACTGGTCCTTCGATGACGTTCTCCAGTACGCTCATGTGCGGGAAAAGGTTGAATTCCTGGAAGACCATGCCGGTTTTCAAACGGACTTCGTGCACCAATTGGCGGTGTTCCTTGCCTTTTTCGCCGCCTGCCACCTTGATGCCGTCCACTTCGATGGAGCCATGCGAGGGCTCTTCGAGAAAATTGATGCAGCGCAGCAGCGTACTTTTCCCCGAGCCGCTCCGGCCAATCAGACAAACCACCTCGCGCGGCTGGATTTCCAGCGAGATGCTGTTCAAGACTTGCAGACGGCCAAAGTACTTATCCAAATTTGAGACGTTGACAATCGGGGTCATGTTAGCGATCTCCTTTGGAGAGGCTGACTTCCAACCGGCTCTGCAGGTAGGAAAGCAGAATGGTCATAACCCAGTAGAAGATGGCGGCCATAATCAGGGCTTCCAGGTTGTGGAATTGGGCCCGACCTACTTTAACGGCGCGCCACATCAGTTCATGGACGAAGCCGGTGGCAGCCACCAGCGCGGAGTCTTTCGTCATCGCGATGAATTCGTTGCCAGTGGGCGGGATTGCAAAGCGCATGGCCTGGGGCAGGACAATCCGCATCATGGTTTGACCGGGCGTCATCCCAATTGCAATGGCAGCCTCGCGCTGTCCCTTGCCAACCGAGGCCAGCCCGGCGCGGAAGATTTCGCTCATATATGCGCCGTAATTCAATCCCAATGCAATGACGCCAGCCCACAGTCCTGGCAGAATGATCCCGAGCTGTGGCAGCGCCAGGAAGAAAAAGAAAATCTGCAAGTACAGGGGAGTTCCGCGGATGAGTGAAACGTAGAAGGTACTCAGGGCGTAAACGGGTGGGATCGTGGACAACCGTCCCAGGGCTGCCAGCAATGCCAGGATGGTGGCGAAGGTGATCGCCAGCAGGGAAATCCGAATTGTTTCGCCCAGGCCTCCGGCGATGAAAATCATGTTATCGGCAATGAATTGGGTGTCGATCTTGATGGTTTGGAATACCAGACCATTTTCGCCGCCCCCCAGCTTGATTTTCTGTCCGCTGAAAATTACCACCAGGATTAAGAGCAGGACAAACCAGGATAGAGCCACATTTGCTCGAAAGTGGAGTTCTTTGCGCTTTTGGGCTTGATAGAGTAATTCGGCTTGCGTTGTTGGTGGTTCAGGTGTTCGTGCAGTTGTTGAATCTCCCATCATCTCATCCTTCTCTTAAAAACGGCGTGGAGATATTTTTATCTCCACGCCGTTTTATTGACTTACTTGGGGGCTTGCGTCAGGTCTTCGCTGAACCATTTCTTGGAAATTTCAGACAGGCGCCCATCGCTGTGCATGGCGGTGAACAGCTTATCGATTTCAGCGCGCAGCGTGTCGTTCGGCAGAGTGGATGATTTATCAAAGGCGGCGGCCAGGTCTTCGGAATATACTGGCGAGCCAAGCTGCATCACTGGCAATCCGGCGGCGATATTGGCGTTCACCACGGTTTGAGAAGTGACGTAGCCGACGAAGTCGGTGCGGCCCGCGGCAATCGCCTGGGCGCATTCCTGGTCGCTTTCCAGCGGGACGGAGGTGGCGCCAGCCGGGACTTTCGCGTAAATGGACGTGGCGGGCAGGCCCAGATCGCCATTGTTGATCCAGGTTTCGTAAGTGGTGGAGACGCCTGCGCACAACGGCTTCCCGGCGAGTTCATCCAGGGATTTCAAACCAGAATCTTTTCCAACCGCCACAACGGCCGGGGTGTAGTAATAGGGCACGCTGAAGTTGAGCACCTTCTGGCGATCGGTGGTAATGGTCATCGAGCCGACGCTCACATCCCATTTATTGGCCCAATTGCCAGCGGTGATGGTGTCCCAGCCCGGGGTGGCGAAGCAGGTTTCCACACCCAACGCATCGCCGATGGCGTGCGCAACATCCACGTCAAAACCCTGCAGTTCGACGGCGGTCAGGGCATCTGATGGACATTTGCTATCTGCAGCGCGTTTGCCTTCTGTATTCAGGGATGATTGCGGCGCATAGTTGGGGTCAGTGGAAACCACAATATACCCACGTTGCTTGATATCACCCAGCACGTCTTTGGCCTGAGCCTTGCCTCCACAACTGCTCAATCCTAGGACGACGATCAACAACAAACTCGCGGTCAACAACAGTTTTTTCATCTTTCTTTCTCCTTTGGGATTTGGTTGGCTTATGCAGCGTCTGAACTACACATGCTATAGAATAGACGAAATATTACCAAAAAGCAAGGTTTTTGAGGAACTTTTAGCACTTATTTATAATTTTCCTTGCCGAAAACGTCTTGTCAGACCAGAGTTATCAATGCCCACTTACGCCGCCCGGACCAGCCCCTGCGGTTATAATTGTTTTATGCAGCCTATTCTCAAAATCGATCTCTCCTCCGGCACCATCACATCCTTTACCGTTCCCGCTGAGTTTGAACGGGACTATTTGGGCGGCGCCTCGCTGGCGGCGCGTCTGCTGTTTGACTCGCTGACCCGTGAGCTTGATCCCCTTTCACCAGAGTCGCCGTTGCTGATTCAGAACGGCCCGCTCTCCGGGACGGCCGGGCCAACCGTTGGACGCTTCGTGGTCTGCGGCAAGAGTCCCGCCACCGGGCTGTGGGCGGAATCGAACTGCGGCGGCTTCTTTGGCCCGGAACTGCGCATGGCGGGCTGGGATGGCGTCTGGCTGACTGGGAAGGCCGAAAAACCGGTCTATCTATGGGTCAACGATGGAAATGTCGAAATTCGCGATGCGGCGGCGCTGTGGGGCCAGGATACTTATCAGCTGCAGGAATCGGTCAAACGGGAAGTTGGCATGTCGGGCATCCACACCCTCGGAATTGGGATAGCGGGCGAAGCGCAGATTCCGTATGCGCTGCTGCTGTGTGACCATGGCCGCGTGGCCGGGCGGACGGGATTGGGAGCTGTCATGGGCAGCAAAAACGTCAAGGCGGTCGCCGTCAAAGGGACGGGCAAAGTGCCGGTGTTTGATGCGGCCTCCTACGCTCCGCGCCGTTCTGCCGCCAACCTGGCGCTCAAAGCGGACGCGATGACCAGCGTTTTGAGCAGCCTTGGCTCGGCGGGCGCTTCGGATTACTTCAATTATCTGGGCGAGCAGCCCAAGAAATACTTCAGCGCCGGGATGCTGGATGGCGCGGATAACATCTCCGGGGCGAGTGTGGCCGAGACGATCCTGGTCGGCAAGGCCGCCTGTCATGCCTGCGTCATCGCCTGTGGGCGCGTGGTGCGACTCGATGATGGCGAGAAACGCAAAGGACCGGAGTACGAGACCCTGGTGGGGTTTGGGCCCAACCTGGGGCTGACCAGCCCGGCTACAGCCACCCGGCTGGGAGAGTTATGCGATCGTTACGGCGTGGATGTGATCTCGATGAGCGGCACGATCGGTCTCGCTTTCAGGTTGTACGAACTCGGCATCATCGGAACGCAGCAAACGGGTGGACTCGAACTCGTCTGGGGCGATGCCGCCGCGGCGGAAGCCTGCATCCATCTGGCGGTCAAACGCGAGGGCTTCGGTCAAATCCTTTCGCAAGGCTCCCGCAAACTGGCGGAATATTTCGGCGCGCCGGACGAGGCCATCCAGGTCAATGGCCTGGAACTGGCTTACCATGATCCGCGCGGCGCATCCGGCATGGCGATGGTCTACGCCACTTCACCCCGCGGCGCCTGTCACAACCAATCGGACTATTTCCTGGCTGAAATCGGCCAGGTGGATGCCAGCATTGGCATGGAGTTCTTCGATCGTCATGCCGGGGCGGAAAAGGCGGGCAATGTCGTCAAGCACCAGAATTTCCGCACGGTCAACAATGCGCTGGTTTTGTGCATGTTCGCCAATGTGCCGCCCGAAACGATGGTGGAATTGGTCAACGCCGCCTGTGGCTATGACCTGACCCTGGATGACCTGCTGCGCTGCGGCGAACGCGCCTGGAACCTGAAACGGCTGATCAACTTCAACCTGGGGCTGACCCGCGCCAATGACCGTCTGCCCAAACCGTTGTTGAGCGCTTATGATGATGGCGGTGCGGCGGGCTACATCATTCCCTTTGACGAAATGATGGCGGCCTATTACACCGCCCGCGAGTGGGATCCAAACACCGGGGCGCCATCTGCACAACTGCTGGATAAATTGGGTCTGCAGTGGGTTGGCAAAAATTGAAATCCATACTATAATGACGGCGCTGTGGGGGCTAAGGGCCTCCACATTTTATTTGGGTTTACTCCTACCCTGCCCGTGACACACATGAAGAGCCACACCCCCTGCGGCAGCCCTTGTGCGACGGCAGGGTGGGTCTTTTAACAGTCATACTTGCGAGCGGGATTGGAAATTTGCAAGAATAGGGGCCTGTGGAATTGACATTTCGCCTTTCTCGCCTTACGATAGAATCTGAAACCTTTATCCCCCGCTTTGACCAAACGGCTGATTGATCAGCCTGTCAGGAGACAACTTTATGAAACTTGTAACCGTTGCAGAAATGCGCGCTGTTGAAAAGGAAGCCGATGCCAAAGGTCTTTCTTATGCCCAAATGATGGAAAAAGCCGGTCGCGGCCTGGCCGATGAAATTCAACTGCTGGCTTACAGCGAAGATGACGAGCGCGAAGCGCTCGGCCTGATCGGCTCCGGCAACAATGGCGGCGATACGCTGGTGGCGCTGGCCCACCTGGCCGCCGATGGCTGGCGCGTCCGCGCTTACCTGATCAATCGCAGCGTCAGCCTCGATCAAGCCGGGGTCAGCTCGGATGCGCTGGCGGAGCGTTTCACCCAGGCTGGCGGCGAAATCATCCGGGTTGAGGATGATGCGCGCTTCGACAAACTGTCTGCTTTCGTGGGCTCCGCTGATGTGATCGTCGATGGGGTGCTGGGCACCGGCTTCAAGCTGCCGCTCAGAGCCGAAGTGGCCAAAGTGCTGGCGGTGGTCAATACCGCCATCGCGGAACAATCCTGGCCGCCTTACGTGGTGGCCGTCGATTGTCCTTCGGGCGTGGACAGCGACAGCGGCGAGGCCGCTGATGACACCATCCCCGCCAGCCTGACGGTCAGCATGGCCGCCATCAAGCAGGGTTTGCTCAAATTCCCGGCTTTTGAATTGGCGGGTGAGCTGCGCGTGGTGGAGATTGGTTTGAAGGATGAAGTCGAATCTTGGAAAAATATCCACCATTTCGTGGCGGATGACGAACTCGTAGAGGACATCCTACCCTTACGCCCCGCTGATTCCCACAAAGGGACGTTTGGTACCGCGCTGATTGCGGCTGGCTCGATCAATTACATCGGTGCGCCGCTGCTGGCCGGGCGGGCCGCTTATCGCTCGGGCGTCGGGTTGGTGCAGATGGCCGTCTCCAGCCCGGTGCAGATCACCGTGGCCGGTCACTTCCCCGAGGCGACCTGGCTGATGCTGCCGCAGGAAATGGGCGTGATCGCCGAAGGCGCCGCGGAGGTGCTACTGAAGAACTGCGCGCGCGCCACCGCACTGTTGATTGGTCCCGGCTTTGGCAGCGAGGACACTACCAAGTCTTTCATTGAGCATTTGCTTAAGGGCAAGCCGGGCGCGCCCAAAAACCCGGCGCGGATTGGCTTTATCCAGGTGGGCGGAGAAAAGGTGGCCGTACAGAATACCGCCCTGCCGCCGCTGGTGGTGGATGCCGATGGCCTGCGCCTGCTCGCTAAAATTGACGGTTGGGCCAGCCTGCTGCCCGCCGATACCATCCTGACGCCGCATCCCGGCGAAATGGCGGCCCTGACCGGGTTGGAGAAGGAAGCCATCCAGGCCGACCGGCTGAACCTGGCGATTAAGTTCGCCGCCGAATGGGGGCATGTCGTCGTTCTCAAGGGCGCTTTCACCGTGATTGCTGCTCCGGACGGACGCGCCACGCTGATTCCTGTGGCTTCTGCGGCCCTTGCGCGGGCCGGTACGGGCGATGTGCTGGCTGGTTTGATTGTTGGGTTGCGCGCCCAGGGTATGGACGCTTACGGGGCGGCTGTGGCCGGTGCTTGGATCCACGCTCAGGCCGGGTTGTATGCCGCCGAGAACGTCGGCGCGGATGCCTCGGTGATGGCCGGGGATGTGCTGGATGCCATCGCGGATGTGCTGAGCGGTTTTTAGTCAGCGACTTTCAGGTGGGGCGCAGCCAATCTGCGCCCCACCTTTTTTGTGCCGGCGGCGTAACTTTTTCCGCATGAAAACGACTGATAGTTATATTCGCCAGGTAAGTGCGTTTTTCATAAGACAATCTCTATTCACCGCAGGTAATTCAGGAGGAAATATGATTAAAAAAGGTATGAACACACTCATCAGTCTTTTCATTGTTTTCGGTATGTTGGCTTCTGCCACCCCCGCCTTCGCGGACAGCCGGGGTATTGAGCTCAAGGGTTCGATTGCGGCGGTGGATATTGTCGCAAGCACTGTCACCGTGACACCGTCACGCGGCGGCGCAAATGTGACGTTGGTGGTCAATGCCAGCACCTATCTCCGCCGTTTGGGCCGGACGGCTACCATCGCGGATTTGCAAGTCGGCGACCTGGTGGAAGCCAAGTACACTCCCGGGACGCTGGTGGCTAGCAAGATCGAAGCCAAGCTGAACCTGGTGGAATTGAAGGGCAGCATTGCGGCGGTGGATACTGCTGCCAATACCGTCACAGTTACCTCATCGCGCGGCGGCGCAAGCGTGACGCTGGTGGTCACTGCCAGTACCTACATCAAACGCCTGGGCCGCGCTGCGACCATCGTCGATTTGCAGGTTGGCGACCTGGTGGAGGCGAAGTATTCGCCCGTGACGCTGCAGGCCAGCACTATCGAGGCCAAACTCAATCTGGTGGAATTGAAGGGGAGCGTTGTGGCGGTGGATGCCGTTGCGGGCAGCCTGACGGTGACACCGTATCGCGGCGGAGCGAGTGTGACTCTCACTGTGAATGCCAGCACCTACATCACCCGGCGCGGCGTCAGTGTCACTCTGGCCAGCCTGCTGGTGGGTGACAGGGTGGAAGCGAAGTATCTCGCGGGAACCATGCTCGCGAGCAAGGTCGAAGTCAAGTAAGCCCAATTTGAAGGCTTGGCTTGGCTTGACTTGACTGATCCACGCTTACCCGGGTTCAGTAACCTGTTGGGGCGCAGTCCGTTTCCGAGTGGCGATAAATTAACCAGGAATATTTAGCAAAAGGATGAATGCCTGCAAGCAGGGGCATTCATCCTTTTATGATGGTGGATATGGGTGAGTTTGCTACCGGATGCTGGTTGGTTGGCAAGCGTTCAAACCCTTTACCACCCAGCCGCCAAGCGGGCCAGGTTTTTAGCATGAAAATAAGAAATTAGGAAGGGCTGAGCGGGCTTGCGCAAAATGCGCGGTAAAAGGGTCCGACCACCCGCAGAAACCATTTCAACACCCAAAGAAATCATCTTAACACCCGCAGAAATCACTTCTACACCCGCAGAAACCATTGCTACACCCAAAAAAAACACTTCAACACCTGTAAGAATCGTTTTACGATCCGTAGAAATCAAAAGGTGACTGTCAGTTGCAAACTGACAGTCACCTGCCCTCAATCACGGCGCGCAGCTGTATCAAAACAGCCCGTCTTTGAGAGACGGGCTGTTCGATCTGTTATTTTGGAGGCGTGGACTATTCCTGTATGCCTTCCCACTGCGATAGTTTTTCGTCCATTTCACTTTGCACGGTTTGGTATTCCTTGCCGAGTTTGACTACTTCGCCGGGGTCGACGGCGCGGTTTTCCAGTTTGCGGCTGATTTCGGCCAGGCGCGCTTCGTGGGCGGCGATCTGGTTTTCGAGTTCTTGCAGGCGGGCCTGTCGACGGCGTTCGTCTTTCGAAGCGGGGTTGGCGCGTCCGGGGGTGGGTTTGCGAGAGGTTTCGGCCTGGCGGTTGGCGGCTTCATCCTGTGCGGCGTAGGCAGCGAGGCGTTCCCGTTCCTCGCGCATCTGGGAGTAGGTACCCTTGAAGAGCGAGAGCGTCGATTCGTCCGGTTGAATCTCCCAGATTTGAGTCGCCAGCGCATCCACCAGGTAGCGATCATGGGTGACGAGCAGGATGGTTCCGGCGTAGGCTTCGAGCACCTGCTCAAGGATTTCCTGCGAGGGGATGTCGAGGTGGTTGGTGGGTTCGTCGAGCAGCAGCAGATTGGTGTCCTGCTGCGCCAGCTTGGCCAGCGCCAGGCGTCCACGTTCGCCGCCCGAGAGCACTTCGACCTTTTTGAAGGCGTCGTCTCCGCTGAACAGGAATTTGCCCAGGTATTGGCGCGCGTCGGCCATCAGCATGTTGGGCGCGGCGGCCTGGATTTCCTGGATGAGGGTGTTGGCCGGGTTCAGGCCTTCGTGGGCCTGGGCAAAATAGCCGATTTGCAGGGCCGCGCCAAGGATGACTTCGCCTTGCAGCGGCGCGAGTTGGCCGAGGATGGTCTTGAGAAAGGTGCTTTTTCCCGCGCCGTTGGGGCCGATCAGCGCGGCGCAATCGGTGCGGCGCAGTTCAATATCCGGCGTGGAAAAGAGCGGCTTATCGGGCCAGCCCACTTGCAGGTCACGCGAGCGGATGACCAGTTCACCGGAGCGCTGTTCGGCGCGCAGGTGCAGGTGCAGCTGTGGCGGGCGGATGTTGGGCAGGTGCAGGGCGCGCACGCGGCGATCGGCTTCTTCCACGCCGAAGGGGCTGGTGCTGGTTTCCACATCCAGCTGGATCCAGTTGGAGTTGATGGCCGCATCCATGCCTACCTGTTCAATGGCCTGGATGGTGCGCGTCAGGCGTTTGAGCTTGCCCTTGGCCTGCAGGGTATTCTGCCCGGCGATGTTCTTCTTGATGTATTCCATGTCTTTGACGAGCTTTTCTTTTTCACTCTCAAAGACTTCGAAACGGCGCTCCCAGCGTTCCTGGCGTTGGCGCAGGTAGTGGCTGTAGTTGCCGCGATATTCTTCAATGCCCGCCGCGGTCATCTCAAGGATGCCGTTGGCGGCTTTATCGAGAAAATAGCGGTCGTGCGAGACGATCACCGCCGCGCCCTCCCACTGGCTGAGATACCCTTCCAGCCATTCGACGGCGGCGATGTCGAGATGATTGGTGGGTTCGTCGAGCAGCAGCAGATCGGGATCGGAAAGCAGCAGCCGCGCCAGGAAGGCGCGCGTGCGCTGTCCGCCGGAAAGGTGATCGAGGCTGAGGCTGTAGGCTTCCAGGCTGAAGCCGAGTCCCGTTAAAACCTGGCGGATGCGCGTCTGGTAGCTGTAGCCGCCGCGCCGTTCAAATTCATGCTGGAGCAGGCCATACCTTTCCAGCACTTCGGCGTCGCCATCCGCCATTTGATGTTCGAGGCGGTTGAGTTCTTCCTGCTGCTGGATGATGTCGTCGAAAACGGTTTCGCACATATCCCAGAGCGTGCCGGACATTTGGAAGTCGGCTTCCTGGGAGAGATAGCCAATCCGAATGCCGCGTGACTTGTGGAAGCTGCCCGAGGATGCTTCATCTTCCCCGGCCAGGATGCGCAGGAGCGAGGTCTTGCCGACGCCGTTCGGCCCAACGATGCCGAGCCGCGCGCCTTTTTCGATGCCGAAAGACAGCCCCGCGAAGATATCACGGGCGCCGAAGGATTTGGTCAGGTTTGAAACGGTGATAAGGGACATTTCAGAGATCAGGTTCCGGGTTTCAGGGGCGGGTTAACGATCAAAGAGTCATAGGTCATAGAGTCATAGAGGACGTCCCGATGGTTTTTGGCGTCTTTGCAGCTTGCTTCTCTATTTGACAGGTTCGGGCTGGGCCGGGGCTTCGATCGTTTCAGCCAGTTCGCGGCCCGTATAGAAGGCGACATAATTGCCCGCCCAGACGGCTGGCTTGGAATTGGCGTTCTTGAGTGCCTTGAGCCACAATTCCGACGGGAAGACGTTAAAGGGCGGCAGGGTGCTCAGGATGCCCATCATGACCACGTTGGCGGTGCGTCCGCTGCGGTCGCCCAGTTCCAGCGCTTTGCCGAGAACATCCAATTCGATGACGTGGTAACCGCTCAGGCTGGCGTGAATCTGCGCATCGGTTGGATATTGATCTTCGGGCAGGCCGTGCGGGATGATTTTGGTGTCGGCCAGGATGATCGTCCCGCCGGGTTTGAGCATTTCCAGGAAACCGGGGCGCAGCACCTCGCTTTTTTCCATCACGATCAGGCAGTCCGCCGTTCCGGGCAGCAGCACCGGGCTGATGACATCGCCGCAGCCAAAAGTGCTGATGACGGGGCCGCCCATCTGGGCCATGCCATGCGTCTCGCCCTTGATGACGTTCTTTTCGCCGTACCCGGCCAGGAAAGCCAGTTTCGACATGACGCTGCCAAAGAACAGGTTGCCCTGTCCACCCACGCCGCGGATGGCGAGCGAGAGTCGCGCCGGGAAGCTGGCCTTGTCCAGAACGGGCAATTCAATTTCGTGCGGCGGTTCGGCTAATTTGGGCAGGGCGGGCAGGTTCAGGTCTTTCAGATCAACTGCCTTGAGCACGTTGGTCGGGCACATCTGCACGCAGGCTGGGGATGATCCGCCGCAGCCGCTGCACAGGTTGTTGACCACCGGGATGCCATCCGCGTTGAGTTCGATGCCGGGGCAAACCAGGCAGGCGTTGCACTTTTTGCAGACATCCGGTTCCACCAGCACGCGCTGCGAGCTGGCCTCCACTTTTTGCACGCAGGCCCCATCCGCGACCACGATGGTGGTGTAGACGCCTTTATCCGCGTCCGCCAGGGCGGTTTTGAGCGCCGCGCGCAAGTTTTTCTTGTCGTAAGCGCCCACCGAAACGACCTTTGCGCCGTGCGCCTTGAGCGATTCCGTCAGGCTGAAGCGCATCGTCTCACCGGCCAGGTTTGCGGGGGAGGTCGGCGAGGGCTGTCCGCCGGTCATCCCGGCCCAGGAATTATCCAGAATGACTTTCACGCCGGGCATGTTGCGGTAGACCGAGTTGCGGGTGGCGTCCATGCCGCTGTGACATTCTGTTCCGTCGCCGATCACGCTCAGGCAGCGCCCGGCCTGTTCGGGGCGGGAGAAAACGTAGCCGAGTCGCTCAGATTCGCTGGCGCCCATCGCCAGGCCGGTATCGAGCGCGTTCATAAAATACAGCAGGGTGTTGCAGCCGATGTCGCCGAAGACCACATCGAGCATCTTTTTCTTCTTAAGCAGGGAAATTTCCCCGGCGAACAGGCGATACGGGCACCCGGCGCAGATGATGGGCGGGCGTCCCACCGGCGCAGCGACGGATTTCTTTTCGAGAGTCAACAGTCCCAGCTTTTCGGCGACCAGCGCCGGGCTCCATTCGGTCAGCGCGCTGAAAGGTTCCTTCCCGCTGACCTGGAATCCGCTGTTTTCGATCACTTCCTGCAGATAGCGGTAGCCGTCCTCGATCACGACAATCTCGCCGTCAATCGACTGGCAGAATTCGCGGATCAATTTCATCGGCAGCGGGTTGGTGAAGGCCAGCGACAGGAGATCAAAGTCCGCGCCCAGCGTGGCCTTGACTTCGCGCACGTACATGTCGCCGACGCCGTAGGTGATCACGCCCACTTTTTTGCCAGTCCCGGAGCCTTTTTCCCATTTATTGAGCGGACTGCTCTCGACCATTTCGAGCAGGGCCGGCATGCGTTCGGCCATGACAACGTCATAGTTTTTGCGCGCCACGTTCGGCAGCACGTTGAAAGACTTCAGGCTTTCCGGCATTTGGACGGGTTCGCGCTGCTGCGTGGGCATCAGATGCACCAATCCCTCGCTGTGGCACAGATTGCCGTTGGGCATCACCACCACCTGGGTCTTGTACGCGCGCGAGATTTCCACCGCCAGCGCCGCGGCTTCGTGCATTTCCTGATGATTGCGCGGCTCAAACACCGGCACGAAACAACTCTTGAACAAATAACGCGGGTCAAGCGTGTGCTGGGTGGAACTGGGCGTGAAATCACTGGCGATGTAATAGACCAGCGCGCCGCGCTGCTGCACGAACAGGGCGCCGCTGGTGAAAATATCACCAGCCTGGAACAGGCCGGGAATCTTCATGGTGACGACGCAGTCGCGCCCGGCCATCGAATGACCATGCCCCACCGCGGCGGCCACCGCTTCATTGACCGACCAGCCGACCTTGAGCATATCCTGCACCTGCGACAGGCCCTTGTCAATCACTTCCGAACTGGGCGTGCCCGGGTAGCCATCCGCGGCATGGATGCCGCCGCGCACGCAGCCGGTGGCAAACGCCATATTGCCCTGTAAAATTTCAGCCTGCCCGGCGGGGGCTTCGCACAACTGCTTGACAGTATTTTTCATTTTACAAGTCTCCTGGAAAATCAAGTGACGAAGGAATTTTGTAATTATAAGCACGCAGATCGGAAACGAAAAATAAAAACTGGCATAACCGCAATGAGATTACAAATATCAGCGATAAATATGACATTTCAGCCGGTTTTCGCAGGCTGCTGGATGGAAAACCGCGGTTAAAGAAAAATTCGGGGCTGTGGGAAAACCCACAACCCCGAATCCGTATTTCGAAAAAACTGTCAGGCGTACAAACCCCAATCCAGCGCTGATGGGTCTTCCATCATGGAGAAGTCCCAAACATCCATGCCCATTTCCACTGTCACGGGCATTTTCAGGCCTTCCTGGGCCTTCTGGCGCGTCATATCGACCATGGCCGGGCCATAAGGACAGAAGGGGGTGGTCAAAATCATCTTCAAGCGGGCAATTTCGCCGTCAATTTCAACATTGCGGATGAGGCCAAGCTGGATGATGGTCATGCCAATCTCCGGGTCAACCACTTCCGACAGGCTGGCGCGGACGGTTTCGACAATTTCTGGATGGGTGTCGTGAATTGTCCACTTAACGGTGTTTACTGGTTCATCGGTCATTGATTAATTCTCCACAGCAATATTTTTGACAACGTACGTACAATGCGAAGCGCCACTCAAAATACATTGGATTTTGTTGACAGGTACCGCCAACATCCTGGAAATCAGCGTCTGGTCAACGGTGCAGACTTCGGGGTGATCCTGGCCAACTTGCAGGTAGGGACAGGTGATTTCGTGGATGTGATATTCCGTGCCAAGCTTTTCCCATTCGATGACAAAGCCTTCCTCGGCCAGCAGGTCCTTCATCACATCGAGACGTTCTTCCACATTCAGCCCTTTGAATTCGGCTGTATGCTCATCTGCCATGGCTGTGGCCACTTCTCTGAACATTTCGCTGACCATCGGTTGGGGGAGCTTATCTTTCATCTGAGTTAAAATTCGCGATGTCAGGCGCAGGTAACGGGTTGGGAATTTTTCCAACCCGCTTTCGGTCAGGAAATAGACCAGGCGCGGACGTCCCACGCCATGACGTTCTTCTTCTGCCGTTGCCAGGGCTTCAACTTGTAAATTGGACAGATGATGACGGACGGAGATGGGATTAATGCTCACAGCCTCGGCAATTTCGATAACTGTCGAGCGAGGGTGTCGCAAAAGGGTCTGTAAAATTCGATCGCGCGTACTTTTCATAGGTTGGCTTTTTGCCCGTTTCTCATCGATTGAGCAGGGCGTAGATGGTTCTTCCTGTAAAAGCTATACCCTCGCGGTCATA
This sequence comes from uncultured Anaerolineae bacterium, assembly GCA_903838415.1. Classification (GTDB taxonomy): domain Bacteria; phylum Chloroflexota; class Anaerolineae; order Anaerolineales; family Villigracilaceae; genus UBA5195. The sequence goes on along the minus strand of CAILYI010000170.1, from coordinate 10,043 downwards.
AATGGCGCTTTTTGACTTTGAATTGGAAAACCGAAATTTGTAACCGGGGTATTTTATAATCGGAGTATATCAGTCTCGTTTTTCTTTGTCAATATAATAGATAAATATCATAAATATACAGCAGTTGTGAGTTCTTCCAAATTAAGGCATAATAAAGGGTGAAGTTGAAAGCCGCCACGGCAGATGGTTTTATTGTCAGGTAGTGATTGAGACTGCCTCCGCCAATTTGAATGACTCAGAATTGAGAAAGAACCGGTACAACCAAAAAGGCACCTATGAAAAACTCCTTCAAGCCCAAGCTTATTCCCCCGGATGGGGTTTCAGGGGATGCAGTTATCTTGCTGGTATTTCTGTTCATCGGTGGGATTTTATTTGTGGCCTTTGTGATGGGATTTGCCTTCGTTGGCGCACCACGGAAAGCCAGCCCAACGCCCTCTCCCAGTATTTCTGCAACGCGTACGCCCGCTGCAACTAAAACTTCCATGATTGGAACAGCAGGAGCACAGACTTCCACGCAGGCCAACCTTCAGACGATGACGGCCCAACCGATCAGTATCACAGCGAGCGGCACCGTGTTTGTTGCGCCATCCATCACGCCTTATGGCACATTGCCCGCGCCGAGTCCCACGATTTATTCCATTATTTGGACATCGACTCCGTTCTCGCTCGTTAAGACGAATACGCCGTATGTGTTTAAATCACCCATCCCGTATGTTTACAAATCATCCACCCCGATTTTCACAAGAACGCCTACTATCACGGCAACTGCGCCAACCTCCACCGCAACTTCCACCGCAACCTTGACGCCGAATTCTACCGTCACTACTACCGCCACCCCGACTCCCACAGTGACTGCAACCTTTACTGCTACGCCTACCTCCACCATTACCCCGGTTGTTTGTGGTGCTACTGCTCCTGGTGCGGCTGTTTTGAAGCCTACAGCCGATACTTGGATTGAATCTGCGGCGGATACCACCAATCATGGTTCTGATGACACTCTGTACATTCGTTCGAATAACAACGGTGACCAGCGTATTCTGATGATGTTCGACCTGCCCTCATCTGGCACCGTCTCTTCAGCAAAACTCTTTTTCAATATTGCCACAACCAGCGGTGCAACTATTTTCTTATATGAGCCACTTCGTGCCTGGAGCGAATCAAATGCGACCTGGCGGCAAGCCCAATTTCAACAACCCTGGACCGCTGGTGGTGATTTCAATCCTGCCGCTCCGATTATCAGCACAACTACACTGGCTGGCTGTTGGGTGCAGTTGGATGTCAAGGTGCTGGTTCAGAAATGGGTGACCAACCCTGATACTAATTTGGGCCTGATTTTGATCGCAACTGGCGCGGATGGGCAGATCACCATTCCTTCTAAAGAAAAAGCGGATGCTACAGTTCCAATTCTCGAAGTGACGATGGCTCCGTAGCGCACACAAAAACAGGCCGCTGAATTTTCAGCGGCCTGTTGATTGCTATGCTCCACCTTCGCCATAAATGGCGGGATCTGTCGGGGTTTTGCCGGATGGGTCATGGACATAGACCCAATCACCTTCCTTGGCCCAGTTGAACAGCCAGTGCGCATCTCCTGGCGACAGGTTTACACAGCCATGTGACGCGTTATATCCAAACTTGGTGTGCCAGTAGGCGCCGTGCAAGGCGCGTGCCTTGTCGAAATACATCGTCCAGGGAACATTTTCGAGATAATAAAAATCTGAACGATTGGCTTCGAACGAACCCTGCATGGTTTCGAGATCTTTTTTCTTGTAAATTTGAAAAACTCCCGGACGTGTCCAAAACTTTTCCACGCCGGTTGAAATGATGGTGGCGTAAACCAATTGACCGTTTTCGTAAACCGTCAGGGTTTGTTTTTCCAGATTTACGTCGATCCAACGATTGTCCGTGACGCCGGGGGGTGGGGTGGTGTTGGGAATGGCGGCGGCCACGTCGCGGCCCATCACCCATTCATCCGGGCCGATTAAATACCAATCATAGCCCTCGATTTTTTCCATATAATAAATCTGGACAATTTCGTGGAGCTGCAATTGGCGAATTGGAGGATTAAAAGGCAGGAAGTTTGGGTCATGTCTGACGCCGGTAGGTTGGATCACCCAGCCAAAGGAATTGCGAGGCGTAGCGTGGATTTCCAGGCCCGGAAAGACGGACGGCACTGAAACGCGCGAACCGTCCCCCGGCATCCACTCGCCGGAGGGAAGCTGGAAATAGACGCCTTTGCCGGTGTCGGTGACGCCAGTGTAGACGACATACATAGTTTTTCCTGGAGAAAGCAGGCGGCTGGCGCCCACATGCGCGATAGCCCCATCCAGGCTGCTGTAAAAACCTGTTCCGGTAGAGTCAACTTTGTAGTAGAGATAAGGCAAATTGCTCAAGGTAACATCGGGATGTGAGTATTGCAGTGGTCGCAAAGGCAGTTCCAGGCCCATGCTGGCCATTTCCGTCAAATATTGTGATGGGCCGAGCGGAGCGCAGTCATCCGGCGTTTGCAGGTAGACATCCGGCGGGCACAATACCGCCCCGCTGTTGTTTTCGGGGATGTCAGCTGCCCGGGCAACAGAAAAAGGCATCGGGCAGATGGAAAGCATCAGCGTGAGAATTGTTAATAAAAAAAGGAATCGTTTCATCAAGTTACTCATTTCAAGTTTGTCAGGAGCGCAATTATACCTTGCATACGCGTGAAAAAATGGAAATTCTGGGTAGGCTCATGCTATAATAAAAAAGTTATGCATCTTGACGTGTTCGGCTAACACTTTCGTTGAAACCTTTTCCAGTTATTTGACGGTTTCGGCGGGTGATCGTTTTTTATCCTTGATCAGGAGGGTAGTTTTGTCCAAGTCACGTACTCAACAAATGGTAGACCGCCTGCGCGAGTTACAGGCCTCGTCCCCGGATATTGAAGCGTCAGCGGTTGTCAGCGTTGACGGTTTGAGCATTGCATCTGCGCTGCCCCAGGGCGTTGAAGAAGATCGCGTTTCGGCCATGTCCGCGGCTATGCTCTCACTCGGCGAACGGATTTCTTCCGAGTTGGGACGCGGCTCGTTGGAGCAGGTGTATATTAAAGGCGAAAAAGGCTTTGTTGTATTAATGTCGGTGGGCGAGGAAGCCGTTTTGACGGCTTTGGCCCGTGAGCAGGCGAAACTGGGTTTGATTTTTCTCGATATGCGCCGCGCCACTGAAGATTTCGAAAAACTCATCTAAAGCGGAGACTGCCATGAGCCAGATTCCTAAAGCTGGACTGTATTACCCGAGTAAATTCGGTATGATTATGATCAAATCTCTTGAATATGTGATGGGGAAAAATGGCCTGAATGCCATTTTGAACATCGCCGGGTTGAACGGATATGTCGATAATTATCCGGCTGATAACCTCGAAAAGAGCTTTGATTTCGCGGATGTTTCATCTATAAATATTGCCCTGGAAGAAATGTATGGGCCGCGCGGTGGACGTGGTTTGGCTTTGCGGGCCGGGCGAGCGACATTTGCCGATGGCCTTAAGAGTTTTGGCGCGCTGGCCGGTGTGGGTGATTTGGCGTTTAAGGTTTTGCCCTTGCAAGCCAAGCTTCGAATTGGCGTCCCGGCGATGGCGAAAATATTCAGCCAGGTCAGCGACCAGCACAGCACTGTGGAAGAACGCGAAAACGAATTTGTATACACCATTCACAAGTGCCCGGTTTGCTGGGGCCGCAGCGGTGTTGATAAACCAGTTTGTTTCATCGCAGTCGGGCTTTTACAGGAAGGTCTGAAGTGGGTTTCGGGTGGAAACGAATTCCGCGTAAACGAGTCGAAGTGTATTGGCTTGGGCGATGAAGTTTGCGAGTTTATCATCCAGAAGGAACCGATTGCCTAATCAAAGCCCTGCAGGCGAGGCGCGCTGTGAGCGAAGCAAAATCAAAAATCCTTATCGTTGAAGATGACCTGGATGTGGCGGATATGCTCAACGCATATTTCCGGGTGCAAGGCTATGAAGTCATCACCGTTAATTGGGGTGAAGATGGCGTCCGAGCGGCTACCACAACCCGGCCAGATCTCGTTATCCTCGATATTCGCCTGCCGGATATCGATGGTTACGAAGTGGCCCGTCGCTTGCGGTCTGATCGAAAAACCAAAACTGTCCCGATTATCTTTTTGACCGAAAAGCGCGATCGCGCGGATCGTTTGCGCGGCCTCGAACTTGGCGCGGATGATTACATCACCAAACCTTTTGATATTCAGGAATTACGTTTGCGGGTTCGCAATGCTTTGCGCCGCGCCAGCCAGGATACGTTGACCAATCCGGTGACCGGTTTACCGGAAGGGGAGATTGTCAACGAGCGCTTGGCTGAATGTCTGCATAAAAGTAATTGGGCGCTGGTGTTGGTTGCGCTGCTTAATCTGGATGCTTTTCGCGAAAATTATGGTTTTGTTGCGGCGGATGATGTGATGCGGGCGGTCAGCCTGATGATTCAAAATGCAATGCGTGAAGCTGGTACGCTGGAGAATTTCCTGGGTCATCTTTCTCCCACTGAATTCGTGCTGATGGTAGAGCCCGGCACAGCTGGTATCCTGGATGAACTGGTCCATGCCCGCCTGGAGCAATCGCTGGACGGATTCTATCCGATCAAGGATCTCAGCCAGAATCAGACTTTGCCGAATCGCCTGGTCATTCAATCTGCGCACCTGGTTTCTGGCGAACGCAGCTTTGTGGCGGTAGATGAGATCAAAGCTGAACTTTTCCAGCGTCAAAAATAGGAAATGAAATTGAAAATAACGGTGATTATCCCTACATACAACGAAGCGGAGAACCTGCCCAAATTGGTCTCCGCTATTTTTTCGCTTCCCTTGCCAGATTTGAAACTGCTGGTGGTGGATGACAACAGCCCCGATGGGACTGGAAAAATTGCCGATGAACTGGCCCAAATACACCCCGGGCGCATTTCCGTTAATCATCGCGTCGGGAAATTGGGTTTGCGGACAGCCTATCTGGAAGGCTTTCAGCTGGCAATTGCTGATGGCGCGCAGGCTGTCGGTCAGATGGACGCGGATTTTTCGCATGATCCCAAAAAACTGGTTGAGATGGCGGCAGCCCTGGAAAGCGCGGATGTCGCCCTGGGTTCGCGTTATGTTCCCGGGGGCAGCGTGGATGAGCAGTGGCCGCTGTGGCGTAAAGCTCTTTCAGCCTTTGGAAACACTTATGCACGGACGATTTTGGGCCTGCCCTTGCGTGACATCACCACCGGTTTCCGCATGTGGCGGCGCGAGACCATTTTGGGCATGCCGCTAGAACGCATCCAGTCGAACGGGTATATTTTTCTGGTTGAGATGGCCTATATGGCTTATTCGCTGGGATACCAATTTGCTCAGGTGCCGATTTATTTTGCCGATCGGCGCTGGGGAAAATCCAAGATGTCGCTAAAAATCCAACTGGAAGCAGCCCTGCGCGTCTGGCAGGTGAAGTGGCATTTCAGGGATTTACGGAAAAACGGGGTAGCGGCGCGACGGCAAGCGGCGTAAGTGCGTCAGCGGTTGCGCATTTCGTATTGCGCCGCCAGAGTCTGCCACTCGGCCAGGCTTAAGGTCTCGGCGCGGCGCATGGGATCAATGCCGGCGCTTTCCAGCAGTTGACCGGTATCAGAAGGTGACATTCTTAGCCCTGCGGAGATGGAATTCCGTAGGGTTTTTCTTTTTTGGCTGAAACCCGCTTTTGCCATCAGGAAAAATGTATTGAGCAGCGGGGCGGGGATGATTGATTCGGGGTACATGTCCACGCGCAGGATGGCGGAATCAACTTTGGGGGCGGGGAAAAAGGCTTCAGCTGGCAAAATATCCGTTATTTTTGGTTGACCGTACACTTGCACGCTTAATGCCAGCAGGCTCATTTCGCCTGGCTCAGCACAGATGCGCTCAGCGACTTCCTTTTGAATGGTCAGTACAATCCGGCGCGGACGGGGCGAGGTTTCGAGCAGGTGGCGGAAAATGGCCGAGGTAATGTAATAAGGCACATTGGCGACGACCAGGTAGTCGGCGGAATCCATCAACTGCGCCGGGGAGACTTTGAGAATATCGCCCTCGATGATGCGGGTGTTAGGATACGGGGCGAGCACGGCCTGTAAAACGGGAATCAGGTCCCGGTCCAGTTCGACGGTTGTCACCGTTTTGGCGGAAAGCGCCAGGTAGCGCGTCAGACTTCCCAAACCGGGGCCAATTTCCAGCACCACGTCATCCGGCTGAATCTGGGCGGCATGCACAATTTTTTCCAGTGAGGCGCGGTCGCTCAGGAAGTTTTGGCCGAGGCTTTTATCGGCGCGCAGGCCGTGTTCGCGCAAAAGCGCGGTTGTGTTGAGGGGTTCAAGGTTCATGGGCATGAAAAACCGCCTTCTCCGGGCGGACGGGGTGTTCCGGCAGGGGCTGCCGTGGGGTTGGGATCAGGCCAGATACCGGTGTTGAAGGCGCTGACGTAGAGGCGTAAGGTGTTGAAATCGGCCTTGAAGATGTAGACGTCTTTGTTGACGCCGATGTCAAAGGTGCGCGCTTCGGTGAGCAACTCGCGTGGAAAGGTGATGAAGGCGATGTTGCCCGGTTTCAACTGCGGCGCGAGACAGGCCATTTGACTAATTTGCTGCGGGCTGAGATCTGTCTGGACGGCTTTATCGAAGGTGTCGATAATTTCGGGCAGTTTGGGTAGATTGTACGGATTGAGCAAGGCCTCGCGCGCGGCGCACAGCACGCGATTTTGCTGGTCGGCGCGCCCAAAGGTGCTGTGTTCGCGGATGCGCGCCAGCATGAGCGCCTGTTCGCCGTTTAGATGGTGTTTGCCGGGCTCAAAATACAGATCGTCACGCTTGGGCTGGTCGGCTTTGCGCGCGTCAACGGAGTAGGGCAGGTAGACATCAATGCCACCGATGACGTTGATTAGCTGAACGAAGGTCTGCATGTTGGCGGCAATGTAGTGATCGGGGCGCGTGCCAAAATTCAGGTCGAGCGTCCGCGCCAGCAGGCCGGGGCCTTGCCCGGGGCCTTGATAATATCCCATGCCGGGGTTGCCGTAAAGGTATGCCTGGTTGATCTTGCCGTGTGTGATGCCGTAATGGGCCGCGATTTCAGGGATTTCAACCCACAGATCGCGCGGAAATTCCAGCACGGTGACGCGCGGGGTGACAAAGTCGACACGCACCAGTCGGATGACGTCTGCCAGCCCGTACAGATAGCCCGAGGCGCGCGTATCCGAGCCAATCGCCAGCACGGTCATCAGGCGCGGCCCGCCGCACAGCGGAGCGCTTTCCACATGCGGGGTTTGTTTGGCGTTTTGAAGAGTGGAAAAAACCGGCGCAATCGGGCTAAGAAGATCGGTCGGGCTGGCTTCCGGCGCCGGTGCGACATCGGTCAGCGCCATGCTGGGGCCAAGCGGAGACTGCCAGACATCTCGAAAAAAGTTCCAGTCCACAGCCGCCCACAGGATGGCGGCGATCAGGATCAGGAAGGCGAGACTGAATTTCTCGAAGCGTGACATCTGGTTTTGGGTTTATCCGCGAATTTGACGGCGAATGGCTATTGCAGAGCTGCCGGAATGCTGGCCGGGGCGGGTGCCAAAAAATAAACCGTCACCATGCCGCCCCAGTTCTGCCAGTCCTCGTCGCTGTAGCCCAGATCGATCCACAGGCGGCCATCTGGGAAGCCGCCGCCCACATCACCGATCACGCCCACGCCATAACCGGGCACGTAGACTTGCGTGCCCACGAGCTGACCAAACAGCGCGCGTGTCATCGCCACTACGCCCTGTTTGACCGGGATGCCGCTGGCTGTGCCGTACGAGCACTTCGATATTCCAGAACGGCACGGCGAGTAAGAAGTGGCGTACATCTGCACCGCGCGCCAGTACTGGATCTGTCCGCCGGGCACTGCCAGCGTTTGCACCGTCACCTGTGTGCCCAGGCTGACTAGGCTGTCTTGCGGTGCGCGCAGCACCGTTTCGGCCTCGGTCGTCCGCGACACTTCCTGACCATCCTCGTAGCGCACGCGCACGCGGCTGACAGAAAATCCCACTTCGCCCGGCTGAAGGATTTTTTGTGTACCCACCGCCAGCTCGGCGGAATATTCATATTTTTTGGAAAAAGGAATGGATTTTTGTTCCAGTGTGACGGTTTCACTGACGCGGTAAATTTTTATCTGCCCGTTAGCGGGGAGCGGATCAGACTCAACCGGAAGGCTTTTGTCCAGTCCGAGCAGCGCAATCCCGCCCTGGGCCAATGCCTGCCCAACTGTCTGCGCGGAGGATTTCATCGAAACTGTTTGCCCATCCACACTGACGATCAGGTCCTGCGCCGGGCGGTATGTGACCGTCAAATCGGTATTGAGCGGCGTCTCCAGCGGCGGCTCGATATAATCCGCGGCGTACAGCTGTAAGCCGGTCTGCGCCAACGCCTGGCCCAGGCTGGCCGCCGCGCTGTGAAGCGTGGTCTGTCCATCGGGCGTGACCAGAGTCAGCGTGTGTGCCCTGCGGATTTGGAGAATATACGTCGCACCGGGCGGCAGCGAAAAATCTTCGGGGAGAATCGCTCCATGAAACAGGATGACATCTGCCGGGTCGAGCATCAACCCGGCCTGAGCCAGGATGGCCGCCGGGGTCAACGAATCCGCTTGCAGGCTGATACTTTGATCTCCATCCAGAAGCAGAACATTGGTGTTGGCAGATTCCGGCTGGCAGGCAACCAGTGTAAAAGTCAGCAGGAGCCAGAAAATGTGTTTCATGCTGGTGATTCTAACATATCCGGTTTCCACCCCGGTATTTGTAGAATTGATTCAACTTTACTTTCCGCTAACAGGTGATAGACCAATCCGGCAAAATGTGTTGCGGACGGGTTTGAATCTTATAAAATTAACCATCTTTTGCGCCAAAAAGCTTATGTTGCCGCAGGTTGAGCCGTTTTTTGGCTTCGCGCCAGGTTTCCTTTGGGCAAATGGCCCGTTACTGACTTCTTTTCTCGAAGTTGCCCTGAAATTTGGGCATCTTTCGGAAATGCCTTGCCTGCCAACTGCCGCCGCAACCGACCAGGGGTTCTTTTGGGCTCGCGATCCCAAAAGCCCGTTGGCATAGCCGGGAATGATGCCGCAAGAAAGCTCAAAACTGAGCCCACCAGGAGCGCCAACTCAGGCAATCGCTGAACACTTTCTTCGTTGTGGACGAACTGGCGATGTGCTCCAACCATCTGCTTGGCACTCAACGGTATCTGTTCCACAGGCCAACGATCTTTGTAGATAGCGCGTACACTCTCTGGCTTGAGTGCAACCGGGGTGGCCAATAGCCAGGGCTGATCAAAATCTGGATCATAAATGGCATACACATCAAAGGTCTTGTTGTCCTCGTTGGGTACGACTTTATTCAAAATTAGTTTGCGCCAAATTTCGACACGGATCTCGTGCCCATTCTCGACAAAGGTATACGTTTCGTCCACTACGGTGGCTTCGATGGTCTTGCCCTTATGTTTGCGCGGCAATGGGCGTACCGATAAACCGTATGTTGGCTTGCGCCCCAGGTTGTTGTACGCGGGCAGATAATTTCGTCGTGCAGTAAAGTTGGTTGCCAGGCGAAGGACATATCGATCAATACCGGCTGCTTGTAGATCGCTGATGTGCATCCCAGCGTCAATTACCGCTATTTCATCAGCCTTGAGATCCTTTTTCATGTTTTTAAGCATCTCTTTCCACAAGCGTTTCTCGCTATGGTCTTTGGGATGCACTCGTTCGAAGGCGCGAGGCAGGGCCAGTCGTTGCCCGTTGATTTCACCAACGTCGCCTGTAATTCCAAAAATGACCGCGGGCAGAGCGCGTCCAGCAGCTGGGTGATAATGTTTGCCAGGACAATTCTTCAACGCAGGTCGCCAAAAGGCCGTCACATCGATTGTTACGGGCAAATAACCTTCGTAACGATGCTCCTGCCAACTGGGTTGCGCCTTAACATACTCACGCCATAAAACCAACATCGCGGGCATTTGCCACATCCCTTTACGAAAGGCGACCCAGGCTCTGCGTATGGCTGGATCACTCAAACC
>CAILYI010000169.1 GCA_903838415.1 uncultured Anaerolineae bacterium | reverse complement strand
ATTAACTCATTTAATTCCTTGGCAGCAGTGAACCATGCATGGTATTTATCTAAAGCACTAAAATTTACCTTAAATTCCCGACTATTTTCAGAAAATACCCACCACAATATATTAGTCTCTTCTTGTTGAAAAACTAAATTTTTCTGTAATATTTCGGTTCTCTTAGATGTTTCTTGAAACCTATCATCTATAGTTTTTAATATTTTTGTAATGGTTGGCCAAAGGATTGTTAAATTATTTGAAGGGTCTGCAGGATTTATCGTTTTAACAATAGATTCCGAGTCGAAATTAGGCATGGGATTATGGGTTGTGACTGGATGTCGAGCATCTAATGCCCCTTGTTTTAGATGGTCTTGGGCAATTAGCAAGAAATCATTAAAGGCACCTATTTCTCGTAAGCCTTGGCTGTGGTAACAAATAATGCCCATAGCCACAAAATCTGACAGGGGTGATTGTTTACTAACGATTAAATTTACAAGTATTACACCTGAAAGCAGTCGTGCCTCAAAGCTGTTTTGTTCATTTCGAACTGAAAAAACTGGATCAAATTTCTGGAATGTTTCAGAAAACTCTTCGTAGAACGCTATACTTTCAATTGGTTTTACACCATAAAGGCATCTGATTAGATTCAGGATTTTGTTCACAGATTTCTTTTTTGCTGAATATTTAAGAACGCCTTCCCAACGATTGTTGAGCAAATCAGAAGTAGGTTCAATATGTACTTCTCGATACCAGTCCCCAAATCGATTTTTTATATCATCACTTTTCATTTTACTTACCTCCCTTGGAAAGGATTTTGATCAATGTCATTGGATCCATAAGCATTTGAAACATTGTTCCATAATTGTTCAAGTACCTTTTTATCGCGAGCTCGTTGGAAATAAAGTACAAACAACTCGCTATCACGTAATCCCTCATCACTATCCTCAATAAGCTCTAGTTGTTGAGCAATTAATATTCTCTTGTGATAGGGAAGGCTAAGATATTGGTATGTAAGCTTTCTAGACGGGTCCATAAATTGTCCAACAGTAGAGCTTACACCTTTGCTATTATCTTCCAAGTTGTTTTTAGCCATATCTGGTTGGCCCATGTTTTCATAGCTATTATCATTTGCTTTGGCATCGGTTTCTGCCTCCCAAGGTTCTATTTCAATATTGTAGGTTCTAGAATCTGAACCCTGTGGAGAGTATTCACCTTGGAATTGCTTATCAGAACTATTCCATGTGCGTGGATAGACGGCAACCTTTAAATACCTTTTATTCTCTTGATTCTCAACACTTATTTCGAGAAAATTATAGTGAGGATGCCAATTCGGCTCTCTTCGATCTGGATGCATCGCTCCAGCAATTAAAATGATACTTCGATCATCGACAAAAGTTATTTTTTGCTTATGTTTGTGTCCAAAAAGTTGTATTCTGGCTCGAGCATTCCAAGTTTCTTCAACTTGATCTTGGTCAATCAACCAGGATGGGGGATGATGACAAACGACGATATATTCGACGCCACTCTGCTTTGTAGGGGTTGCTTGATAACTTCCAAGGATAAGTTTATAAGTTGCATCGTTGTCATTGCTATCAGATACCAAAGTTGAATTAGTTCCTCGAAGCCTAAGCGTTGACCCATCGTTCAGAAGAAAATCTTGTTCCCAATATGGTTTCTTCGAATTTATATCACATCGGAATTTTTCTGCAAACAATTGGTTATATTTTTCAATTGGGCGATATAAATCATTTGCCTGCTCATCTTGCATGTAACGCCCAATAAGTTCATCAACATCATTTGGATCCTGTGGCCTTAACGATTTATGGGCATTTTCTAGGAAAATGCTACGGCTAACAATTGATCTATCAACATCATGGTTCCCTGGAACGCACCACACCTTATCTCTCGAGCAATCCAAGGAATCGCATAATTTTTCCAACCAACCAAGCGCATTAATATACTCTTCTTGCTGCCCAGCAAAAGCAATATCACCGCTTATTATTATTCCAGAGATACCCCCTAATCTTTTCACCATTATTTTCGTATCCAACTCAATCATGTTGCGTAAATCCGCATCCAGATCATAAACTTTGCCGCTAACGTTTTTCCGAAAGTGGATATCCGAAATATGTAATAAGACCAAAGATGAAGTGTTATTAATCATGAACAATACGCCTTATAATTTTATATTCGAAGTATCCAAGATATGAACAGCTATGCTATTATAACTGTCCAATTGCTGATATACATTAAATTGTAAATTTGGGATAAGGTTTAATGCTTGAGTCTTCGAGTTAAGGCTGCGCATCTTGAAATGTTCTCGAAATGGTAATAAACAATTATAGCGTTTTATAGGGTTGCAAAATGAGCTAATCCGAAAACCGTTAATGTTTTATTGTCGAAAAGGTCATAACAGATTTTTGGTCGGACATTGGCAAAACCACTTGGCCTCAGTTGCTTAACTTTCAGACAGCGGTTTGCTCACACTAAGGTTCATATATTCCTTTTGTCGCTATTTAGCATTGAATTAAATTCAAAATCCAAACTCACCATCTCCCTCACTCAAAACTGTGATAAACTCGCCGCTCACAACTGAATAACGTTGGCCGAACGGTCGCCACCCCTTCCCTATTATTCTAGAAGCGACCACCTACCGCAGTGTCTTTGGGTATCAAAGACCTCCTGTGCAGGTGGTCGCTTTTTGCTTTAAACCCAAAGGAGAATCACGAACATGGAAAACAAGAAGAAACGCTCACCCATCATGGTCATCGGCTTCGCCGTCCTGATCGGTTTTCTGGTCATCGCCCTGCTCAACGGTACCATCCGCCCATCAAGCGTTGTGGCCGCCAAAGTCGGGCTGGCACCCGGCACCCTGCTTACTGCCGACCTGATGGAAGTGCGCTCGGTTCCCGCTGGCGGTGTGCCTTCGGATGCTTTCAAAGCCATCGCGGATGTCGAAGGCCAGATGCTCACGGTTGGCCGCGCGCCCGGCGATTTCATCACGAAGTCGGTGGTGGGTGAATCGGCTGCATCCGGTATCCCTTCGCAACTCCAGCCTGGTCATGTCGCCCTGGCTGTGCGCGTCAACGCCGCATCCGGCGTGGCTGGTCTGATCCGCGAAGGCCAGACCATCACCATCATCGGGATGCTCGCTCCGGATGTGCTCCAGAACGCCGGGCTGAACTCGGCTCTCTCCATGATGCCGGACGCTGGTCAGCAGGTGGCCGACCCGAATGCGCCGATTGCAACCGCTACACCAATCGTTACCCCAACTCCCGCCCCGCTCCAATCTCCGCTCGTGCGCATCGCCATCACCGGCGTGAAAGTCCTGCTCGTCCCGCAATCCTTCCGCTACCAGGAACTCCCGCCCGGCAGCGGCAACGATCAGATGTTCGCATCCGCCACCACTTCGCAGTCCGCGCAATCTGGCAGCGTGATCGTGTTGGATGTGCCGCTGCAGCCGGTCGAGATCAAGCCCGGCCTGATGGTCAACCCGGCCTCACTTCTGGCAGCCCTGGATGAATACGGCAAATTATTCCTTGCCATCGAACCGGCTGGCGGCTTGCAGGCGGGCGAGATCCTGACCCTCAACCTGGGCGAGATGTACCAGGCGCTGAATGCTGGCACCCAGGTGATCCTGCCTACCCCCACTGCCACCCAAATCAAGTAGGAAGCATCCGATGAGCGAACAACAACTCACCGTCATGCTGGCGGGCCCGGGCCACGAGGTGGTCATCTACCAGATGCAGCCCGCTTTCCTACATGATGCGCGCTTCAACATCGTTGGGACTGCCCAAAACTGGGAGAACCTGCAGGACAACTTGCCCAAGCTCAAGCCGGATGTGCTCATCATTCAGGCCGATATAACTCCCGGCCCGGATGCCCTGCAAACGCTGCTACGCGGCCTGATGGCCTGGAGCGGGATCGCGATGGTGGTGCTGCCTGCATCCCTGGCAGGTTTCAAAGGCGCGATCCAGTCGATGGAAGCCGTGGTGGGCGGGGTCTACCTGGCCCCGATCTCCTGGACGGACATCGCCAGCCTGGCGTACACCGCTGGTCAAACCGCGAATTCCAAAAAGTTCAGCGTTTCCCCGGCTTCGAACTACGGCCCGGCCAGCGACTTTGGCGCAAGTTCGCAGCAGACTGTCTCGCCATTGGTGACCGGCACCAAGCGCATTGCTGTGCTCTCGCAGGCCGGTGGCGCGGGCGCATCCACCATCGCCGAAAACCTGGGCTACGAGCTGGCTGCCCGGCTTTCGGTCAAGGCGCTGCTCTTTTCTTTGGGCATGCCGCCTGCTGCCTCGGCGCACTTCAAGCTGCGCTACGTCCCAAACCTGAGCGAATTCTTTGAACGCCCCGGCAAACCGGCCCTGCAGGCAGCCATCCAGCGCATCGAAGGGCTGGATATCCTGCTTGCTCCGGAAGACAGCGTCGAGTACGCCACGGCGGTCAAGAACTCAGCGGATGTGCGCGCCCCCAACAGCATCTACTCCAGTTTGTTGGCTGCCGAAGATGGCTCCTACGGCGCGCTGATCATGGATCTGCCTTCAGACGAATCCGAGTGGATGATCCACTCGCTGCTGTTTGCCAATGTGGCTTTGTTGGTCTACCGCCCGATCATGGCCGATCTGTTCGCTGCCAGGCACACGCTCAACATGCTCAACCGACTTGGAAAACTGCCGCGCGAAGCCACCTACCTGGTGCTGAACCAGGCATCTGAAACCAGCAGCCTGACCCCGCGCTCCTTCCAACAGGAACTTTCGCAAGCCCTGGGCTGGGCGCCGCCGATCATCGCGGTCATCGACGCCGATCCGAACGTGCTCGCGGCCCAGGAGCAGCGCATCCCGGCTGTTTTGCGCTCTGAGAAATTATCCAAGGGCCTGCGCCAGATCATCGGGGCGCTCTTCCCCGGCATGGAACGCGCAGCCAGCGCGCCGCAAGATAACGGCCGCTCGGTCTTCAAGCTGCCAAGATTAAGGTTTGGGTAAGCAGATATGGTCCTGAGCATGTTGAACACCCAATCCGCGGATGCGGCGCTGGATGGAAGCGAGCGCGACAAACTGGTCAACGAAGTCATCGACCAGATCAACACCGAGTTTCCGCCCGCCGTGCTTACCCGTCCAACACCTGTCGAACGCGCCAAAGTCATGGAGCATGTCATCACCCTGGTGGGCATGGCCTACCGCCGCAGAAGCCTGCGCCCTGGGCAAGCAGTCGAGCAGGAACTGTCCGCTGAAATCTCGCGCAGGCTGCTGGGTCTGGGTTTCCTGGATCTGCTGCTGCCACCGGCGCGTACGGACATCTCTGAGATCACGCTCTACTCGCATGGGCTCTTGCAGATCATGCGTAAGGGCGAAGTACGCTTTGAGACAGTCGCAATGCGTCCGGAGCCGGGTGAAGTATGGCGTGTGCTGGACCGGCTGCTCGGGCCGCAGAACAAACGCCTGGACGAGTCCAACCCGTCCGTGAATGCCAAGCTGCCTTCCACCGAACACAACCCGGGCGGCGGGCGCATCAAAGCCTTGCACCCGGCCATCGCGCCTCCAGGAAGGATGCCATCCATCAACATCCGGCTGTATGAACAGAAACCGGTGCTGCCGGAGTGGCTGATCGAGCGCCAGGCGTTGAACGCCGAAATGATGGAAGTGCTGCGCGAAGCCATGCAGTCCGGCAAACGCACGTTGATCTGCGGCGGGACGCGCACCGGCAAGACCACCATGCTCTCGGCCTTGTGCAACTTCCTGCCCGAAGGCTGGCGCATCGTCAAGATCGAAGATCCGGAAGAAGTCTGGATCGACCGCGAGACAGTGCAAACCATCGAGGCCCGCCCGCAGGCCAAAGGCACCGAAGTCACACCCTACAACCTTTCGGACGGGGTGGACGATGCCATGCGCATGTCACCGGACTACCTGGTGATCGGTGAAGTGCGCGATGGACGGGCGGCTATGTCGCTCTTCCGCGCGCTGATGACCGGTCACTCCGGCTGCTGCACATTGCACGCCGAAAGCCCGCGCGAAACCGCGGATCGCCTGGCCGGGCTGATGGGCACCGATATGGGCGTGAATCGCGCGGATGCACTCCGAACGGTGGCCAGTGCGATCGATGTTCAGGTGCAGATCGGCATCCGCAACGACAAGCGCCGCGTGATCTCGATTTCGCAAGTCGAGAAGGAACTCAGGAATGGTTTGGTCGCGTTCAACACGCTCTGGCGTTATGACGAGAGTTCCCCGGCTGCGAGCCCGCGCTGGAATAAGACTGCCGACTGGAAGCAAGCCGGTCTGGAGGAGCAGTAATGGATCCACTGACCGACACCCCTCTGGAGGTTTATTGCGTGGAAACTGCCGCGCTCAAACCGCCGCAGGAAGCGCTCTTCACCAGCAACTCGGTCCTGCTGCTGGCCTTTGGCCTGCTGACGGGCTTGTTCAGCGGTTTTTCGCTGGGAATTTCCGCCAGCACAACGCTGGTTTCAGGAAGGTAGAGGCCTTTTATGTCTGGATTGATCTTTCTCATCGCGGTGCTTTCTGCACTTTTAGTTCTCTGGCTGGCATTTCCGCGCCGGGTCAAGGCGGGCGTGCTGAACGATATGTACACGCTGGAGAGCGCCAAGAGCATGCAGGCACTCGACCCCGCTTCATTGGAATACCAGTTACTGGCCGCCGGGTTGACCATCAAACCAATAACCTTCAAGGTCATGACTTATGGCGCTGCCCTGGCAGCCTTTGCGCTTGGCGCGGCTTTGCTCGGATGGTTGGTGGGTGTGGTACTGGCCGGGATCGCCTGGTATGCGCCGCAGGCCTGGCTTAAAGACAAAGTCCAGGGACGCGGCAAAGCCATCGACAAGATCCTGCCGATTGCCATTGGTCGTATCGCGGCAGGGTTGCTCGCCGGTGGTTCGCCATCCGAAGTGCTGCAGGAGACCGCTGACAGTCTGGATATCGAAGGCAAGAACCCGCTGGCGCCTGAACTGTCCCTGACCGCCGTTGAAATGCGCGTCAAGGATCGCCAGGAAGCGCTGCGCTCGCTGGCCGAACGCTCCCCTTCCACGTCGCTGGCCAACCTGGCCATGCTGTTGGATGGTTACATGGAAGCGGGCGGCGGCAAGTATGCCGATACTCTGCTCTCAATCTCATCGCGTGTCCAGCAGATCCTGATGGCACGCAACCGCGCCTCAGCCAAGGCCGGTGACGTGATGGTCTCGGTCATGACCCTGCCCGGAGTATTGATCCTGGTGCTGGGTTACCTCTCGATGGATCCGCTGATCGCCAAGTCCTTACATTCCCTGGTGGTGCAGCTCGTTCTGGGCGGTGTGGTGCTGACGATGGTGGCCGGTTACTTCATCATGCGTTCGATGATCCAGGAGGCTGTATGACCGGTTTCATTTACCTTGTTGGCATTGCAGTGACCTTGTTTATTGTGTACACGATGGTCGAATTCGTCTGGCAGCGCGCGCCGCAAGGTCACCTGGCGGATGCCTTTGCCCCGGCGGGTACAGATCAAAAGCTGAGCGGTCTGCGTGGAGCATTATCCCCCCTGGATAAGCCGGTGGAGAAGTTCGCCTCGCCCGGCATGCTACGCAAGATCTCCGCCAATTTGTACTGGGCGCAGATGGGCGGCAAATGGATCAGCTGGAACGCAGTGCAGTACATCGGCTTGCAGATCGCAGCCGTGACCGCCGCGCTGGTGGGTGGCTCAATCCTGACACGCGGCGATATGGTCTTCACCGGCATTGCGGCGTTGCTGGCCTTCAACTTCCCTGGCATCTCGCTCAACGGCGCGGCCAGACGAACGCGGCGCAACCTGCTTTCGCAGCTGCCCGAGTTCATTCAGTTAGTTTCCGCCCAAATGGCGGCCAATGTCAGCATGGATCAGGCCATCCGGCGCGTAAGCAAGGCTCCGAGTTTGGTTGGGCAATGGATGCGCAATGTCATCCAGCAGTCCCAGGGCCGTGACCTGATCGAGCAGATCCAGCGCGAGGCACATGAATCGCTGATGCCGGAACTGATCGGCATGGGTGTGCAGTTGTCTTTCATCAAGCGCGGCACAGCCCAGCAGGAGTTGATGGGCCAACTGGCCATCAGCATCGCTTCCGAGTACATCGGGCAGGCTGAACAGCGCGCCGAAAAGCTTGGTTCCGAGCTGGTTGTGCCTATGGTCGTTTTCTACTTCATCCCGTTCCTGGCCACGATCATGGTGGTCATTGGTTACCCGGTGGTGGTCGGTCTGTTCGGAGGTTTGGGCTAATGCTGGAGCAAAAAAGCACTCAGGTACGTGTGACTGACCTGACCCAACCCACTGCAGAGCAGGTACCAGGTCAATTACGCGACCGGCTGGGTTTCGCCTTCTTTGCCTTCGCCGCCATATTGGCTGGCATCGTGAGTTGGGAACACCCCTCCATTCTGGGCTGGCTCAACACCGCCCAAAATGTTTTGGTGGCAATCCTGTACGCGGTGCGCCTGCCTGCCCAGAAATCGGACCGGGTTGGTTTGACCCTTGGGCTGCTGGCCTCACTTTTACCAGTACTGGGCATGAAGTTCCCATCGCTGGCAGGTACTCGCCCGGAAGCAGTCTCCGTTGCCTGGACGCTGGTGGGCGGAGCAGGTTACCTGCTGATCTTGTGGTCGCTGGCACGCCTGGGGCGCCGTTTCGGGATCGCGCCTGCCGATCGTGGGCTGGTGGTTTCGGGTCCATACCGCTTAGTCCGCCATCCGATGTACACCGGTGAGCTGCTTCTGCGCCTGGCATTGTGCGCCGGAAGTCCTGGCGCACCGCTAGTTTTCTCGGTGCTGCTCTACATCCAGGTGCTGCGCGCTTTGCGTGAGGAGCAGCTCATCGCCGGGTACGCAGGATATGCCAACCAGGTGCGCTGGCGGCTGATCCCATTTGTTTTTTAGTTACGAGTAGTCCCGGTTCGATTTGCTTAGCAAATCGCATACCATCCCGAATCTCTAGCGGGACGGGACGGGACCGGCTAATTTTCTGTTCGTTTCCATGGGCTTTACGGTGCTGAGCCGTGACCCAACATTCAAATCGAAGGAGTTTCACCATGAAGTTCAGTAAGAAGTTTTTCCTCGTCCTGGGGATGGTATCCCTGTTGGCAGTCCTATTCACCAGCGTGGCTTTAGCCGGTGGAACCAAGATCGCGCGCTTTGCCAGCGTCGTCAAGGTTACCACCACCAACAACCAACCGGCGACGTTCCGTCTGCTGGGCAGCTACGCCTGCAGCAAGGTGCAGTTGAGCAGTTCGGTGAGCGGCAAGGTCATCTCGATCTATGCCTATGATCTCAAAGCAGTCGGCAATGGCGTCCCCTGCGATACAAAGATCAGCGGCTACCGCAAAGATGTGACAGTCGGGACGCTCGTTCCAGGCAACTACACCGTGCTGATCAACCCTGACGGACAGGGAAATGCGCAAAAGAAGCTCAAGTTTGTGGCACCTATGCTGCCTGCCACCGCTACACCCGCTCCAGCGAAACCGTAACCAGGAATCCAGTGTGGAGGGGCAGGCTCGCTTGCCCCTCCACAGGACAACCATGATGCCCACCTTCTCTCTGATCGCACTTGTTCTTTCTCTTATTGGGCAGGGTTTGACCTTCTCAGCCCCGAATACATGGTCGTTTACCGGCACTGTGACTGAAATACGCCAGGTCTTTGTGATGGGTCTTCCCTCCCAGATCGCACTGGTGCAGTCTACCAACTTCGAGGCCTGGGTCATTCTGCGCACAGACTCACAAAGCAGTGAATTGCCCGAAATCATTTTGGGAGATGCTTCCGTTGGTGACGTGGTACGCGTCAGCATTTCGGGCTCGCATGTCTCGAAAAGTGGCGTGGATTGGGATCTTTGCCAGCCGCTCTACTCGAACTATTGCCGTCAGGGTGGGCTTTATGACACCGGCCCGATTGCGACGGACTGGAATGTTCCGCTCTCACCCAGTAACGAATTCATCCACTGGGGTCATGCCAACCCATCCACGGAATATCCCCTGTTCTGGAACACGGAAAAAATATTCATCTATGACGACAAAATTTCTGGAAGTCCCAGTCCTTTCCGTGTGCCCGGAACCTTCAACCCAGGCCGACCTGCCTGCCTGGCGCTTCGCAAAGGAAATAACCGAGCGTGTGCAGGGATTGCGGCCGGTGATGCAACCCGTCTGCTTCTCCTGGATGACAGCCCAGTCAAGCGGTGCGCTCGAGACCTGCACGCAGGAAGAAATCTTTCTGTGGCTGAACGACTTGCATCCCGGACACGCCGAGTCAGAGTACCGCCTTATATTGATGGAAATTTCCTGGCTGGAGACACTGACCCAGGACTTTATCTCTTTTCTGAATAAGGAACCGCGATGAAATTTTCCCATTTTCTTTTAACCGTTCTATCCGTCTTATCCCTTTGGGCGAAACCGTTCAAGCCTGGCACCGTACCATTTAACGAAATCATTGCCGGGCCACTGGATGCCGAGGTAGGTATCAGCCCCCTGACTGGCGCGCCAAGCGGCTGGTACACATCAGACGTCACGATTCACGTTCTCGCGCCATCCGATGTCCTCGCAAATGGAAAACCCATGCCAGGTGGCTTGCTCACCATTTCCGAAGAAGGCCAGCACCAGATCGAACTCCAACCCGGACCTGCCGGGCGGGATAATGTGGTCACCCAATTCGTAAACATCGACAAGACTCCACCGACTGTTACCTGGATCTCACGGATTAATTCCGTAGTGACGGCCACATCTTCCGACTTATCTGCCGAAATCTCGGATGCCGGTTCCGGTATTTGTCTTGTAAAACTATCCACTGATCACGGGCGCAGCTGGATCGAGGGCTGGAACGCGGCGGGGTTTGCCCTGGATGAGACGATCAAGGAAACCACCTGGACCTATCACTTTGGTTTTCCTGAATTTTCCCAAGGAGCCCACGTCGTCATCCTGCGTGCCCAGGACTGCGGAGGCCTTGTCAGTCCGGGTGAGATTCTCGTTGTCCAGGTCAAATAAGCCATGAGAAGCCTATTCAACACGCGTCGCGAACCTTTGATCGTGCTGGTCTCGATTGGCCTTGCGATCGGTTTATTTATCACCGCCTTGTCCTGGGTTTTCCCGGCATCGACCAAAAGCCTGTTCAGTGGAGCAGCTTGGTTCTGGACACTGACCCTGATTGGCACGCTCCTGACCCTGACCGGCACAAGATTGGCACAGGAGCAGCGTTATCCGGCTGTACCTAAGCCAGTGCTGATCCTGGCGGTTGTGGCGGCTACGGCGCTGGTGTATCTTTTCCCGGAGCTGTTTGCCCCCGGCTGTGGTGGCATGCCCAGAGCTTTTGCAGCCTGTCCGGCGGCCTGCCGAATTACCACTTGCTCCAACTGGGATGCGCCTGGTGAAAATGGTTGTGACGCCAAACCCCCACACAAGGGCTGCTGCGTTTCTTATGAGACCATCTGTGACCCCGCTTGCAGTGAACCTGATGACCCGCCTCCGCCGCCCCCTGTTTATCCGCCATCTATCTCAGGAAGTGTTTCATGCGCCGTTTTCGGCTCGAACGGCTGGTGCCTGGCTGGAGCAGCCATCAATATGAGCGCCAGTGATCCACAGGGCAACGCCACCACGATTAGCGGTGATATTGCTGGTGCAGGTTTCTCTTGCGCTGGGCCCAACTGCTCGCAGGGATTGCCGGGTGGCAGCGGCGCGATCCATTTTCAGGCAACTGCCACTTCCGGGTTATCGTCCGGGGTGGGCAGCGCGTCTTTTGCCTTCGACCCAACGACTCCTTCAGCAGCTTTGGTCATCTCGGGTACTGCTGCTTCAAACGGCTGGTACACACTGGCCTCGGTTTCCACGTCTGGTTCGGATCCCACATCCGGGATAGCGTCCACCCAGGTTGCGGTAGATGGGGGCAGCTGGCAGACTTCGTCAACGCTGGCCGAAGGAATTCATTCGATTATTGGCCGCGCGATTGACAACGCCGGGAATGCGACCGTCACCCCGGCTCAGACTGTGAAAGTGGATGCCACGCCTCCAAGCATCTCGTCTTCGATCACCTTTGGCACATGGGTAGCAGGCTGGTATGTGACGGATGTGACCTTGTCAGCCAGCGCTTCTGATGCAACCTCTGGTCTGGCTTTGATCGAATACCGCCTGGATGGTGGAACCTGGTCACCTGGAAGCTCCCTTACCGTTGCCTCCGAAGGAACTCACAACGTTGATTTTCGCGCCACCGACCAGGCCGGGCTGCGTTCTACGACCTCAATCAGCTTCAAGGTTGACAAGACGCCTCCGTCTGTAACCTTTACTCCATCCGGAACCTTTGGCGCGAACGGCTGGTACATCAGCCCGGTTTCGCTGCTGGTGAATGCAGTCGATGCGCTTAGTGGGGTGGCGTTCATTGAAAACCGCCTGGATGGTGGAAGCTGGACAACTGGGAACAGTCTGTTACTAAGCGATGGCGAGCATACGGTTGAGGCAAGAGCCACAGATAATGCGGGTAATCTATCCGCTGTCTCACTGGCGGAGACGATTGGTCTCCAGGTCGATACCACCGCGCCCTCGCTTGCCACTGCGCTTACCGGGACTATCGGACTGGCAGATTGGTACGTTTCGGACGTGACTGTCACTGCAACTGTCTTTGATGCCACCAGCGGGATTGCCCTGACTGAATACCAGGTGGATGGCGGAGGCTGGGAGCCAGGGACAATTATCACCGTTTCAGCGGATGGCCCGCACACGGTTGACTTCCGCACGACTGACACGGCTGGAAACCGGACAACAGACACGAAATCTTTCAAGATAGACCAGACCCGACCCGTATCCGCTTTCGTCTCGCCGCTGGAAGGCTCCAAGGGCACATTGGCTATTGGCACTTTCACCCTGGATGGCAAATCCACAGACGCCAGCTCCGGGCTGGCTGCGGTTGAAATATCAGTAGATGAAGGCCTGACCTGGCTCGCGCTTCAGCCTTCGCTGATCGGTGAATGGCATTACACCTGGAATACCAAACCACTCAGGAATGGCTTGTATCCCGTGTTGGCCCGGGCGCATGACATTGCCGGGAACGTCGAGAGTACCGCGCATGTGACCCTGCTGCTGGCCAACCACCCGCCAAAGGTAATCATCCAGGAGTCTTGGTGGATCTGGGAAGCGGGCAGCCTGGATGTCCGTGGAAGGTTCCTGCCAGTGACCGAAATCCGCGTCCGGATCGGTTGTCTGGACGGGCAGCCGGATGTGAAGCTGAATTTCACGCCTGAAACCATGCCTTCCGAATTGAGTTGGGATCGCAAGTGCGGCGAGGGTCAGTTTGCGACCGCTGGTGATCACCCCGTCACCCTGACGGCCTGTGATTGGGTTGGAAACTGCGCCAGTGCTACCGGCACGATCAAGGTGCCGTTCATCGCCCCGGCTGTGCCAACCTGGACGCCGACTGCTGAGCCCGAGCCGACATCCACTCAAGAGCCCAAACCACGGGTCACAACCCAGCCGACCGTTCAGGCATTCGTTACTGCCCTACCTGTGGTCGCACCCAGCCTGACGCCGATTCCTGCCGCCCCAGCCGCCGAGCCCGCCTGGCTTGCCTGGTTGCTGGCGATCTTGCTGGCTGGACTGCTGGCCCTGGCGATCGCGGCTGTGCTCGATCCTCGCCCACGCGCCCTGCGCAGGTTGGGTAAAACGCTGTCAAGGTTGGCGAGTGATGAACAGGCTTGAACTGCAAGCGTTCTTTAAAAAGCGTGAGATCGACACCCGCCATATTCCCCCGGATGTTTTGGAGCACGCCCGAAAGGTCGTGGAGCGCATCGAAGGTGGCGAATCCTATTTATCGCTTCATGGGAAACGGCTTGTCTTGAATCACAGGCGCATCTCCATCCCGCTAGGCAGGAAATGGCGTTTGCTGGCTGACGAAGAAGATGCCCGTCTATCCTTCCGCGCGGTCATGTCACACCAGACATACGATTCATATATTACTTTTGCATAGGAGAGAAAGCATGGAATACCTGATTGGCACTTCCGTATTACTGGCCGTCCTGCTGCTGGGCGCGCTGATTTCTTCGGCCAACGAACGCCAGCGCAAAGCCATCGATGGACTGCGCGAGCAGATCGAAGCCTGGGCAGAACAGGACATCCGCATCAAGCGCGAAAAACTGGCCCGCCAGATCGCGGTTCCCGACCCGCAGGCCTGGCTGGAAAAGACCGCCGCGCAGGTTCTGGGCAGTGCGCCTGGGCTGGTAACAGCCACACCTTGGCAGAAGGACAACCTGACCGCCATCGTCGCTGTCTGCCAGGATGGCCGCCGCCTGGTCTTTACTCCCCTATCGCGTGAGCGCTTTCTAAAAGCGGTCCAACTCAAGGGACGCGGTGTGCTCGCACAAGCCGAGACCAGTCTGCTGGGTGACAAGCCCAAAGACACAGCTCACTATGAGCTTTCGGTGCTGACCAGCGGAATGTTCTTCGATATCGAAGCCGACCAGGTCTGGCTGGCGATCACCGGGCAGGCGCTGCCCGCCAAACACCTGACCATGTTTGAGACTCCCGTCCGCGCATGAACCTCGGGTCGGTGGGCAGCCTGCTCGTCTGCGCCTGGCTGGCGGTCTGCGCTGCTTATGATTTAAAAAGTCGCGCCGTCCCGGCCTGGCTGACCCTGCCAGGGTTGTTCATAGCTCTTCTGTTAAAGGAAGCCAGCGGTGAATTGGCACTGGTTGCCTTTGTCGGTCTGGTTTTTGTGATTTCTGACCTGAGTGGAATTCTGCAATCCCTGGCTATCTTTCTTCTGACCACATTGTTCGTGCTGGCGCTGCTCACAACCGCGGACGTTGTTTCCGCCGAACTATCCATGCTGGCCATTCTTTCCATCTGGCTGTGCTGGAAGTTCAACATCCTGGGTGGCGCGGATGCCCAGGTACTGGCCGCACTGATCTTGTTGTGTGGACCAGAGATCCTTGTACCGGTGGCGTTGATGAACGCTATCCAAGGAGTGGTGGGGATGGTGATGAAATGCAAAACCATCCCCGCCATGCTCTCCATTCTGGCAGGCGCCTGCGTATTTTTCGCATCTCAAGCACTCCAGACATTCTGAACCGAAAGGAGGTGATAACCATGTTCAAGCTCTTGCTCGACCGGCGCGCCATTGAGGCCACCGAGGTAGGTGTATTGCTCGCCGCAGTGGTGCTGATCGCTTACGGCGCGTTCCAGTTCCTCGGCACCCAGATCGCCGATGTTGTTCGCAATGTGGCCGGGAATATCTAACCCCCGCCGGTCTCTGCGTTTGAAACTGAGCGCAGAGACCGGCACTTTCTCAAAAGAGGCGCTTATGTTTCGTTTTTTCAAAGACCGCAGGGCAATCGAGATGGTGGAAGCCGCCATGACCTTCCCGATTGCGATTCTTGTCATGCTGGCTATGACCAATCTTGGCCTGGTGGTGTTCGGGCAGCAGTCTGTGCAGGCCGCCGCGCGTCACGGCGCGCGTATGGGCAGCGTGGCCCAGACCTGCGCACCTTGTTGGGCTGTGAGTGAGGCCAGGTCTTCCATGCAAAATGTCTCCATGGTGCAAAACTCGCAGGTCGAAATCCTGGCTCCCGGTGGCGTGGCGGGCAGTACGCTCAAAATCCGGGTCACCGGCGAAGTCCCGAATTTCTTCGGTTCGATGGCCGTGCTGTTTCCTGGGCTGCCGAGCGGGCCGTTCCAATTGAAAGCCGAGTCGACCTTTCGACAGGAAGGCTGGTAATGAAGCTGCTGAGAGATCGCAGGGCGTATTCGTCTACATTTTGGGCGCTTTTCATCGGTGTGGTCGTGCTGCCGTTGTTTGCATTGGGCTTTGATGTGGGCCGCTATCTGTATGCCCGGCAGGAGATTGGCAAGGCTGCTGATGCTGCGGCTGTGGCTGCTGCTGCAGAGATAAATCAGCGCTCCTTTGTCGCGAATGGTTCCTTGCATCCCACCCAGGCTACCTACGCCTGGGCGCAGCACTACGCCAATATGAACAATGACTATCTGGGTGGTTTGAAGATCTACCCCCGCATTACATCAATCCAGATCAATGATGCCCAGAATACGGTCTACGTGGGTGTGGGCGCGGATATCTCGGCCCTGTTTCCGTCTATCGTTCCGGAAGTGATCGTGGAAGAGACGGGCACAGGTCAGGTGAGGTCGTTGAGTAGGTGATGGGACGGAAACGACTCTGATCTCTAACATACAAGCGAGTGAAAATGAATTTATTTTTTGATGAGGTTGTTGCTTTTGTAAATGAAAACCCGGATATTCTGGAACTACGCATCCTGAAAGCAGTTCAGATCCAGAAATTTTTAGTTTCCAACATAGTGGCTATCTTGCCAGATCATTTTTCTCTTTTAGAACTCCCGAGCATTGCGCCGCCTTATCCAAACTTGTGGTTTGAGTGGGCCATTGATCAAAATCCAATGCGTAAGTATGGCGTCTTTTTGACATCCCAAAAAGATGAGTATGGATGGGACTGCACCTTCATTTTCTTTTATGGCTCCCCAAATAATCGCTCGCCTGTATATTTTTTTCCCATTGGAGCCAGTTATCTGATTCCGCCCAACGGACGTTATTCAGAAGAAACCTTGTTCAAATATGTTCTGATGCCCTCGATGGAGAGGCCGAGTGAGGCTGTTGCAAAAGATTTAATTCAGCTTGTCGCTGAAAATTTTCTCTCACTGCTCTTCTTCACGCTGGGGCTCTTGCATTGCAAAAATATTGTTTTGGAGGAGCGTGGGGGCATCAATCCCGAGATCAAAAACCGTCGCCATCGCTCAAAGGGCACCCGGCATCATGTTCTCCAGATTATGCCTGGGCGTGAAACAAAACGAACGATCTATGAACAGCCTGGGAAGGGCTCACCCCAAAGCTTGCACATCAGGCGTGGACACTTCAAGGAATACACAATCGAGAAGCCTCTATTTGGGAAATACATCGGCGTATTCTGGTGGGAGGCGCATGTAGCTGGTAAAGCTGAAATCGGAACGGTCACCAAGGATTATCAAATTCTTCCACAGAAAAAGGTGATTGGGCTCACCCGCCAGGTGACGGTTGGGCGAGAAAACGCAGCGGACAGTGCGGACCAGCTCTACTCTTCCCCAATATGTTCATAGAATCTTTTTTCTATATAGATCGTCTCTGGCCGATCATGTTTTCTTAATATTGCTAAACATTCTCGTCCATCTTTAACATATTTCGAAACATTTTGTCCGGAAGCCATGTAGATATTTATAGCTCCGATGGCAGCATTTAGACCACTTTCAGCTGCCATGTAATCTACTTCTTTTTCTAAAATAGCTGGAGAATATTCTTGTCCGCGTTCTACATTCTTTCTTAAGCGAGTCGCTATCAAACGAGCTGCACTTTCAGCCATCTTTACAGCTACTTGATCAGTGAAAAAACCAGCTCTGATGCTAGCAGGACTGAATTTTTTGACATCAAAATTAGCATTTTTCAAACCTCTTATTAGTGATTCCTTGACCATTTCATAGTGTGAAGAAGCCATAGTTTCCTTTTGTTAAGCCAATCCTAGTTGCCTGCGTAAATCGGTCAAATGCTGAGAAGCTTGTGAATATTCTGGTAATCCTAATTCTTTGAATAGGATTACGGCCTCCCTTTGATTTTTTATAGCATCTGCGTATTCCCTTTTTATTTCATGAAGCACTCCTATTGACCATTTTGTTCTTGAAAGTAATTGGTTATTCTTAATTTGATTAATAACTGCGATAGCATTGTTTAGATATTTATTAGCTTTGTCAAAATTTCCCATCATTGTATGGATTACACCCAAGTCACCGTATAATTGACCTATTTCATTTTTTCTATTGGTTTTAATGGCAAGAGAGAGCCCAATTTCAAGATATTTTTCTCCTTCTAGTAGCTTTCCACGTTTTGTGATTACATGCCCTATATTAGCGAGGCAAGCTAATATTTTATTTTCATCACCATGCTGATTTGCAAGTAACAAAGCTCTATTAAGGACAGTCTCTGCTTGTGCTAAATCGCCTAATTTTTCGTAGGCGATACCCATTCCCAGTAATCCACCAGCTATCCCGAAATTATCCATTTGATTTTCAGAAAATATGGTAATTTCTTTATAAAGCTCTAAGGCTTGCTGTCCGTTTCCTTTTGCCAATAATACATTTGCCAAATTCTGTTGCAAGAATAATTCCATATATTTATCTTGATATTTTTTCGCAAATTGAATTGCTTGTAAAATATGCTGAAGAGCTTCATCAAACTTGCCTAATTGAAAATATGAATTACCAATATTGCCGAAAGACATTACCGCGTCCTCGATTAAATTATATTGTGTGCATAATTCTATGGATTGTTGATAATAATTAATAGCTTCGTGAAATTGACCTAAATTAAATTTTGAAACGCCAATATTTAATTTACAGGCCGCAATTAATCTTGGAAATTGTTGTTGTTTTCCTAAAATGATAGCTCGTTCGAAATATTCGATTGCTTCATTTGGTTTCCCGATATCAAGGTAAGAAATACCAAGAGCAAGCAAGGACTCCCCTTTTCGTACCTGCCCTTGTTTTCCAATATCGAAACCGATATTTTCAATATTTGCCGATATATGCAATACGGTATCAAAAACGGAGAGAATGCCAGATTCTACACTACTCCATGTTTGAAACCTTTGTAGGGCATCTGGATGAACACATTGCGTAATAAACTTTCTTAATTCAACTGGCACATTTGATTTTTCGACTTTTTGAATGCCAACTCCAACAACGTGGTTTCTCGCCATTTCCTCGATTGTTTTCCCGCTTATTAGTAATTCTCCAGTAATCAGTTCATAAACGATGCACCCGAATGAATAAATATCACTTCTAGCAAATGTGGGCTGGTTTAGCCATTGCTCAGGACTCATATAAAGAGGTGTACCAACAACATTCGCCGTAACTGCTTTTTGTCCTTGTTCTAATTCTTGATTAATATATTTCGAGGTTTTTACCAAACCGAAATCTGCGATTCGTGCCGAACCATCCAATCCTAGTAGAATGTTTTCTGGTTTTAAGTCTCTATGCACTAGCCCCGGTATTTTTGTTGTCGCATATTTCATTCCTCTAATGACGTCAAGGCATATTCTTAATCCTTTTTCTATTGGCATTGGGAAATTCGGTAAAATCCACGACCTAAGTGAAGGATCTCGCTTACCAGGCGCTGTAGGGATTAATTCTAGCGCAAGATATATTTCGTGGGATCTGATAATATATTCTGCGCCAAATGCTTGCACAATATTTGGGTGCCATCCTAATTCGACCCAAACATCAACTTCATGCAAGAATCGCTCGCGAGATTCTAAATCAGGTAGATATTTGTATTGAATTGTTTTTAGCGCAATCGGAAGATTTTCATTTTCCAAATCATTGCATAAATATACAATTCCCATTCCTCCAGAGAACGAAGTAATAACTTGGTACCGCCCTGCAATGACTTCTTCAGGAACTTCACTCATAATAAATAATCTGTTCTCATTATTTTTTATTGCTGATTTATTGATTCGGGAAACATGAGTAGTGGACCCCAAAATCCTGATAGATTTTTCGGCGATGATAATGAAAGGTCTGGTCTGCTTGAACTAACAGCCCGGTGGTTTCAAACTCAACAAGTGTCAGATACATGGGTGATGAATGGATTCGGTTTGTTCCATGGTACAGTACGCGTTATCAAGGGAACGTCCATTCTGGGTACGGACAACAATAGAGTAATTATACTCGGATAGTTCTACCTCTTCTCTTTTTTTTGAGGGCTCTCAGCAAGCCTCGGGATTTTTTTGGCCGTTATAATGACTGAACCTACCGGCTGAAAGCCGGTAGGTTCCAAGCCAGCGACGGGTAAACGTACTGGATAATAAATTTAAGGACTTTGAATGAAAACATGAAAAGCGCCGCAAGGGTCAAGCTTATTGTGGCTCTTACAGCCCTCCCTACAGCTCTCCTGCCGCCTTCTCCAGGTCTTCTGCATTCGGCTGGCTGTAGCGGGCCGTAGTGTCTAGGCGGCTATGTCCGAGAAAAGCAGCAGCCGTTACCAGATCTACATTTGGGTTGCGAACAAGGCGCGTTGCTACAGTGTGCCTAAAACTATGCGGAGTGACATGCTCCACCTTGGCCTCGGCGGCATATTTTTTAACAAGCCCCCAGATTGCGTAGGATGTCATCGGTTTATTTAAGCGCGAAGAAAAAAGGGGATCGGTACCCGTCAGCTTTTTTCCAACCAGGTATTCTTTCAAAACTTCACAGGCTTTTTCATGGATCGGCACGCTTCGGGTTTTCTTACCCTTACCCATACGAACCGTCAACCAGCCGGTTTTGCCAGTCAGCTGCAGGTCTCCAAAAATCAACGCAGCGGCTTCCGACACCCGCAGACCGGTGGCGGCCAGCAGCTCCAGAATCGTCCAATCACGCAGGTTATCTTTCCGCGCCCGGCGGAGAATTCTGCGGACTTCATCCTCGGCCAGAGCTTTGGGGGCCAGGGTTTGCTGTTCGACACCTTTCACCCGCAGTGTGGGATCAGCAGACACCAGCTGTTTCTCAATGGCCCAGGCAAACAACGTGCGCAGGGAAGAAAGCCGCCGGTTGACGGTCGCTGGTTTGAAGTCTTTCTCAGCAGCATTGCGCCAATCCTGCACATCTTGCCAGTCCACCTCTGCGGGAGAAAACGTCTCGCCGCTGGATTGCTCAAACCAGATCACGAATTGGTGGGCATCCGATGTGTAGGCGCGAATGGATTTTTGGGCCGTGTCTCGCTTTTTGAGCCAGGTTTCGTAGTCTGAAAAATAGTCTTTCGCATTATCTTGGGTAGAGTTGCTCATAAAACCGCCATTTTTGTGCCAAAATTGGGTCTGAAAGGGGTGTTTTAGATGAGTTTAGGTAATTATACCAAAGATAATAGGCATTATCACGTGTCCGTTTTTATTTAATGTAGGGTCTCACATATAAAAATGAAATGCGCCCCCTGCTCGGTTTGTAGAAATTGCAGGGATTTTTCAAGGCGCGCGCCTGTCCCAGTCAGCCTTCGCAGAATCAATAGCTTATGTTTGAGAAGCGATTCGTAGCTGACGTTTTGTTCAAGGATGGTCGAGTGGATGGCACAGCGCGCCGCAAATGACCAAGAAAGATTTCCCAACACGAAAACAAGTGGGCGTTTGAAGGGATATTCTTTTTTGTTCAACCAGTACGGTCAATTTATTTGATGTGAAAATCATGCACCGCGATGGCAATGAGAGTCGGGCCGGGCAGGGCTTTTCCAAATGGCGAGCGCGGTGTAATCAGTCGCTGCGAGGTGTAAAGGAATTCGGCGCCTTGTTTGTGTTCAAGGACGACGTTCGCGGCGGTGGCTAATTTGCTGAGAATCTCGGCGGTGTAATCGTGCTGGATAAGGCGACCCGTTTCAGGGTCGAAGCGAAAACGTTGGATAGGGTTATGAGTCGGGATCGTCTTTGGAAAAGTCGCTTCGAGGCTGTTGTCCCCAATCTCTTTCCAAATGATTTCCTCACGCATCAACAAAGCAGGCAGTGTGAAGTAATTCCAAAAAGCGTAGTTGGCGAAATAGGACATATCGAGGTCGTCCCAATGGAACAACCGTCCGAAACCGCCGGGAAAAACGCTGCGCGCATTTTTGCGTTCAGCAATGACTTTGCCGTTTGAGTCTTCGAGGCGGGTATCATGTCCATCGAGCACACCGCTGATCTGCGAATTTTTTCCAATGGGCGTCAAACGCACAATAGGACGATGCACATCCATTGTGATTTTGGCGTGTTTGAAGGCTGGTCTGCCTTTCATCGTGAACGCCAGTCCATGAGCACTGACTTCCGCTTCGATGGTTTTCGCGTTGGACCAAAATTCTTTGCCGCCATACGCAGCAACCGCTTTTTCTGCAATCTTGTTCATTTGCTTTTTAATACCTTGATGACTTCTTCGGGCGCTTCTTCGGGCGCATAATGACCGATCTTATTCAGGACTTTGAGCGTGTGATTCTCCATCAGGTCAGTCCACACTTTGAGTTCGCCCTCCTTAAAAGCAATATCCGAATCGCCCCAGATAATGTCAGTGGGGATGTGCTTGATCTTGTCTCTTTGTGCCCAGAGAGTTTCATACCAGGCTGTCGAGCCGATGATTTCGCGCGGGAAGACCCATGTGCCGGTGCGGGCGCTCTTTTCTGAATGAGGCATGTAGTAATGTTTTCTCACTTCTTCTGACATCTTCTTCTTCGGGCCGTAGGCGGCTTTGGAAAGGACTTTTCCGATGATGTTGAAGTTCATGGTGAAGAATTTTCCGATGGGACCGCCTGCCATGCCGCTGAAGATTTGGAAATTGGGAATGTCGTTTACCGGCCAAAACCAGGTATTGCAGACCACCAATTTTTTAACCTTTTCTGGATGTTTTATCGCGTACGAGATTGCGGGTGGGCCGCCATAGTCGTTCATCACAAAGGTGATGTTATTCAAGTTGAGACTGTCGAGAAATTGCTCGACCAGTTCCGCATGATGCTTGGGCAGATAATCCCAATCGGCGGGTTTGTCCGAAAGCCCAAAGCCGATGTAGTCGGGCGCGATGCAGCGCTTTGTCTTGGACATTTCCTTGATAATTTCGCGGTATTCAAAGGACCAGCCGGGGTTGCCATGCAGCAACACGATTGGGTCGCCGGTTCCTTCATCGACAAAGTGCATGTCGCCGAGAAGCGTTTTGAAATAATGGTCTTTGAATGGATATTCCTTTTCGTTCAGCCATGCAGGTCTTGCTTTGTCGCTCATATATACTCCTTGTTTCCCTTTTTAGTTTTATTTGATTTCCTGGTTTTCTTCGACGATCATTGATATTTTGTGAAGCCCGCGCATGATCTGATCCCATTGATCTGCGCCGATTTTATCCAGGATGCTGGACTGGGCTTTCTGCCAGTAGGGAAGCGCTTTCTCCAGCGCGGACTGTCCCTTGGCTGTCACCGTCAGTGGACGGTAACGGCGGTCTTTTCCGACCGAGACTTTGACCAGCCCCTTTTTAAGCAGCGGACTCAAATTCCGGGTAAGAGTCGTGCGGTCCATCGCAAGCATAAAAGCCAAATCCTGCATCGGCGCTTCGCCCATGAGAGACAAGGCGCTCAACAGGGAATATTGTGTGGAGCGAAGTCCGACGGGCGCCAGCGCGTTATCGTAATATTGCGTGACCAGCCGTGCGACGCGGCGCGTGTTGAAGCCAACACACGGAACGGTCTGGCGGGTGAATTCATAAAGGCTTTCTTTGGGCATTTCCTTGAGCATAATGAGTGTATATACACTTATTCTAGGGAATTGTCAATAGTTTATATGTGTGTGTTGTCTGCAAAAATAGTATGCTGAAACGAGTTGGGAGATTTCAAGCCGTAGCCTGGAATGGCAAAGAGAATCAATGCTGCAAAACGGATGGACTGATTTGCAAGAATAATGCCAACCTCCACTTCGGCAAAAGCGCGTTCATCGAAATTGCCGCCATACCTTATTCGTTGAACAGTTCTACTTTATTTTTTAATCTGCCATGCCCCAACCAACCCTTGCAGCAGTGGGGTAAAGTGAATGGATGTTGCCCACAACGTTTCATACATAGCCCATGCGGGCCAATGCATCACATCGACGAAAGATCAAGAATTTGGATTTTCCGAAGTATTCTTGCGATCTTATTTGTTTCGAAAACCTAAATTACCTGACCAATGGTTCCATAGTGCTTCGTGCAGTCTATATTGTACGAAGCACTACTGATAGACTGATGGTTCTTTGACACTGTTTACAGACCACAATTGAGCTGTAGGGTCTCATATATAGTGAGACTGTCTCAGATATGTGAGAAAAACAATGGCTCTCCAATGGTCAATTCGTGAAGAAGGCTTCTTCATTAATATCACTTGGTTGGTCTTATTGCCGAGATTTTTGGGGCGCAAAAACGTTGTTTGCTTGTCACACTATATCTGAGACAATCCAGCTTTTTTACCCCTTCCAGTCTCTATATATTTAAATCTCTACATGAGCTTTCCAGCGTTGTATCAGTAGAAAAACAAGAAATTCCACCACAAGTGTAGAAAAAGTCATAAGCCAGGTTTGTAATTTTCCAGCGCAACCGTAGAAAAACATTGGCTTCTGGAAGGCAGGATATCTGATTCTTGCTTTTCATGCGGTTGGCGTCGAAAATATGAACGAGCAGGTGATGCTCTACGTACTTGTATTCAAATGACCGCCTTGCAACGCCCGTGAGCTTTTTCTACGGTTGTGATAGAAAAGTGGCTTTCAATTACGCTGGATTATTCTACGTTTTTCTCAATCCGGACAACCAAAAACACCACTTAAACAGTCCAAAAGCGCTTTTCTATTCTACAGTTACGCTGGAAAGCACAGCGTACTATCGTTTGCTTTCGCACCATTCTTTCAAAGAAATCTTCGGCGCGCCAAGCAAACGATTGGCTTCCTCAGGCGTGCCATCTTCACCCCACTTCTCATAATGTGTCATCAGCGTTGCCATGCTTTTCCATT
Organism: uncultured Anaerolineae bacterium; assembly: GCA_903838415.1. Classification (GTDB taxonomy): domain Bacteria; phylum Chloroflexota; class Anaerolineae; order Anaerolineales; family Villigracilaceae; genus UBA5195. The sequence goes on along the minus strand of CAILYI010000169.1, from coordinate 3,408 downwards.
CGGTGTTGAAGGTCAGTGTTCCCAACAACCCTAACATGCTGGTGGACATTTTAGAAACTTTCAAGCCTTTGCCCTTGCCGTAAATTTCCAACGCTTCGCCCATCGTATACGCTTCGGGGCCGAAAATATAAAGTTCCTTGTTGAGCGTTTCATCGGTCTGATAACTTTTTGAAACCATACGCGCATAATCTTCAACGGCGACCCAGTGCAGCGGGTGGATTTGCTTCCCGATCTGCGACAGGCTTTTGCCCTGGATAAATAACGGCAGCGTTTCCATAAACCACGATGCGCGGAAAATTGTATAAGGCACGCCGCTGGATTTAAGAGCCGCTTCGCCCTTGACCTTTGACCTGCTCTCCGGTGTATCGGCTTTTTCCACGCTGACAGCGTAAGCCGAGATCAACGTCACGCGCCCCACGCCGACAACCTTCGCCGTCTCTGCGATACGCTTGACGCCCAAATGATCGGCGCGGTCAAAGTCCGCTTCGGTGGGTCCGCCCTTCACGTTGATATGGGCACCGTCACAACCTTGCATGGCCGCTTTCAAGGACCCCGCGTCTTCGTAATCGCCTTTGATATATTCGTATCCATCGCCCAAAATGGATTTTGCCTTTTCAATTGAGCGCGCCAAAATGTGCACGTCGAATCCATCTGCTTTGAGTTCTTGCGCCACAGGTTTGCCGAGCATTCCTGTCCCGCCGATGACGAGAATGGTTTTGCTTGAGTTTGTCATTTAATTGTTTCCTTTTTACTCATCAAAATTATTGATGTAATGATGACCACGTCCTGTGCGAAGTGGATTCGGCCCAGTGCTAGATACGCTTGGCGGCCTCAATCGGCACCTTTGCCTCCCGGAAGCTTTACAGTAAAATTGAATCTATGAAAACCTTCTCAAAAACCTATCCCAATATCGCCACCTGGACCGAACTGTACGGCTGGATTGAAATCGGCGACTACGGTAAATCTGACGCCTTCATACGAGTACTGGATGAAGGTGGAACTGTATGGGAAAGCACAACCCGGCCGACCTACTTTGATGAAGCGCTGCAGGAACTGGAAGATGCGCTCGGGAAAGCCATCGCAGAAATTGGAGGGTAGCCTACCCCGGCGATGATTCCAACTTTTGCGCAAGTGTTTTACTATGCCTCGAGCAAGCGTATCCAGGGACTGATCTATGCTTTCAACGGGACCTTATGGCTCGACGCGGCCTATATCGTAGTTAAGTAACTCTTATGCTAGAGGAGAAGGATTCTTGAAAATCCTTCTCCTTAACACGAATTATGACTCCAACAATAAAGAGCCAATGCTCCACCGGCAGGCGCTGAAAGCCGCCTTTGCCTGGGATATAGTACTGGATAGGTCTGTTCCGTAGTTCCATAACTACGCGGCATCTGCACTGAAATCTGGAAAACATCTCCAGCATGCACTGAATTAATTCGAAAGGTTTCGGAATTGCGGATGGTTACCGGCGTTTTTTGCTTAGATATATCGATTTCCTTTCTTCATCGTTATAAGATGATACCCTTGGGGCGTCCAATCCGGTCACCATGTTCTTGCCCTATGATGTGGCTCATCTCCACAGTTCGGATCCACTCGTAAAACAGGCTCTTCAAACTTGTCACCAGAACACCGGCGTTTTTCATCCGCTCCAAACCGACTTCGTGAGCGCCTCCGGGCGAATCAGTGGCATCAGAGACTGTCACGACTGAAAAGTCATTCTGAAGCAAGCCGATGGCCGACTGAGCAACACACACATCGGTTTCCAGCCCAACAATAATAGCTGTCCTTCTTCCGCTGGCACGTACTGCCTCTAATATTTCTGCCTGACCGGCGAGCCCAAAGGACATCTTGTTGAATACAGGTGTGCCTGGAGGTAGTTTTGCCGCAAGGGATTCTGTCATTCCATTCAGGCAGTCGGACTCCTCTGCCGTAACAAGCATAGGCACATTCAGAATTTTGGCTATTTCCATCAACCAACCTACCCGGCTGATGAGCAATTCCACCCTTTCAGGGGGTAACTTTTTCAGGAAATTGTCCTGAATATCAATGATGATAAGAATACAATCGTTCACTTCAACGAGAGTTTGGTTTATGTTGGGCATGATAACCTCAAAGTTATATATTCTGGATAGCGATGATGCTTTTGATTTATTATAATGTACGGCGAATTCAGCGCTATTCAGCAGCGAAAATCAAAGCCGCGCAGGCAGTCCTAAATGAAAAAACCCAAACCATGACACCCCAGGATTCTTTTTTTGCCGCTCTCGGGCATTTTTGGGCAGGCTGCCTGCGTCCTCGACTAGCACACACCTTGGTTGTAGGTTTTTAAGGTTCGGCTTTTTGCACAGGACTCTCATGTCCAAGCAGCAAATCAATGACAGCAATATTCTGTATAGGGGTGCCAGTTAATCGGACAATATTTATTTTGGAACCAAGGTCAAACTCTTTTTGTCCCTGAATGATGTCCCGAAAATAAAAAACATCCTCCAAGTATCCAAGGTCATTAACCTTTCTCATATCCTCGGTGAATGTTTTGGATAAATCATAATCGAGGAAAATATTAACATCATCCCTGCCGTAAATTTCTTTTGATATTTCTCCACTTTGAGAGGTGGTACACAGGGAAACAACCACTGAACCCAACTTGATGGATGGAATATTTCCTTCATGGATGATGCATTGGTTAGTATTTGTCGCTAAAATGATGGTGTCATACATGGAGAAATCAGGATTAGACAGATACCGGGATGCCAATCCTAATTTTTGGAGCTGGTTTTCAAAATCCATTTTCTGAGTTAGATCCTGATAATCCATGCTTTCCAAGGCGGGAGAAAAGTGCTTTATGTATGCTACAGTTTGCAGGGCTACCTTGCCCGCCCCAATTAATAATATTTTGACTGGCTTATGCTTAAGAGTATCAAGATACAGCCACACCATTGCAGCAGTCCTCTGAAAGATTCCAGACTTCATATCGCATTCGAATTGTAGATCAGCTCGATAATAAACGCGGGCGATGGTGGCATATTCTTTGCTAACCACATCATACGGACCAGATACCTCGTAAACGAGCGGGGCATCGCCGTTCTTCAGCTTAAAAGTTGTTTCAAAAACATTATCACCAAGAAATTTTCCCTGGTCATCAAAAAATTCCAGCAGCGTTCTCCGGTACTTAAGTTGTTCGATTTTCGTGAACTGCTCTCGTATTTGATCTACTAGGAGATCTTTATCCAGGTCGCTTGTTTTTTTTAACTCAATCATGATTGATTATCTCCTATTAATATTTGTGAAAGGATGTAAAAATTGAAACTAAGATTTCAGGACGGGTTGCTCTTATGGGTAGTATCGGAAAAAAATGCCAGTCGATAATCGGATACAAATCCGATGCATCCAAACCACCAGTGGCGGTTT
>CAILYI010000168.1 GCA_903838415.1 uncultured Anaerolineae bacterium | reverse complement strand
CAGATTGCAGCCTTTCTCAAAGGTATCCCTTACGCCAAATTTGTTCAAAATAAGATGGTTCGTTATGCAGTCGAGCGTTCCCTGATGATCATTGGCGAAGCTGCGAACCATGTTTCGGATGAATTCCAGGATGCTCATCCTGAAATTGCATGGCGGCAAATAATTGGCCAACGAAATGTATTGGCGTATGAATACGGGGATATAAAAGTTGATCGGATCTGGTCAGCGGCTGCAATCAGCGTGCCACTGTTGTTGAAAGAGCTGGAAAAACTGGTATCTGACTAACATAAAGAATGCTACCCTCTCAAACCCCCATTACATAATTGATCCTTACCCCCTTGGGGGCACAAAAAATCCGCCCATTGAAGGCGGATTTTTGATTCTTGCGCTGGCCTGGGCCTCTCACCCTATCGAAGGATGGTAAGGCTCAAATAGCGGTCCCCAACAGGGTGGTATTCGAGTCCGCTCGCGTCACATCCTATTTACCACCTGCCGCCGGTACCAACCAATTCCCGTGACGTGAAATCTACCGTCTCCACGCAGTCCCCGCTGGCCCAGGCTTTTCAGCGGTTTGTACTTTGGATGAGAATGTGTCACTATAATACCTTCCATGGATGACAAGAGAATGAATGAGAATTAAGGCAAGATGAGTCTTTTTAGAAGAGAGGAAATTACCTGAAGCGCTCACTGCGGACAATTTTCCCTTGAGAAAGGGCTTTAGCTGTAATGGCATTTCTGACGTACTTGCTAAAGATAATTCTAGTTTTTGCAACAAAAGGGTGTTCGGTGCATCTACTATATGTAAACAAAATCAATAAAAGGATAACCTATGCCCAAGGAAGCCCCAAAAATGCGATCAGGTCTGCCGCTCAGAAACGCCGTCAACAGGGTAAGCGCAAAACAATTGTCACCTTCAGTCTGATTGGTCTGGTGATTGTAGCCATTGCAATCTTCGCCCTGACACGCCCCCGCCCTGAACCATTAAGCGCTGCTCGTATGGCTCTCGATCCATCTTTCGGTTCGGAAAACGCCAAAGTAACCATCGTTGAATACTCAGATTACGGCTGTCCATCTTGCCAGGCCTGGCATAATTCCGGTATTCTGCAGAAAATCAGGGATACATATGGCGACAAGGTTCGCTTCGTTTGGAAGGATTTCCCCATTATCACGTCAGCATCCCCAAAGGCCGCTGAGGCCGGTCAATGTGCGCTTGATCAGGGAAAGTTCTGGGAATACCATGACCTGTTGTATGTCAAGTCCCCGGCGATCGGAATAAATGATCTTAAAGGGTATGCTACACAACTTGGGTTGGATCAAACCCAATTTAATAACTGCCTGGATTCTGGCCAAAACATTCCTAAAGTAGATCAGAGCACAAACGAAGGGCATCGATTAGGCTTTAACGGTGCGCCCGCTTTCGTGGTTAATGGACAAAAGCTGATCGGACCGCCTTCGTTTGAAACTCTCAAATCGATTATCGACCCGATTTTGACAGCAACGAATTGACTCGATAATCATATTTTCATCTTTATCGGAAAGAATCCAAATGTGGAATCAACGTTATAACCAACCCGATTATGTTTATGGGACGGAACCAAACGATTTTCTAGTTTCGGTATCACCCAAATACCGAAAGGAAAGCTCCTTTCGCTTGGGGAAGGCGAAGGTCGGAATGCTGTTTATCTTGCAGGTCTTGGACACGAAGTTACGGCAGTAGATTTATCCGATGTCGGCCTGAAATAAGCCCGCAGGCTTGCATCTGAAAGGGGCAGTCAAATCACGACTGTCACTGCGGATCTCGGCGAATTAAAGATCCAACCGGAGCTTTGGGATGCCATTATCTCAATCTCTTGTCACGTTCCATCAGCCATCCGGGTTCCCTTACACCAGGCAGTTGTGCGCGGTCTGAAACCGGGCGGCGTATTTGTGTTGGAAGCTTTTACCCCTCGCCAGCTTGAAATGAAGACTGGTGGTCCAACATCTCTGGATATGCTGATGACTCTCGCCAGCCTGCGCCAGGAACTGGCTGGTTTGCGCTTCCTTCATGCGGTTGAGTTTGATCGCAGTGTTTTTGAAGGAAAATTCCATACCGGACAGGCGGCAGTTGTTCAGATTGTTGGGGTTAAAGAGATTAATTGAATCGTCCATCTGTCCGTCACTTTTCCATCAAATCTACGGCATACTGTTTTTTTCGATCCGATTTTCCGCACGATAAGATATTCTGATGCCTACCAAGGCAACATGCTGCCCTGCATTAGCACTGAGTAAGTCGAAGAATTCCTGCTTGCTTAGACTCAAGCTGTCTTCAGAATACATTTTGGCTATAGCACGACGTGTTTCAGCCAGAATCGCAAACTCACTGGCGTAGGGCTTACGCCACCCATCCAAAATTTCCCGATTGCCTGCATTTCTTGTGGATTACGTAAATAGCCTGGGATTCCATGAAAGTGGGAGTCGTGCACGAAATCGCTCTTAATTTCCTGCGGATTTTTATGCAAAAAATTAGGTAAGCTCGTGCAACAAAAAATATAGCGTGGCAAACCATTTGAGCATTGCCATGCTGACTAATCAGGCAATGAGAATGACCTTTGTAAACTTTTGATTGAATTCTCATCAAAGTATTTTGAAACTTTCTTGAAGGAGATGAAATAATGGATTTGCTTACCAGCCTATTTGGATCACCCGTACCTTCTATAAATGTACATAAATTAAATGAAAAGCTGAAGAGCGGTAAACGTCCTTTGGTGATTGATGTTCGTCAGCCGGAAGAATATCAGGCCGGACATATCGCCGGGGCAAAATTGATCCCGCTTGGCACCATTAAACAGTACCTCAATGAATTACCAAAAGAGAAAGAAATTGTCTGTGTTTGTGCTTCAGGCAGCCGCAGCCGCTCTGCTGATGACTGAAAAAGGCGAGTTGTTCTGGAATACGCGCGTGCTGCCAGATGGTACCTATGAAATGATCGGCAAGGCCACCGGGCAGAACCTCAGCTTCCGTCTGGTGAAGGGCACCACCTGCAAGCAAAAACCGGATCAGCAAAGTTCGCAGTACTGCCATGAGTGCCATGCGGTGCGAAGGTAACCCTTGCCTGAACTTTCCCGTCGTGACTTTCTTAAAATGGCGCGTGATGGTTTTCTCTATTTGAGTGGCGCGCTAGCCTTGGGTGGCTTGCTGCGTTTCTTTGATTTTCAGCCAGGCCCTGTGCCTGCAACTACTTTTGACCTCGGCCCGGCAGCCAATTATCCAGTTGGCTCGCGCACGGTGATCCCCAATGCCCCGGCCATTTTGATCCATGCCGCAAGTGGATTTTCCGCCTTGGCCCTGGTCTGCACTCACCTTGGCTGCACGGTTGAAGCAAATGAAGATGGATTTGCCTGCCCCTGCCATGGATCGTTGTACGCTAGAGATGGCAGCCTGCAGCGTGGTCCGGCGGCGCAACCTTTGGCCGTTTTACGCATCGAAACAACAGATGATGGGAACTTGATCTTGCACATGGATTAAAACTGAATAGAGTTATCTCCGAGTCTGCCTGCCTAAAACTTGTTCATGGTAGCCAGGCCGGCCATGTAAATGGCCCCGGTCCGTGACGGAAACGTCCTGCCCCCCCTAATTTGGAAAGGAGACATCCCCTTGCTTTCTGCACCTTGTTCGAGAACCGGGTCCGCGAAGAGGCTGTCTTTTTTCATGAGACAACCTCTTTTTATTATTCATGGGCATATTTTCTGAAAAACGGAGAGTACCATGGACATTCAAACGATTCTGGAACAGTCTGCTGCGCGCCACAGCCATCTGTGCCCGCGACAGGTGCTTGGCGTGCGGATTGGCCTACTGGCCGTGCGCATATTTAACTTTAGTTTGGGTGATAACCCCAAGAAACAATTGCTGGCCATTGTGGAAAGCGATGGCTGTTTTTCGGATGGCGTGGAAGCTGCCACTGGTTGCACTCTGGGGCACCGGACTCTGCGCCTGGAAGATCAGGGCAAAATCGCCGCGGTGTTTGTCGATATCCATACAGGGCGCGCCGTTCGCATTTCTCCACGGCCGGATGTACGCGAACATGCTTGTCAGTGCTTGCCCGATGAACCACGCCATTATTTTGCACAGCTGCAGGCTTATCAGGTGATGCCTGATAACGAATTGCTCACAACACAGGATGTCATCCTGAATATGCCGGTGGAAAAGATTATCTCGCGCCCCGGTTTACGGGTTAACTGCGCAGCCTGTGGCGAGGAGATCATCAACGAGCGTGAAGTGACCAGCGCTGGTTTCACGTTATGTCAAACTTGCGCTGGCGCAGGCTATTATCGCCCAGCCAAATTATCGATCTCTAACTATGCCAATGCTCATCTATTATTTATTGATTCTAAATGACCGTTCAATCGCCTTGTAAATACAAGTCCCTGTAGCAGAATGATTATTTCAGCTTGTCAACTTCTACTTGCAGGGTGGGTTTGATGGTTTCAAAATCCAGGCTGTTGGCAGAGCAGAAATCTTTTACCATGACGCTTGCATCAGTGGGTATCGATTTCCCCAGGATTTGCTCGAAGCTTGCTTGCGAGACACATCACCAGGGGATTTCGCCACAGGTTGTTTTCCCCTGGATGGTTTGATCTGTCGCTTCTGACGACACAGTGACGAAGCTGCATGGATTATTTGCGCCCATTGTTATGAGTGTTTTTACAAACCGCTCAAAAGATATGTGAAGATTGTGTAAAGATGCTTTTTGTAGAAAGGTCGGTTTTGCCTAGCAAGGTTCTGGAATGATGCAAAATTGCCATTTAACGGAAGAGTGTAACATTTTCTTGACACCATCTTTCTCTATTCTTTACACTAACTTTATATATGGTTGGTATCCTTCAATAAATTCGTTCCATAGGAGAAAACCATGTTCAAAATGAAGATTAATCGCTGGGGTATCACCGGAATTATCGTGGTGTTGTTGCTGGTATCTGCAGGCGCTTATTATGCCTGGAGCACTCAACCGGTCGCCGCTGAATCCGCTCCTTTGCAAACTGCCAAGGCTCGCACAGGGGATCTTTCGATCGTGGTCAGCGGTGCTGGCAACCTGGTATCCGCCTCGCGCGTGGAACTTGGTTTCCGTACCGGTGGAACGATCCTGCAAGCTGATACCCAGGTTGGTCAAGCAGTGACTGAGGGACAGGTGTTATTACGCCTGGACGACAGCGCCGCCCGGCTGCAGCTAACCACCAAGGAATTGGCTTTACAGGCTCTGATTTCATCAGATGCCTTGAATGCCGCCCAAATTGCGCAATTGAATGCGCAAGATCTTCTGCATACGGCCATCACCAATTTACAGTATCTGATCAGCCCAGCGGTCTATACCCGCGAATTGGGTTTATCCACTGCCCAGGCTAGCCTGGAAGAAAAGAAAGCCGCCAATGCGCCATCCACTGAGATTGTTGACGCGGAAGAAGCAGTAAAACAGGCGCAATATCTGCTGGATTCGGCGCTGACAACCTATCGCACTGAATATGTGCCGTTGTCATTTATGTATACCTATAAAGACCCGACCACGAACGTAATCATCGAGACGCTTGTTCCGCCCACTGCGGATGATATCAGCCTGGCGCGTGCCCAGGTGCGCACCGCAGAACTGGCGCTGGAAGATGCCAATGTTTACTTTGAACGTTTGAGCGGGGAGAACACCTGCGCTGACCTGACTGCTGTCGGCACACTGACCTCCAAGCTCACCCAGGCCTGCCTGGATATGCAATCGGCACAGTTCACGGTTGACGCTTCCAGCTTGATTGCGCCCAATTCCGGGACGGTGACTGAAGTGATGGCTTCGGTTGGTCAATCCGTGGGGACTTCACCCGTGATCGCCATCGCCACTGATGAAATGTACATTCACTTTTATGTTGAAGAAACTGACCTGGCCCAGATGAAAGTCGGTTTGCCGGTGCGGATCACCTTTGATGCCTATCCTGACCAGGCTTTTGATGGCGCGATCACTAGTATCGACCCTGAACTGGCGATCATCGACGGTTCACCCGTTGTCAGTGCCTGGGCCACGGTGGATACCACTCAGGGAAAGGAACTTTTCTTAAGCGGTATGACGGTTGCGGTGGAAGTGGTTGCGGGCGAGGCGAAAAGCGTCGTACTGGTTCCGGCTCAAGCGCTGCGTGAGCTATCCGCCGGATCTTATGCTGTCTTTGTTGTCCAGCCTGATAACAGCTTGAAGCTGACCCCGGTCACGATCGGCCTGCGCGATCTCGCCAATGTCGAAATATTGAGCGGCTTGAAAACCGGGGATGTAGTTAGCACCGGCGTGGTGGAAACCAAATAAGGGCAGATGCCATGAGTGAATATTTGATCGATGTTCAGAACCTGACCAAGGTGTACGGTAGCGAGCAGGACGCCATGGTGTATGCGCTCAACGACCTGAGCGCCAACGTGCAGCGCGGTGAGTTTGTCGCCATAATGGGGCCATCCGGTTCCGGCAAGTCAACCCTGATGAATATTCTGGGCTGCCTGGACCGGCCGTCCTCCGGCTCGTACTTTTTGGACGGGCGGGATGTCAGCAAGCTTGATAAAAATGACCTCGCTGACGTGCGCAATCAGAAAATCGGCTTTGTTTTTCAATCTTTCAACCTGCTGCCGCGCCTTTCAGCGCTTGAAAATGTGATGATGCCCATGCTTTATGACATCAGCCTCGACCTGAGCGCCGCGGAACAGCGCATCCGCGCCACGGCTGCGCTTGAATCAGTCGGCCTGGAAAAGCGTATTCACCATCACCCGAACCAACTCTCGGGTGGGCAGCAGCAGCGTGTGGCCATTGCGCGCGCGCTGGTCAACCGCCCGCCGCTGATTTTGGCGGATGAACCGACCGGTAACCTGGATTCAAAAGCCAGCGTGGAGATTATGGATTTACTCCACCAGCTCCATCAGCAAGGCGTCACGGTTGTGATGGTGACGCATGAGCCGGATATCGCCAGCCATGCCGGACGTATCATCTGTGTCCGCGACGGCAAAACCATTGCCGCTGGGCATTGCTCGGACAAAACACTATGAAACTAAACAAGATTTTTCGCGTGGCCTGGGAAGGCCTGATGCTCAACAAAATCCGCTCCTTCTTGACCACCCTGGGCGTGATTATCGGTGTCGCCTCGGTGATCGTCATGATGGCAGTCAGCTCGGGTGCTGAAGCCGCCATTGCGGAACAAATCAATGCCCTGGGCGCAAATTTATTGATTGTCGCGCCCATGCGCGGTGTGCCGGGTGCCGGTCGGACGCTGCTTTATGACGATGCGTTGGCAATCGCTGAGCAGGTGGTGGGCATTACCGGCGTTTCTGCCGAACAGTCACCCGCCACTCAAACCGTCAAAGCCAATGGCGTGACGCTGGAGGCGATTGCTGTGGTTGGCACCAGTGCTGATTTCCCCTCCGTGCGCGATTACCCGGTTGCAGAAGGGATTTATTTCACCGCGGAAGATGACAACCGCAAGCTGAAAGTCGTTGTGCTGGGTTCCGGGTTGGCTAAAGATCTGTTTGGCACCGATAGCCCGCTCGGGCAGACCGTCACCGTTGGCTCAACCAAGCTGACCGTTATTGGTGTGATGGCCTCTAAAGGCGTTGTCGCGGATGTCGATTATGACGGGCGCATTTACCTGCCGATCAACGTTGTCTTTCAAAAATACATGGCGACCACGATGATGGGTGCGGATGCAGTACGCACAATTTATGTCAAAGTCAGCGGGCAGGATAAGATCGAAAGCGTGACCACCCAGATCACCAGTTTGCTGGCCAAACGTCACGATGTAGATGCCACCAAACCGGATTTCAGCATCCAAACCCAGCAAGACATCATCGCCACGCAGCAGGCTACAACAGCCGCGTTCCGTGACCTGCTGGCCTGGGTGGCGGGTGTCTCGCTGCTGGTGGGTGGTATCGGCATCATGAATATCATGCTGGTCTCAGTCACCGAACGCACCCGCGAGATTGGCTTGCGCATGGCACTCGGCGCACATCCGGTGGATGTCCAGACCCAATTCCTGCTGGAGGCGGTTATCTTGAGCCTGGCGGGAGGGCTGGTGGGCGTGCTGATCGGTGTGGGCGGTTCTCTCCTGTTTGGCGCGTTGGGAGAAATGCGCACCCAAATCGTGCCGCTCTCGGTGCCGCTGGCTTTTGGCGCTGCGGCTGCCATCGGAATTTTCTTCGGCTACTACCCGGCCACGCAGGCGGCCAAGCTCGACCCCATCGTTGCTCTGCGCCACGAATAAAACATTCAATTCACAAAATAGGAAAAATCATGTCCCGCTTCTCTTTACTTACCTTATTCATCGTCCTGACAATTGCGCTCTCAGCCTGTGGAACGGCCGCACCCGCGGCTTCAGCCCCTGCTCCTGATGCTTACACCAGCCCCAACCTGGTCACAACTTACGAAAACGCCCTGCCTGCCCGCATGCAGCTCGCACTGGGAACGCTCAAACTGGCTGAAACCAGCACCCCTGTCAGCGCGGAACAGGCCGCCAAATTCCTGCCGCTTTGGCAGGCTTTACAAAGCATGACCAGTTCCGGAAACAGCGCCAGCGCCGAAGTCAACGCTTTGCTCGGGAAGATTGAGGCCACCTTCAGCGCTGAGCAGCTGGCAGCCATCAAGGATATGAAAATGACCTTCAGCGATATGACCAGCTGGGCCAGCGCCAACGGCGTGACACTCGGCAGTGGTTCCGGTCAGCCGGGACAGGGCCAGGGCATGTCCGCCGAAGCGCGCGCCACCCGCCAGGCTGAGAATGGCAAAACTGGCGAAAGCGGCCCAAGCAATGGCGCATCTGCGGCGCTGACCAATGCCGCCATCAAGTACCTTCAGACGCTCAAATAGTCACATCGGAGATGAACATGAAATACGCAAAACTTTTTCTAATCCTTAGCTTGATCGCTATGCTGGGTTCCGCTTGCGCTCCGGCAGCTCCTGCCGCAGTCACCACCGCCGCTTCCACCACAGCCATCGACATTACCTTCGCGGATGCCGCCAGCCTGCGCAGCCAGTTGGCCTACGGCACCATCAAACTGAAAGACAGCCCGAATGTCATCACCCCCGCACAAGCCAAGACCCTGATTCCGCTTTGGCAGGCTGTGATCGCCTTGAGCGGCGATGAAACCACCGCCACCGAAGAATTGACCGCGGTGCAGGATCAGATTACCCAGGCGTTGACCCCGGCGCAAATCCAGGCAGTGGCAGAAATGAAAATAACCAACGCTGAATTGAACACTTTTTATGCACAGTTCGGCGTGGTTCTTCCCACCCCGGTCCCGGGCGTCACCAAGGTCCCTGGCTCAGGGAAAACGGAAGAAGAAAAAGCCGCATCACGCGCCACAGCTGCCGCTGCCGGTCTGACGACCGGAACCGGCATGACTGCCAAAACCCTGCTGTTTGAAAAGGTTATTGAGTATCTGAATACAGTGGCCAAATAATGGCCTAGCTGATTCACGAAACAAAAACAGCGCGCCTGATTTACAGAGGACGCGCTGTTTTTGTTATGATAAAAACCGAGAAATCGCAGGGAGAGCACCTGGACCAATGTGCCACACTTAAAGAAAAGGAGACTGCGCTAATATCGTGAGATGAGATTTAATCATAGCAAACGCCATCAAACCGACACGAAAAAAAAGTTACCAACTGCGAAAGGTTAACTCCCGAAAATCTAGAGACCGACGGTGTCCCGTTATTAATTAGACATCTTGAATAAGTCCTGAGCGGAGCGTCCTTCGACTACAGACGGCGCAAAATTCGCGCCGCCCTCCGTTCAGGACGGTATCCAAAGATGCAAAAAAGCGTAGTCGAAGGACATTTTTTTAATAAACGATGACTTTTGCAAGCGGTCTATTGAGTAAAGGTCGCGATGCTCAATAAGGTTTTGTGTGATTTTGATACAAGTTCATTTCAGGCCGCAGATGAATTCTGTATTAAGCTCTCACAGCTTTTCGGTAGACAGGTTGATTCGAAAGAAATCTCGAGCGCATTGCTGACCGAAATGCAGGATAAATTCGCAAACGTCCATTGAGCAGGCTGATCTTTCATTGACATTGTGTGTAATAACGACAAAAAGCGGCTGGTCAGAATATGACCAGCCGCTTTTATCAAACGTACATTTTAGGGCGCCTTTGTCCCTGTGTCGCTATTTCATGATCGTTTACTTTCAGGAATGGTGTGTCTGATAGTTAGCGCCCACTCCCACGGCGAGCAATTTTGAGTCCAGTCCCAGTCCCGGTTCCGGTACAAACACCAGTAGTGGCACAAGTGCCCGTTCCAGTTCCAGTACAAATACCGGTACCAGTTCCAGTGCAAAGGCCCGTTCCGGTACCAGCGCTGGGGCCAGGTCCTTTAGCAAAGACTACGTTGGTGGCTAACATTGTAACCATCAGTGCGACTACAACTGCCAGAATAAAGTATCTTTTCATGTGTTTTGCCTCTTGTCTTGATGGATATGAAAAACTATTTGTTTTTCGTTTGATAAAATAATAATAGCGACGGAGGATAAAACATTCGTATTGAATTGATAAAGGATTTGTAAAGATCCAGCTCATGGTGAATTATCCACCGAACAGACATTGCGTTGTTAGCGGGCTTTCGACGCATCCCTGGATAATCAAACGTAAGAAGAGTTTTCTCCAAGGATTTTTCGACACTCAGTATGAAAGGACTCTCTTTCCATTACCCCAAAGGACTGCCAGGGATGAAAGCATGGTGTCCATTCTATCTTGGGGGCAAAGTTTGACTTTGTCAAAAGTCCAATTCGTAAATCCCTACATTTTCCATGCAGCGATAACCGTCTGTACAACCCGGAAAGGATTTCCACCAGTCAGGGCTATTTGCATCATAATTCAGGCAAGACCGTAATTTTTTTTTCATCATTGTTCCCCTGGCAAATTTTAGGGGCATCAGGTTTTGGTAAACAGCTCTTGTATTGTCAAAAACAATAAATATCCGCGAGCGCGTTATGACCACCGGCCCTGAATAGGAACGGTATTTTTTTATTAAAGCGGCAAGTTTTTTTCATCTACTCACGAGGTCAGCAGGTAAAAAGGGAAGGTGGTTTTCTTGCGGAGGATTGGCTGAAAATTTATGTACCATGTCTGCCGTAACCGCTTCCTACAAGGAAAGCTCGCTATTGTTATTCACTAATCTGGTCTGTTATAAAAATAGATTTTCATGTTGGTTGGTGAAAGGTTATTTCGTGATGACTTGTGCCAAAAACAACATACAACTTAATTGAACAATTTGCAACAAATATACAAAAATAAGTTACAATGAAACACGCAAATCTTCACAGGAGAGCACAGTGATGACATTATTTGGTAAACGTATACGCTTGTTTCGTCCGCGCAGTATCTGGATTCGCAAGGTAGTCCAGATGTTTTTCTTCGCACTGATTGCCCTTATCTCGATCAACCACACGCTGATTGAAAATGGCACAGGAATTCCCTTGCTCTCCAGCGCATCACTGCATGCGCTTTGCCCGTTTGGGGGCGTTGTCACCATTTACCAATACGCCACCGCTGGAAACTTTGTCCAACACATTCATGAGTCTGCTTTTGCTTTGATGGTAATTGGATTATTCATGGCAATCTTATTTGGACCGGCTTTTTGTGGTTGGGTTTGCCCCCTGGGGACTATCCAGGAGTGGGTCAGCAATCTAGGCAGAAAGTTGTTCAAACGTCGCTTCAATCATTTTGTGCCAGAAAAGTTGGACAATATCTTACGATATATGCGTTATGCCGTGCTTGCCTGGGTGGTTTATATGACTGCTACGACTGGTACGCTGATTTTTGCAGCTTATGATCCTTACTACGCACTGTTCAATTTTTGGAGCAGTGAATTGGCGATAGGTGGTTTGATTATTTTGGCGATTACGCTCGGGTTGTCGTTGCTGGTTGAACGCCCGTGGTGCAAATATGCCTGCCCTTATGGGGCGGTGCTTGGGGTGACCAACCTATTTCGGATTTTCAGCATTCGCCGCAGTGTCAGCACCTGCAAGGCTGACGGTGCCTGTTCAATCCTGTGCCCAATGAATATTCAGGTTGATAGCAAGACCACAGTTCGCGATCATCAGTGCATTTCCTGCCTGGAATGCACATCCGAAGCCATCTGTCCGGTTGCCAAGACCGTTATCTTTTCGGCACGAGGAATAAAATAATGACGATCAACTCTAAAACACTTGCCGCGCTGGTAGTAATTATTATTTTTGGCGGTATTATGATCTCAGCAGGACTGGGTTGGTGGGAGACTGAAAGCAGCAAGGTTGCAGCGAATTTCACCGAAGGTGAATTTACAGGTCAGGCCAATCCAGCAGATATTCGGGGATCGTACACTTTTGGTGACGTGGAGAAGAATTTTGGGGTGCCCGCCTCGGTTCTGGGAGATGCCTTTAATATCAGCACCGATCCAGCCGCGTTTCAGATCATGCAGCTCGAAGAAATGGCGGTCGATGGTGAAGTAGAAATTGGGACTGCTTCGGTTCGATTGTTTGTAGCTTTCTATAAAAACCTACCCTTCGACCTTTCCACCGATACATATCTACCTGAATCTGCATCGACCCTGCTCAAGAAACAAAATCTCACATCCGAACAAAGCACCTATCTGGACACACACACTACAACGGTGCTGGTTGTGCCGAGCACGCAAGCCGGAACCACGCCACAACCCGAGGTCGAAGCCACAGCTGGGGAAGCCTCAACCGAACGAATCATCAAAGGCGGTACGACTTTTGGCGACATTCTCAGTTGGGGAGTATCCCAGCCAGTCATCGAACAAATCCTTGGCATGCCAATGCCTGCCGATCCTGCGGCTACGCCCAAGGATTTTTGCACCAGCAACAGCCTCGATTATGAAATCATAAAACCGGCTCTGCAAGCCGAAGTGGATAAAACAAAATAACCCGGGTTTATGAAACTCCTTCACTAAAACATCATCGCACCACATATCAGACCTAAGGAAAAAAATGGACAAAACTATCACAAACATAATTATCACAGCCCTACTGGCGTTAGCACTTGGAATCACTGGTTGTACTACCCAGCTGGCTTCAAATATTAGCCCGACCGAGCAGGTTGTCATCGTTGTCACTGCCACATCTGAACCGATCATACCCATCAGCGCGGCAGTAGAACCGACCATCGAAGTCATTTTACCTGCTCCAGAAGCCACTGCGCCTGCCAGTGAAACGACTCTTGAAAATCTAGCTATGGGCTTGAATGCAGAAGAGGCTGCCGCGCTACTCTTCATGATCGAAGAAGAAAAACTGGCTCGCGATGTCTATAACACGCTCTTCGCTACATGGAATGTCCAGATCTTCCAGAATATCGCAGGCAGTGAGCAGACTCATGTTGACCAAATCGGCCTGTTGATTAGCAACTACAATTTACCGAACCCAACCCAGGCCCCCGGCATCTTTACAGATCAAAACCTTCAGGCACTTTATAACACGCTGATCACTCAGGGTAAGCAATCGCTCAATGATGCCATCAAAGTCGGTGGAGCGGTCGAAGAAATTGACATCCTCGATTTACAAACACGCCTCTCCAAGACCGATAACGCCGACATTCAACTGGCCTACAATAATTTATTGAATGGATCATATAACCATCTGAAATCTTTCGCAAACACACTGAGCACCCAGGGCGGCGAGATATACAGCCAGCAGTATTTGACGGCTGAACAATATCAGACAATCCTTAACAGCACGCAGGGCAATGGAACGGGACAAGGGAAAGGCAAACCCTAGCCCATACCCTGCGCGGTCACAAGTTGCTCCTTTTCCTTGCGTGGGAAAGTGCAATTTCTGACCGCAGGCATCATTTGATACGGAATATTTCTCGGATAGGATAAGCTTTCCAGAAAACTCCACTTGTCAGTGATACCAGCTTTTTTTATTTGATACGGGAAGCCCTAGATGGGTAGGTTCTAAAGCGTGCGGTCCTGAGTAAATAAGCTTGGTTTTGTGTCTCAATTTCAGCGAATAAACTGATTAACAGTAATCTATGGTCATTTATTCGAATGATTATTGTCGTATTTCGAATAAAAAAGATGTTCACCAGCCACTTAATTGTTACGAACAAGTTGTTACACAAACTTGTTCGTAAGTTTAATTAATCTTTACAGTGGGTTGCTAGAATATATTCAAGGTTGCGAACAAGCAACTCCCAAACAGACAAAATTTCAAGGAGAAATAACCATGGTAAAAAACATATTGATCGGTATCTTCGCGGCCGTCCTGGTCGTGGCGCTCGGAACTGCAGCCTACAATGTCGTGGGCGTAAATGCGGCAGGTGGTGTGGCTGCTCAAGCGGCTGGAAATGGTCGCGGTAATGGCGGGCAGGGAAACGGTAATAGTGGACAGACTGGAACTGCAGTCGTTCCGCCCGCCATTGGAACCGGGGTGATCCCTGGGAACGGCAACGGAACCGGCACCACCGTCCTGACCATTCCCGCATCCGATCTCAGCAGTGAAGAAGCGGCAGCGCTGCTCTTCATGCGCGAAGAAGAAAAACTGGCGCGGGATGTGTACACCACGCTGTATGCCACCTGGAAACTGCCCACATTTCAAAATATCGCTGCCAGTGAGCAGACGCACATGGATCAAATCGCCCTGTTGCTGACCCGCTACAATCTGACTGACCCGGCGCAGACTCCCGGTGTGTTCACCAATGCCACTCTGCAAGATCTGTACAACAAACTGGTAGCACAAGGTAACCTGTCGATCGGCGATGCCCTCAAGGTTGGTGGCGCGATTGAAGAAATCGATATCAAAGACTTGCAGACCCGCCTGTCACAAACTGACAACGCCGACATCCAGCAGGTCTACAACAGCCTGATGAACGGTTCCTACAACCATCTGAACGCCTTTTCTCGTGGCCTCAGCAACCAGACCGGCGAAACCTATGTCCCACAGTATCTGACCGCTGACCAGTACCAGACAATTATCAGCAACGGTAGCGGCAGCGGCGGCGGGCGCCCAAGCTGGGCAGGCAGCGGAAATGGAGCTGTGAAGCCCTAATCAACCGATATTACGCTAACCCCAATCAAATCAAGGCAGCCCCGGTTCATACCGGGGCTGTGTAATATTCTGCTTGCACAAAACCAGTAGAAATTATTTTTCTTGCAAAGCTGATGTTTCCCAAAGCAAGAGGGCGACACTTGAAAACCAGGCGAGATACCACAGGTCTGGTGCGAATGAGAGGCTGGCTTGGTAGAGCCCCACAATGGCTACTGCCGAAAAGAGCATACCTACCAGGCAGACCAACCGCTCAAATGGGCGACTGCCCCATAGATTGGAACCGGCCATGATCGCTCCGATCATCGGAAATAGATAGCTCAGATGCTGCAAGGTTTTCCATGCTATCAACCAACCTGTGCCTGGCAGGTGACCAGCTTGCAAACTTTCCAGCGCTGCCCAAATGGTACTATTCTCAGCCAGGTCCAGCACAGCACCGCACAATCCAAAGATAAGGACCAGCCGTCCGGAGATTGGGCTGCGAAAGCGAACAACCTCGGCGATTCCAACCCATGCAAGAATTTGTACAGCCAAAAAGAGACCGTCCAGTGCAAAGATCATTTGCATACCGTTTAAATAATCAGTGCTCTG
>CAILYI010000167.1 GCA_903838415.1 uncultured Anaerolineae bacterium | reverse complement strand
GATGACCGTGGCGCAGATCCTGCTGACGCGCTCGGACCTTTCGCACCGGCGGCGCTATCTCAACGCCCGCAACACGCTCGCGGCGCTGCTGATGCAAAACATCATCCCCATCGTCAATGAGAACGACACCATCGCCACCGAGGAAATCCGCGTGGGCGATAATGACAACCTGTCAGCGCTGGCGGCCAACCTGGTTGACGCGGATACGCTGATTCTGCTGACCGATCAGGATGGCCTGTTCACCGCCGATCCGCGCAGCAACCCGCAGGCCGAGCTGGTGCAAACTGTCAGCGGGGAAAATATTCCCGAAACGATCTGGCAGGCTGCGGGTGGGGCAAAATCCGGGCTGGGAACGGGCGGGATGCTGACCAAGCTCCAGGCCGCTGATCTGGCCCGTCGCTCCGGAGCGTCCTGCATCATCGCCAATGGCAAAGAACCCGATGTTTTGCTGCGACTAGCCGTCGGGGAACGCATCGGCACCCTTTTTCAGCCAACCGCCGATCTGCTGGAAAGTCGCAAACGTTACATTCTCTCGGCACGACGCGCGCCCGGCCTGCTGACGGTGGATGACGGCGCTGTGCAGGCCTTGCGGCGCGACGGCAGCCTGCTGGCGGTGGGCCTGACGGCCGTCAGCGGTACCTTCAAACGCAGCGAAGTGGTGCGCGTGGCCGACTCCCAGGGCCATGAACTGGCGCGCGGCATCACCAATTACGACAGCCGCGATCTGGCGCGCATCCTGCGCCGCCGCTCGGACGAAATCGAGTCGATTTTGGGCTATCATTATGGCGATGAAGTTATCCATCGCAATGATCTGGTCTTGTTATAAGGTTTCGTAAGGGCGACCCTTCATGGCCAGCCCTCGCTCCAATTAGCCAAACATCTCTGCCCGCAAAGGCGCTGTTCCACGCCGGGCGGGTCGCCCCTACTATATGAAAGGAATTTCCCATGCTCATCGAAACCGGTCGCCGCGCCAAAGCGGCCTCAAAAATCCTGGCACGCACCGCCTCCGAGACCAAGGATGCCGCCCTGCTGGCCCTAGCCGAGGCTCTCAACATCCACCGCGCCAAGGTGCTGAGCGCTAACGCCCGTGACGTGGACGCGGCGCGCGCCGATGGCTTGAGCGAGGCCATGATCGACCGACTGCTGCTCAACGAGAGGCGTGTCGATGGCCTATGCGCCGACCTGCGTCACCTGGTTGAATTGCCCGACCCGGTCGGCCAGCATTTTGACGAAACCACGCTGCCCAACGGCCTACACCTGCGCAAACAGCGCGTGCCGCTCGGCGTGCTGGGCGTCATCTACGAATCGCGCCCTAACGTGACCATGGATGTGGCCGGGCTGGCGCTCAAGACCGGCAACGCCGCCATCCTGCGCGGCGGCAGTGAAACCATCCACAGCAACCGCACGCTGGTGCAAATCATCCAGCAGACGCTGGGTGCCCAAGGCCTGCCCGCCGACTCCATCCAATTCATCGACAGCCCCGACCGGGCGCTGGTGCTCGAACTGCTCAAACTGCACGAATACATCGACATCATCATTCCGCGCGGCGGCGCCAAATTGCACGCCTTTTGCCGCGAAAACAGCCAGATTCCGGTCATCACCGGCGGCATTGGCATCTGCCATTTGTTTTTTGACGAAAGCGCCGACCTCGCGGCCTCGCTGCCGGTCATTTTTAACGCGAAAGTCCAGCGCCCGAGCACCTGCAATTCGCTGGATACGGTTCTGGTGGATAAAAACGTCGCAGCCAGGGTTTTACCGCGGATTGTGGAACATCTCGCCCCGGCCAGAGTGACCTTCCGCGCTGACCCGGCAGCTTTATCCCATTTAACGAGCTTTGACTCTGCCCTGGTGCTCCCCGCCGGGCCGGACGATTTCGACACCGAATGGCTTTCCCTCGTCCTCGGCCTGAAAGTGGTGGACAGTTTGGATGAAGCTATCGAGCACATCACCGCCCACAGCACCGCCCACTCTGACGGCATCCTGACCGAAAACAGCGCTCACGCCGCCCGATTCATCGCCGAAGTCGATTCGGCGGCGGTTTACGTCAACGCCAGCACGCGCTTTACCGACGGCAGCCAGTTCGGCCTGGGCGCGGAAGTCGCCATCTCCACACAAAGACTGCACGCCCGCGGCCCAATGGGCCTGCCCGAACTGACCACCTACAAATGGGTGGCCGAGGGACAATATCACGTGCGGCCCTGAGAAAAATTTCACAGTCCGATCACAATGACCCGGCCGCTGTAGGCGGCAGCAAAGCGATCCACCTGCAGGCGCGCCCCGGCCTGCAATTCCGCCCGCCGCCCTGACGGGTTGTTGACGTAAAAAGCCCGCAGGCGGCCATCTACGCACTCCGCGCCGGTCACAACCATCAGATGGCCGCCCTGCCTGGTAATCGGCAAATCATCCCCAACTTCATAAGAAACCGAAACAATCACCATCTTCCCCAGCCGTAAATAAGCCAGGATTTCATCCAAACTAGCCGGGCGGGCTTCCGCCATCAGGCCAGTTTCGTGCACCATTTCCGCCAACGCGCCATGCACCCAGCCGACTTCATGCTGACTGCCATCCGCGTTTTGACGGATCAGGTAGCCACCTCGCGCCAATCCCAGGCGCGCCCAGGCAACCAGTGAAAGCAGCGGCCCACCAGCAGCCTCCACGCACATTTTCAGGCAGGCAACGCCGCAGGCGCGCTCCACCCAATAGGCATATTCCTGATGGTTTTCGGCTCCGCTCTCGGCCCAACGAGGATCCTGCGCCGGATCCATGCCATGCACAAAAATGGCTTCAGCCAGTTCCGGACTGGCAATTTGAGCATAATAAGGCACGGCATAAGGTAAACGGACGGTTTCAAGAACAGGTTCAGTCATAGGCAGATCCAATCTGGCGCTGATTATATAATGCCCCCGGTCACAAATTACGATTTTCCACGTAAAGCAAAAAAGCGCAATTTGTGACCTCGAGGAGTATAAATCAGCCAAAATGGCAGCTTTAGGTCAGCCAGGGAGCACAGCGTATCGGTTGTACTGGTGAAACAAAAGACAGCGCTTTGAAAAAGCAGCTGTCTTTTGTTTCAGATCATGCGCAAATCAGCGCCAACGAGAATTGATGCCTGGAGCTGGCATTGTTGTTAGTGCCTCAGGCCGGTCTATAAGCCGCATTTGTGCGACGGTAATAGCTACCCTTAAACAAGAAAAACCCACATTATCAACAAATTTTCAGGCCGAAAAGCTCTTTTTTCGTAATATGCCGCTTTTCATTCAAAGCCCTGCTCACGCAGGGGTATTTTGATTCCGAGCTCATCATGAAAGCAAACCAGATGCTGTCAAAATTGGATCGTACTCACCGAAAGATGATTTTTTCGATGGTAGTGATTGGAATTGTGGCATCAGTTGGCTGCATTCTCTACCCGCCCGGCCAAATGCCAATTACACAGGCCCTGATCGTTTCTATGGGAATAATCTGCGTCTTTAGCATCTGGATCGCAGTAGATATGCCGGATCAAAAAGGATAACTACCATGCAAATCTTACTAATTCTCGCCCTGGTAATTGTTGTGCTGTTTTTTGGGCTGTCATCTGTTTCCCAGTCTTATGCCACGGCCAAACAGGCCCAAGCCGCCATCGAAGCCAGCCGCGCAGCACAGATTGCCAGCACAGGCAACCTGGTGACGATTGTTACTGTAGCGCTTGTGATTATCGCCAGCCTGGCCGCCGTGATCGTGATCACCTGGCTGGTTCTGCGCGCCAAGTCCCAACCGAAGCGCCATTGGACGGCCAACCGTAACGGAGGCTGGGATCAATTTCAGCAGCCTCGAACCAACGCTCTTGTTGAGGCCCTGATGACCCAATTGCTCTACGAAATGTCCCAACACCAGCAGCAGCAGGACGTTGAGCAATTCTGGATGAACGAACCGGCCATGCTAAACGACACTTTCAACGACACTCCTTCATTTCCTGACAACACCTGGGACATGTAACATGCTCCGCCGGATTTTGTTTTTGCTCTCCCTGGCTTTGCTTTCCGCCTGCGGCACCGGCGTGAGCCCGATTGTCACGCCAGACGCCTACCAGTTGGCGCTGGGCAACATCCAGGCGCAATCCACCATCGCTGCATCACAGGTATTGGCCGCTAACCTGACAGCCGAAGCCTATGCGCCCACCCGCGAAGCCGCCGGAACGGCTACAGAGCGCGCCTGGACAATGGTTGGTTGGACCGCCACCGCTTCTGTCGAGCAGACTGCCACAGCAGGCAGCGGCACGGCTACACAACAAGCTCGGGATGCGGTGGCCACTCAGCGCGCAGCGGATATCACCGCCACGGTGAACGCCGCGGCAGCCAGTGCTCAAGCCACTGCCCTGCATGGCCAGGCGGTCAGCGTGGAGCTGGCGATTGAACGAGAGCGCATGATGAATCAGGTTCAGGCAGTGACGCCCTGGGGCGCGCTGATCTCGGCCTTCATTTTCGCCCTGTTCATGGCCTACCACTGGAGCAAAGTGCGCCCGGTCCAGCGTGACGCGCGCGGGGATGCGCCCTTGTTGGTCATCGAAGGCAAAGTCTACGATGCGGACCGCAACCCTTACCCGCTGGCGGATTTCTCCGGCAAGAAGCCAGCCATCCCGGCGCTCACCCCGCCCGAATTACAGATGCCAGTCACCGCCAGAGATCAGATGATTGATCTGGCCACACGCGGCGGGCAGGGACAGGTGACTCCACAACGCAGAGCAATTGCCCAAAAGATGGGAGCACAGAACATTCTGCCACCACCTGTCCAAATACGGATACTTCAACCCGAGCAGGCAAGGCCATTGTTGGGAGATGTCATTCCCGGCATCGTGCGCGACGCCATCGAGACCGACCTTATCAGTACCGAACCAGGAGAGACAGCATGACCGATATCATGATCTCACGCCGTGAATTGCGCCTGGCAGAAACAGTTGCGCGCCAGTTGATCAACGCGTTTATTCGCCGCAAACTGACACCCGCTTTCAGCGATTTCTTAGTCACGCATCTCGCTGGGGTGACCATGTTGATTGCTGTAATCGATACTGCCAAGCTGGGTGACCACAGCCCCTACACCAACCCGGATTTGCTGCACCAATTGAGCACCGACCTGGGTGGTATGTCGGTCCGCCTATCGAACCATTCCGGGATCCGTCTCGTGATTCTGCTCTCACCCCTGCCAAAGCTGCCACACAAGGTGAACTTCCCCGTGGATGCTCCGCGCGGAAGGCTGGCCATCGGTGACAGTTACACTGGTCAGCCAGTCCTGTTGGACTGGGCGCAAACCACTCATCTGGCAGTGCTAGGCAACACCGGCTCGGGCAAGTCGATCTTCCTGCAGTCGTTGGTCGCGCAGGCCATTCGGGATGACATGCAATTGCTGCTCTCTGATATTGACCAGACTACTTTCGGAATGCTCGAAAACCATCCCAACCTGGCCGCGCCCATTGCGACCAGTCCACAAGCTGCGCTCGGTCTGATCGAACAAGCCCTGGCCGAATGTGATCGCCGCGCGGAGCTATTCAAGAACCTGCCGGAACGCCCGCAGAAACTGAGCGAGTACAACGCTCTTGCCGTAAAGGCTCACATTGATCCCCTACCCCGCATGGTGGTCGTCCTGGATGAAGCCAGCACCGTTATCACGGCGCTCGGCGGGGCAAAAGGCGCGATGGGTCAGGCCCTGGCCACCCTGGGCTGGCGCGGTCGCAAGTTCGGTGAGCATTTCATCTTTGCTGCCCAGGAATTCACCAAGGATATTGTTGGCCCTGTGCGTGACCAGGTTGGTCTGACACTTTGCTTCCGGGTGCGCAACGGGCAGATGGCCGAGCGCATGGGCTGTAAGGGTGCCGAACGCATCCCCGAAAATCGTCCTGGCCTGGCGATCAGTGACCGGCATGGGCCGATCCAGACTTATTTCGTCGAGCACTCTCACCTGGGCCAACCCCAGAATTTATTCTCCACAATGAGTGATCTGGAGCACAGCCTGTTCAGCCTGGCTCTGTCTGAAGGTGGCAAGCTGCCAGCCTCTAAAGTCCAGGAGTGGGGCAGGATCTCGGAGTGGCAGGCCCGGCGCATGATGGAGACCTGGGCTCTCAAAGGTTGGCTGGCCAAGGACTCCATTCGTGATAACGCTTTCTGTATCACGCCCAAAATGCAGGTTTTGCTCTCAAACCACCAAACCGCTCAAACCGGCTCAAACCGCTCTCAAACCGGCATCAAGCCGTCTCAAACCAACTAATTCATTCTCTCAAACCTAAAAAGGAAAACATCAACATGGAAACCAACTTTTTCTACCTCGGCGAAGACCTCGGAATGGGCGCTAACAAACTGTACGGTTCATCCGGAGGTTTGCAGATGCTCTCGCAAGTCGCGACCAATGGCGCTCAACACCTTATGAACTCAACCGGCTTGCGCCAACGCCAGCGTCCAATGGAAATCAAAACGGATCAAGGTTCCGCCTACATTGGTGAGGGCGCGCATGATTATGGCCGCCCGGTCGAGAACCTGAGCTTTGACAGCCTGATCGGTGCCCAAAACAGGAGCCCCCTGCTGTATGGCTCCATCACGCGTTATCAGCAGCAATATGGCCCCATCAATCAGCCGGTGGTAATGATGGTCGGAATGCCCCTGCAAACGATGTCCGGGGAAGCCGCCAAAGAAATTGCCAATCAGGTGCGCCAATGGCTGAAAGGGTTTCACACCTGGCAGGCGGATGGGCAGGAACAACGGATCGAGATTGTGGAGGTGAAACTTACCCCCCAGCCAGTGGGCGCACTCTTTGATCATCTCCTGGATGAAACAGGCAAAGTTATCCCCGAACGCGCCAGTTTGCTGAAAGAGGAAGTTGGCATTTTGAGCGTGGGCTTCAATACGCTTGAGATGCTGGTGGTGCGCGATCGCGCCCCGGTTGAACGTTTTACGGCCGGAAAGACGGTGGGTGTGCGCCGCCTGCTGGAACTGCTCAACACCCAGGGTACGTATTCGCTGGGTGAACTGGACATCGCCTTGCGCGCCGGGCATTTGGACGTCAGCGCAGTGCTGCCAGTTTGGGCGCGTGAGGTCAATGGCGAGATTGAAAAGCGCTGGGGCACGGCCATGAAACGCTTTGCGCGCGTGATCGTGGTCGGGGGCGGCGCGCTCCTGCTTAAGGATGCGCTTACCCGCCAGTTCAACGGCAAGGCCGTTCTGTCGGATGAACCGGTGCAGTCCATCGCACGTGGGTTGTACAAACTGCTCCTGATGAAGAATAAATGAGCCAGCGCGGACGTCCTCGCAATTCCCAGCCTTCGATCCGGGTCGCGATTGCTGGCAGGCTGCATCCCGAATATGACGCGGATATCCTGGCCTGGTTGGATGCCGTTCCCAAGGGCCAGCGGATGAACGCATTCAAAACTGTGCTGCGCAATGGCGGCCAGGCGATAGGCCTGTCCAATCAAAGCGACACCATTCGCCCGGATGAAGTCCAAATTGCCGCAGACAACATTTTGAGCCATTGGGATTTCTAATTTTCTGTCCAACAGAAAATCCGACCTTATTTTCTGTCATCTGCTAATTCGACGAAGCAAACGCCTGCTGTCGTATTGGCCCATCCTATTCAAGCACAAAAAGGAGAACGTATGAAATATTTGTACAACGGAATCACTGACGAAGTTTGGAAGGCTTTGCGCAAGTTGATACCAGAATTCAAGATCCATCCGGGCTTATCTGAAATAGAAAAGCGCAACGCGCTCTACAATGCGCTCAACGCCAAGGGCCTGGCGGTTTCGAAAGAAGTGCCGGTGATTCATCGCCATAATGGCCAACGCGTAGGTGTAGGGTACATGGACCTGGTCATTGATAGCCGTGTTGTGGTGGAAGTCAAAGACTTACAGGCCATTCGTACGAAAGACATCGAGCAATTGGAGTTGTACATGAAAGATAGCGGTCTCCCTGTGGGTGTCTTGATCAATTTCGGCATTCCACAGGCAGACTTGAACATACCGCAAGACCGTGAAAAAGTTTTTGTCCGCCGCTACAGCTACGACAACGACCCATACAAGGATTAGCACAATGGCCTGGTTTGTAAACGAGAATCAACTTACACAAGAAATTATTCTGGAATTTATTAACAGCCTCGGTGCTTTTTTCCCGGAGTTGTTCACATTGCGGGCAATGGCAAAACAGGGAGCTGAACCCAGGGCAATTGGTTCCAAAATCAGCACAGTGCTTCAGAACATCCAGGTTGAACATACCGCTGAACTTGAAAAGCAAAGGGTGTCCTTTATGACTTTGCTCACTGAAACCCGCAAGGAACGCGATTATTGGCGCGACTTACATGACCGGGATTTGCTCAAAGAGGTCAAGGACGAGTTAACCACCACCAAAGCCTTATTGGCCGAACAGGCCCGGAAAACCGAGGCTGCAAATAAAGAAATTGCAGAACTGAATAAGACCCTGACGCTTGAACGCAAACAAGCATCAGACCAAGAAATGCAAACCCAGCGTTTTGTTGAAGAACAAAACAGCGTCATTGCTGCCCAGCACCAGAAATTGGTACGCCTGCTCGGCGACGACTAAACCCACCTCACTTGTGCACAAAGCCTGTGCACAAGTGAGAGACCACCCTATAGGGAAGAGTTTTATGAACAACACGCCACCTATGAACAAACCGTTCACGGTCGACAGCCTCCAGGCTCAAGCGCTCAAGCAGCGTTTGCAGGAGGCTCTGCCTGGTAGCCCCTGGCAGCCTATTCTCGAAGCCTTCAATATTACCGGTGTTCTGGATACCGAACAATTGCAAGCCATCAGCAAGTTGGAGCGCATGCAGCTCACGCGCCTGCTCGACAAGTTGGAATCCTTTCGCAACGGTCTGCCGCCCATCCTGAACAAGCTGGACAAGGATATTCGCCGTCCTGGTGTACGTGGCCGCGCGCCCAAGATTTACATGCTCGGCGAAAGCGGTGCCGGCCTGCTGCGTTTACTGGAGTACGAAGATGCCCACGCCTGCGGCCTGAACAGCGAAACCGCTATCTGCCACGCGCTGGGGATGATGGATATTCACCTGGCTGCCAGCCGCGCATCTATCGGCATCATCACTGACCACATTGTGAATTATGGCGAACAAGGCGTTCTGCGCCCTGACCACCAGCTCACCGGAGCCAAAACTCGTATTCTTGAAGTGGAACAGGCTGCCGGATCAGATACCCTGCGCCGCCTGGTAACCAGCCTGGAGCACAAACAGGCTTTCTTTGCCAGCGCCGAAAGCGCAGGTTTCGAGCGCTCTGTGCTGATGCTGATCCAGCTTCCGCGCGGACCCGTTTGGGAACGCACGACCAAAGCCTGGGGACAGGCCATCGAATTGTGTGTCGAGAAACTGGGCAAGCCGCTAAATTTCCAAATTCATGCCTTGCCTTTGCAGGACTTTCTGCGCCAGCCCGATTGGAATGGCAGCCAGCGCGAGGATTGGGTCAACCTTTACACAACCGTACCCGGCACCACGGTCATTCAGAAAGCAAAGAATGTCGGACTGGAAAAGGAAAAAGTCCCATCTGGCTTGATGTATCGCACAACGCGCGATGACCAGATTGTTCTGGCAGCTCTCTGGCAGGATTTCAGGAGTATGACGAGCAAAAATCCCGAGCGCTTCCCGATGGCTGGGCCTGATTTTCTGCACTTGATGCACCTGATTTACATCGCATCGCACGGGTTCCGCGCATCAGCCCTCGAATTGGCCTGTTTGCCGCACGCCTCGATTTACCTGCTTCAGCAATATCTGGATATGCACCCTGAGTTGCGCACACGCCTGACCAAGGCCATCCACTTTGGACGCGGCACCATGCGCTGGAACTCCACCACGATCATGCACCGCATGCAGGTTGTGATTAACACCTTCCTGGCCTATCACGGCTGGCGCCCGGATGGTCCGCTGCTGGTTTATTCAAATGCTGCCGATTGGAAAGATGAAGCTCCCCGTACATTTGGCGTGGTTGTAAAAATCCGCGACGAAGCCCTGTTGATGCGCCCACGTGACGATGTTTTGCCAATGGGAGATGAGCTGATCGAGTTTGAAATGGCCCTGGAATGGGTACTGTATTCATTATTCAATTACGCCAACGAGCTCGGCTTTGGTCGCGTGGAATACTGGTAGGAGACTGACATGGATATCTTGACTGACTTTGAAAATTACCTGATCGAACAAGACCGCGCCACACTCACCACCCGTGGCTACCTGGCCGACATGAAGCATTTCTCCGGTTGGTTCGCACAAACCAATGGCGAACCGCTTACCCCGCAGGCTGTCACCCCAACTGACGTCCGCGAATATCGCCAACATCTGCAGGTAACCGAGCGCCGCAAGGCATCGACCATCAACCGCCATCTCGCCGCCTTGTCTGCTTACCTGGACTGGGCGGTGCAGACCGGAAAAATCGACAACAATCCGCGTAGCAAGGTCAAGAGCGTGCGCCAGGATGAGCACGGAGCGCGCTCACTGGACAAAAAACAGCAGTATGCTCTGCAGCGCGCCATCGAGAAGGATTTGCAACTGGCTGCCTTGCGCTACCCCAAGCGCAAGGTCTCCCGTCAACGGGATGCAGCCATCGTGATATTTTTGCTCAACACCGGCCTGCGCCTGAGCGAGCTGCTCGACATGCGCAAGAGCGACATCACGCTGGGCGACCGCAAAGGGGCCGTAGTAGTGCGCCACGGAAAAGGTAACCGTGAGCGCACTATCCCGCTCAACAACGAAGCGCGCAAGGCTTTACAGGATTGGTTCGCCATCCGCCCCAACACGGAGGCTGATTTTATCTGGACGGCCAGCGATGGCAGCCTCGAAAGCCTGACGCCTCGTTCAGTTCAGCGTGTGTTCAAACGCTTTGGTCAGGATGCCTGCATCCCGGATCTGACCGCGCACGTTGCCCGTCATACCTTTGCCAAGAACCTGGTAGACAGCGGTATCGGGCTGGAGAAGGTCGCCGCTCTGCTTGGCCACAGCAATCTCAACACCACCCGCATCTACATCACGCCTAACGAGCGTGATCTGGAAATGGCTGTGGATGCACTCAATCTTGAATAGCGCCAGCCTGGAGGCATGATGCATAACTCAAAAACCTCTCGCCTGAATGTCGAGAATCTGCTGGCCAATATCGACCTGCCCAATCTGGTTGAACAGGCCGGAGCGCAGTTGCATACCAGTGGACGCGACCAACGCTGTGCCTGCCCGCTGCACAATGGCAAAGATAAAAACGCCTTCCAGGTCGCCATCGGCGAGGATGGCCGCCAGTATTGGCATTGTTATACCGGGTGTGGCACGGGTGGAGATGCCATTGATTTTGTAAAACGCTGGAAGAGTCTCGATTTCCGCGAGGCCGTGCTCTACCTGGCCGACCAGGCGCATATCGAGCCCAAAAGCCTGAACCTAAGCGAACCAGATATCCAGGCCGAAACCAGCCTGCGCCAGAATCATGAATTGTTCAGTGCAGCAGGACAGTATTTTGCCGGTCATCTGTGGTCTGAACAGGGCGTCATGGCGCGCGAATACCTGATCGAGCGTGGCTTTACCCCTGAAACCATACATCTGGCCAACATGGGATTCACTTCCGGCGGCAATGGCCTGCAACAACATTTGAAAAACCTGCACGCCAACCTGGCTCTCGCCCATGAGATAGGTTTGCTGCGCGCTGATGGCCGCGATTTCACGGCCAATGCCGATGGGCCGGCAGCCTCCCCACAGGGTTACATTATTTTTGCACACATGATGCATGGGCGCGTGCTGTATTTCTCAGCGCGCGCCTGCACACCTGCCAACCAGATGCCTGACCCAAAAGATAAATCGCGTAACCTGCCCGGCACGCGCCAGCCATACTGGGCGCTGGTTCCCAATGATCCTGAAATCATCATCGTGGAAGGTCAGGCGGATGCCGAGAGCCTACGCCAGCTGGGCCGTTCAGCCCTGGCGTTGTGCGGCGTGGGGGAACGTCTACCCGAGGATGATCTGCTGCGCCTAAAAAAACGCCGCAAAGTTTACCTGGCATTGGATAACGACATCCTGCGAACAGATCTGAAAGATGATGACCGTCAGCGCCGGCGCGAAAAAGCCCAGGTACTGCGCGAAACACTCTGTTCATCTTTTGGACCACTTACACTCATCGTTCCGGATTTGCTTCACAAGGATTTCAACGCCTGGCTACAGGCTGATCTTTCCCGTAACGAGCTGCTCTTGCACATCGAACAATCCCAGCCTTGGATCGACACTTTGCTGGAACAAGCCAAGGATGCTCAACCCCACCAACTGGATCGCCTGACCCGCTTGCTGGTGCCTCTGCTACCGCAACTCCCAGAAACGCTGCGTTCGCGCTACACCCGTCAGATGGAGCGTTTGCTGGGCATGGGCAAACGTGAATTGGTGCGCCTGTCCGGGGAGATGTCCATTACGGACAACACCATTTACTCTGAAATAAAGGATGGCAGCCTGCACTTCATGAGCGAGCCACTTGGCAATTTCTGGGCGCGCATCAGCCATGAGCTGATGGTGGATGATGGACTGAACCCGCCATCCGTACGTTACAGCATCGAGGGTGGGCTTTGCAATGGCAAGCCGCTCCAGCCAATCCAGGTGGAGGCTCGCTCTTTTGGGAAAATGGAGTGGGTCCCAGATAACTGGGGCATGCGTCCAATTATCAGTCTGCCGCCTGGCAAGTCCTACCTGTTTGCACGCGCCATCCAGGAAGTCTCGATGGATACGGTACGCCGTGAAAAGCTGTACACCTTCACCGGCTGGACAGAGGCGGATGGCCAGCGCGGCTTTTTGAGTGCGTCCGGCATGACGCACTCTGCGGGCCTAGACGAAAGCATCCGGGTGGATCTGGGCAATAACAATATGCGCCACTACGCACTTCCGAAAGCATCGACGGACGAAGCGGAGGCGGTCCGTGCCACACTCGAATTTCTGACGCTTGGCCCGCGTAAGGTGACAGCCCCGATTTGGGCAGCCATGTACGCTGCGCCGTTGACCAGCTTGCGCCCACTAAATGCGGTGGTCTCGGTCTATGGCACCACCCAAAGTGGCAAATCCACGCTAACCCACCTGGCATTAACTCATTT
Organism: uncultured Anaerolineae bacterium; assembly: GCA_903838415.1. Classification (GTDB taxonomy): domain Bacteria; phylum Chloroflexota; class Anaerolineae; order Anaerolineales; family Villigracilaceae; genus UBA5195. The sequence goes on along the minus strand of CAILYI010000167.1, from coordinate 3,325 downwards.
TGGCAATGGCTTTATCCAGGGTCGCGACTACCACGCGCCAATCGACTGGACATCAACGGTGACAGCCATCGAGGCGGCCATGTTCCTCGCCAAGGATGTTCCACTGGTCATTGATGATTTTGCGCCCCAATTTTCCAGCGCTGCTGATGCGCGCACGATCCACAAAAAGGCGCATTATGTTGTGCGTTCGGTCGGTAACCGTTCAGCGCGTGGACGCTCACGGGCAGATCTGTCCCAACAGGCCACCCGCTTTCCGCGCGGACTGGTGATGATGACCGCCGAGAATCCGCTGGTCGGTCAAAGCATCGTTGGACGCATGATCTACGTTGGCGTGGAACCTGGCGATATCATTCCTGCTTCAGGCGCACAGACCCAAGATACCCGCCTGACCTGCTTGCAGGAAAAGGCCCAACACGGCTTGCTGGCGCAGTGCATGTCGCTCTACCTGCAATACCTGGCCAAACACTGGGAGCGGATCGCCGAGAGTTTCCCATCGATGGTGGATGCCGCCAGCCAGACAGCGCGCCAGGCAGGCGGCTTGCAGAATCGTCTACCGGATGCCTACGGTGTTCTGGCTGCAGCGCAGGAAGTCGCTTTGCGCTGTTTTCAGGAGCTGGGTTTTATCGCTGCAGCAGATGTAGAAAAACTGATCGTGGAAAACAACGCCGCCCTGCTGGATGTGATCCGCAGCCAGGCTGAGCAAGTGGCAGCCGAATCGCCGGTGCGCAAGTTCTTTACCGCGATCTCAGCCCTGCTCGAACAGGGCAAAATCTATCTTGCCCCGCGCACCAAGACAGTCGAGTTTACTCCGCCATATGTGGCTGACCTGGTGGGCTACTTCGAACCTGGCGATGGCAAGGTTGTTTACTTGCGCACGGAGGTCTGTCTGGCGCGTGCCAAAGAATTCTGGCGTGACCTGGATGAGAACCTGGATATAATGCCCGACGCACTGCGCCGCCAATTGAGCCAGGTGCCCGGGCTGCTCTGTTCGATGGGAGAACGCCAGGTGGAGATCACCAAGTTTTGTGCCGGGGCAAACCAGCGCGTGCTGGAAGTGGACCCGCGGCACGTGGAGCTGCTCTACGATATCTCGCTCATCAATTCAAAATAAGACCCAAAAAACCTGGCTTTTCAACGCCAGGTTTTTTGATTCATGTGCATTAGCAGGAATTGCGAATTTTGCTTAAAGAAGCCTTTCCTGATGCAGTTCAGTAGTTCACAGATGATGATCTATCCCATATAGGGAATGAATCATTATTATTTATCCTTTTGGATGGCTATATGGAGGCATTCGACTGAACTACAAGTGAACTACTACTGAACTACTTGTGAACTACTCGGTTCCGGATGAGTGAACTACTTCCCGAAGGTGCAGTTCAGTGAGTAGTTCAATAAAATACCCGCCAGATATGGTTATTTAAAGCCGATTCGGCTATAAAAACCAACATCTGGCGGGTATTGATGGCAAGTGAACTACTGAACTACATAGGATAAGATATGGGTGACTTATTAAAATATTCCGAAGACTTACTGGAGAATTTTTGGTAACCCTTATCCGATCCCAGAAATTTTAGCCAATGCAGCCACATAAATGAGCATCTGTGTTCGCACCTGTTCCAATTCCAGCCTGAATTGCGCGGCTTGGTCCCAGGCGCGTTCATGCTCAAAGGTGGTTTTATCATGTGGCTTGCGTTCTTCATAAGACTTTAGCATCGGATGCCACTTTGCCAGAAACGGACGCAACCCCTTATTCAATACTTCAATGGCAACAAAACCAAGGGATTGGGGGCCTTTGGCAATTTCCGGACCAGCCTCACGCAAGATTTGACGAGTAATCCCGAAAACGTTATACAACGAAGTCAGGGCCTCACGCAAAATGCCTTCGTCATCATGCAAGGGCTGAGCAGCGATGCGGGTGGACAGTTCAACATAGAGCGCCCAGGCCGCTTTTTGCTGTGCATCATCGGCCTCAAATTCGAGGGAGCCCAGGCTGAACGGTAAACCGACCGTAAATTTCGTAGCTTTTATTTTCTCTTTTGGTGACATAGTTTAATTCCTCCAAAAATAGTATAGCACGACACAATCTAACCTGCCAATCCATTCGAACGGTAAACAAATGATGCCGCCAATTTTATTTCTGGTTTCTTTGTATGGATTTTTTATTGAAAAGCTCTCAAATTCTCAAGTTGGGCTGACAAATATTGCAAATACCTGTAGTAATCGGGTTTGTTGACATTATCGAGTGTAGCATAAGCAAAGTATTCGATTTCCGCCAACAGATTTAGCAAGTCACTATCTTTAGAATTCTTTCGCAGATTTACTGAAAGATTTATTATGTTCTGAACGTAATCAGGGCGAATGTCCCTCGCTCTCCCAATACTGAACTTGCGTTCTATTTCATCAGCGCAAAGAATTAATTCATCAAATGTACTTCTGTCTTCACTCCCATATAGCTGATAGTTCAAGCCCATCGGTTTATGACTTTATTGAACCCATTCCCTGTCGCCAGTTGAATGCGAAAGCTCATCTAGCGCCAAAATGTAACCGTTCAGATAATAGACCAAATCATCAAAGTGACGTTCAATCTCATCTGCCTTCTCATAAGGAATTCCACCGGAGACCAAATGCGTGTCCAGGCTAAGAAATTGCTGGCGAAGCGCCTTCAAGGCGACAACGATTCGTTCAGCCTGCCGGGAATAACGTTTTGTTTTCACAATTTGATCAATTAATGCCGACGATTTTAGAATTTGCTCCTGGATTTTTTTCAACAAAGCTAGCGAGTTTGTTTTTGTATTGTTATGAATACTGATATTTGGCCATTGTTTATGATAGTCGCTGAGAGTAATGAGGTCGTATGCCAGCGCTTGCGATGAATACGAAAACATTTCGCCCGGATTATTAGAAGGTTGGGGTGACATCGGTTCTTCTCCTTTTTCTTTCTTCATGGCGACACCTGTAAAAAGCTCTTTCAGGATTTGCCCTTCTTCGGGCTTAATGTCACCATTGTAGCACATTCGTTCTATTATCGAGAAAATATTGAGGATTCCTGTTGATAGATTTTTAGTCTCGTTGATATTAGGGGCTTCAGCTCTAATAAATTCATGCTCTTTATCCACGATTTCTTCTTGTATTATTTTAACAATTTTTTCTACCTCATAAAATTCATCAAAGTTTTTATCAAATAGCTCAAGACTATGTCGATTAAGCTGCGCCAGAATCCCAGACCTGTCTGAGCTTAACTGTGGAGTTTCACCACCAGACCGTGAATTTTCAATATTTTCAACAAGCCTGATACCCAAAGCCCAGACATCATTATATTTTGGGT
>CAILYI010000166.1 GCA_903838415.1 uncultured Anaerolineae bacterium | reverse complement strand
TAATTGAAGGACCAATCAGATCGGGTGTCAGCTCCAGGATCGAATCCTGATCAAAAACTGCTTCCAGACGCTCATTTGGCAGTTCCACGCGATAACCCTGCACGCGTGGGAACTGGATTTCAAGCGCATCGCGCTCCGGCCGCATGGCATGCACATGCACACTCTCATGCGGTGGCTGCGGTTTGGAGATGACCGGTTTGGCGGTGAAGTCAAAGGGAATGCCCAGGATATCTGCGTATTCGACATCGAACAGGTCTTCGGCATTCAGACTATACGATTGACGGCGCAGTGCGCGCCCAATTACCTGTTCGCACAACAACTGCGTGCCGAAGGCGCGAATGCCGAGGATGTGGGTGACGGTATTTGCGTCCCACCCTTCGGTCAACATCGATACTGAAACCACACAGCGGATCGATCCGCCCAGGCGGTCCGGCTTGCCGACCGTGTTCATCACTTCGCGCAGCAAGTCCTGGTCTGTGATGTTATCGGCCTGACGCTGGTCGCCGCTGCGCTGAATGATCTCGCGTCGGAATCGTTCAATTTCGTCCGAGGCCATCTGCCGGAAGTTTTGGTCAAGCGCCTCGCCCGACTCCAACTGTTCGCTGTCGATCAGGAGCGTGTTGGGGCGCGCGAGGGGATTGCCATATTCATCGTAATTGCGGAAAAGCTCCTGGCGGCCCGGCACCAGGTTGGATGAACCGTCCTCGTTTTCCTGCTGAAAACCTGAAATAAAGTCATAGACCAGTTTCGAGATGGCGGTATTCTGGCAAACGATGATAAAGCAGGGCGGCACGCTGATATTGGCCTGTTTCCAGAGATCAAACGTCTTTTTATAATGACCGTATAACGCTTCGATCGCTGTTTGCAACTCTGGCGGCAAACTGAGCGGGTCGAGGCTCTTGGATTTTCCGCGGCCCTTTTTGGGCATCTTCTTGCTGATGTGATCCCACAGATTGCGGAATTTTGGCATCTCGCTGCCAGGGATGTTATCAGCCACCGGCACACGCGGCAGTTTGACAATCCCGCATTCGATGGCATCCATCAGGGAGAAATCGCTCATCGTCCAGGGGAAAATCGTGCCCTCAGCATAGCCCGAACCCTTCAGGAAGAAAGGTGTCGCCGAAAGATCGGTCACCTGCACCAGGCCAAGTTTTTCCGCCACAATCTCCAGGCCCCGGACCCACAATCGGGCAGCCTCGTTGTTAGCCTCGGCCTCCTGACGGTCATCGCCAGTGAAATCGTCATCTTCGTCTTTTTCAGGCTTTTCGCGGTAACAGTGATGCGCTTCATCGTTGATGGCCATGATGTTTTTCATCCCCATCAATTCCGGCATCACGCGCTGCAACATCTGTCCTTCTGTTTCCAGCGTATTCAACTCTTCGCCGCGCCCCTGCAACAGAGAACGCCCACCTTTGGAAAGTGGGATGCGTTCGCGCAGTTTGAAGGCGTGGTAATTGGTGATGACAATTTTTGCCTTGCCGAGTTCGGGGATCAGGTCAGTCGGCACAAGCTCGCGGCTGGCGTAATAGCTGTACGGGTCATTGGGTTGCAGCACGCGCAGCCGGTCACGGATGGTGATACCGGGCGTCACCACCAGGAAACCGCGCGTGAATTTCTTGCTGGTTGGGTAACGCAGGGCATTGATCGTCTGCCAGGCAATGATCATCGCCATCACGGTCGTTTTCCCGGAACCGGTCGCCATTTTCAAGGCAACGCGTTCAAGACCGGGGTTTGCTTCCTCGCTGGCGCTGACCAGGCGTTCCAGCAGTTCCTTCTCGCGCTTGCCACCCTTTGGCGCAACTTCCGTCAACCAGATCAGGGTTTCCACGGCTTCCACCTGGCAGAAGAAAGGCCGGATGTCGGCAAACGGATGACTGCGCCAATGTTGCAGCAGGCGGGCGGTTTCCGGCGTGACTTTCCAATCGTTGGGGTCGGGGATCATACGCCACTGGTCAACATAATTTCGGACCAGGTTGATATTGCCGGTGGTGTCGTACTGCTGGTCGCTGGTCGAAAGTCCCTTGCCCTCGTCCATGATCATGGACATTTGCGCACTGGATTTGCGTTTTCTGGGCTTGGGGATGGGCGTAATAAATTCAGCCCAGCGGCGGCGTTCGATGATCTGCTGCGTGGGCTGACCATCCGCATCAAGTTCCCAATGTCGATTGGGGTACTTGTATGGGGAGTTGAGAATAGGTTTATTAAAAAATGGATTTTCCATGATTAAAACCGCCATAACAAAACAAAAACGATCAATGCCATATGAAATTTCCCCGGAAATCATAGTAATGGGGCATTGTCAAAGTATACAACAAAACCTTGATATGATATATTTTTGGGTTAAAAACCCCCTAAATTGCCCAACTTCGATGACTTTTTCTACTTTGTTCGCTACAAAATAGTATTCTTCAACATCGAACATTAACTGAAGTATCCTATTATGTGTGCCACCAAAGGTTATCCCTTCCAATATTTTCCATGTAAACGATCAAAAACGTCCTACCAAAAGACAGGACGTTTTTGATAATTGCTGAATTTCCTTCGAGGGAAATTTTACGATAATACTTGCTCCATTTCTTTTGAAAAAGTAGGGTGGAGTAGGCTTTTCAACCACTCCACCCATTTGATGATTATTATGCGGGGATTACCATACTGGTATCGGAAGTCTTATTCTTTTCGATGAAGGCTTCCAAATCTTCGGGCCGCACACGAACGGACTTGCCGCCAAATCTCACGGATGGGATGGTTCCATCGCGTACCAGAAGATAAGCGGTTGCCTTGCTGACGCTCAAAATATCAGCGACTTCGGGACATTTAAGTAATTTTACGGGTGCCATGATTGCATCTCCTTGAACGAATTACCAGGTGAAGAACGAGAAGAACGTTTCGAGAAACTTACTGCCGTAGTCGTAATCCATCTGAGCTACGGGAAAGATGTTGTGTCGATCTTTGGCATATACGCGCCGGTCATCGTAGAGCTGTGCCTTGGTCAAGATCACACGCTTTCCCTTGAATGGGTCGAACATGATGAACACAACAGCATGAACCAAATTCTGGATGAGTTCGCCAGTCTGACCGTTGACACCCAGGCGCAGGTCGCCAGGTTTCTTCAACTTGCCGGTGTTCAGGTGATACTGCGCCTTCTGTCCGCCTTCGTGAGTGACAAACACGACCGGGATGCCAATGCTCAAGATCGCAGTCACCAGGGGAGCCATGAGCGTGTTGAT
>CAILYI010000165.1 GCA_903838415.1 uncultured Anaerolineae bacterium | reverse complement strand
TTAGTCTTCTCTGCCACCGCCCACATAGGGCAGCAGGGCGATGTTTCGCGCGCGCTTCACTGAACTGGCCAATACTCGCTGATGTTTGGCGCAGGTACCAGTCTGGCGTCGTGGGCGGATTTTGCCCTCTTCGGTGACGTAACGCTTGAGCATATCAACCGCTTTGTAGTCAATATGCAGATTTTTGTCAGAGCAGAAGGCGCAAATCTTCGGGCGCGAGAAATAACGACGCTCGCCGCCTTGTCCGCCTTCTTCTCCTCCTCTATCTCGATCTCTATCTCGATTGTAGTCCATAACTTTCTCTCCATTGCGGATTCAGAACCGCCGCAATCAAACCTTAAAAGGGGAATTCATCCTCGTCGGTGGATGACATTTCAGGTGCTTCAGCAGCATCTGCCGGGTGAGTGCCAGTGCCCGCATCGCGGCGGTCGCCGAGCATCATCATTTCGTTAGCCACTACTTCCACGCTGCTGTGCTTGTTGCCTTCTTTATCATCCCAGCGACGGGTTTGCAGACGACCTTCGATATATACCTGTTGTCCCTTGGTCAGATACTGCTTGCAGATCTCTGCCAGGTTACCCCAGGCCACAATGTTAAACCATTCCGTCTCGCTATGTCGCTCACCATCCACAGTGTTCCATGAACGGCTGGTGGCCACGGTGAAAGTTGTCACGGGGCGTCCCGAAGGCGTGTAGCGCATCTCCGGGTCGCGGCCCAGATGACCAATGATCATAACTTTGTTTAAACCCCGGCTCATATTCTCTCCTTGACACGTTGCTTTCCGACAGGATTCCTGAATTATTCAACTACTGTGAGCATCGAACGCATAACCGATTCTTGGAACCGGATATTGCGCTCAAGTTCAGCGGTGGCGGCGGGAGCCATGTCCAGGTGCAGTAAAACATACTGTCCTTCACGCTGCTTGTTGATGTGGTAAGCCATACGACGACGGCCCCAGACATCCACTTTATCCACGTTGCCGCCTGCTTCTGTAACCCAGCCGCTAACCTTTTCGATAATCGCTTTAAAAGCGTTCTCGTCCAAATCGGGGTGGACAATGCAAACTAACTCATACTTACGCATAGGGGGAAAACCTCCTTTCCTTGGGATAGCTCCAGGACGAAGCACCGAAGGTGCCAGCCGGGGGCGGAAGGAGTTGCGCGGAATACGCAACTAATTGAAAAGCCGCTTTATTATAGTCGATTTATCGGAATTTGGATTGACGAATATCCTGATCTTAAATGGGACAAACAACCACCCGCAGCCTTGAAGGTACCCGGTTGTGCACGGGTATCGCCGTTTATTGGAATTCTACCGGACGTAAATCGGATTGCTGAAAATCCACCCGCGGCGCAGGCCCAAAAACCGTCGATAGACTTCCACCCGGTAAACGCCTGGTTCGCTGGTAATGTGGGTGCAAGTCTCGCGGTTTTGCCAGGTCTGGATAACCTGTCCGTTTTTGAGCAAGCGACACTCTGCCAGCTGCGGCAATTTCACTTTTAAAGTGATGCCGCCTTCGGCTGAGATTTCATCCCCCATCAGCGCGTCAGAATCCCGTCCCTGCGCGCTGAAGCTGAATCCGCGCGTGGAACCTGGCAGCTCATATCCTGTGAAACAATGACCGGCGGCCAGCGCTTCGTAGATCATCTTTTTATCAGCTTCCAGATCGCCAGTTAATTGGGTTGGCGTTAGCAGGTGTGTGGTAATCCCGCGAAAATGAAATTCGTACGGGAAAATGCTGCGACGAATTGGCCCGGCGTAAACGATGATGGCATGCGCATCCGCTCCGCCGATTGCGACCACTTTTCTGCCCAGATTGAGAAGTTCATCCCATTTGGTCAGGTGCTCGACTGGCGGTTGGTGTGCCAGGAATTGCGGGAAAAAAACATAGAACAGAATGTGCAGGAAGCTTTTGCCTCGGATTTTGAGTTCACTCAAGCTGTTCCACAACTCGATGCCGGTATAACCCTGCACTTGCCAATCTTCCCATGAAATGTCGGTTTCTTTGATGGGTGGGCAGGCCGGGTCGTAAAGGTGAGCGATGAACGATATGCCGCCTTCTTTGCGGACGTTGTCGACCACGTTTTGCTGTTCGGGGACAAAGGCGGCCATTTCGCGTCTGGCGTTGAAGACCAGCAAGTGATTTCTCTGTGGCTGTCGGGCCTGATCGTGGACTTCCTCGCCAATCAGCAGCAGCATGCGCCGCTTGTCTTCTTTATAGTAGCCTTCCGGTCCGGTTACCAGCACATTATGATCGGTGACGATGACCGCATCCAGCCCGGCTTTGAGAGCGGCAGCGGCAATGTCTTTGTGTGAGCCACTGCCATCTGAATATGTGGTGTGCATGTGCAAGCTGATGACCAGTTCGTTCATGAGTCCTCTTGAAAATTGCGAATGGTTGATGATTTTACCGCGATTTTGATGTTTTGATTTCGGTTTACGAATCCTTGAAAACCGAAGTATAATTGCCCTGTTAAATTCACAGGAGGCAGGAAGAAAACGAATGAAGACTTATCTAGAGATTGGTTTGATTATTACGTCTATTGCGCTGATTACCAGCGTAATTTTGCAGAGCAAGGGTGCCGGGCTGGGTGGTTTGACGGGTGCTGATACTGGCGGCGTTTTTTCTGTTCGCCGTGGCATCGAACGCACATTGTTTTTCATTACCATTGGCCTGAGCGTTTTGTTCTTCGTTCTGGCAATCATTTCCATATTCATGAAATAGCTGATCCGCCGCTCTACATTACCAAAGGCCGCTTCACCTGGTCCGGGCCAAAAGCTGGCCGGTCTGGGGAGAGGCCTTTCTTTGTTTCTATATGATAAAAAAACTTCGCTGGCAAATCCTGGTTGTTGTTGTCACACTTATTCTCGTTGCCGTGCTCTTATTGACTCAGGAGCCCGGTCAGCAGGTCTTTGCACCTCAGCCCGCTGAAGGCGGTATTTATACCGAAGGCCTGGTGGGTGCTCTCAGCCGACTCAACCCGCTGCTCGACCAGAACAATCCCGCTGATCGTGATATCAACCGCTTGCTTTTCAGCGGTTTGGTCACGTTTAATGCGGCTGGATTGCCCATGCCCGGACTGGCTGATTCTTGGGGTGTTTCGCAGGATGGAACCATCTATAACTTTTCCATCCGCCCGAACGCCGTCTGGCATGATGGGATTCCTGTCACGGTGGATGACATCACCTATACCCTGGACTTGATCAAAAGCGACGCATCTTTCTTCCCTGCCGATGTCCGCGAGATGTGGAAGCAGGTTCAGATTAAAAAACTGAATGAAAAAACCATCCAGTTTATCCTGCCGGAACCGTTCGCCCCGTTTTTGGATTATCTGACTTTCGGGCTGGTTCCCAAGCATATCCTGGAGTCAACGCCGGTTGAGCAGTTGGCTGCCGCCACTTTCAACCTGGCGCCGATCGGAACAGGTCCCTATCGTTTTCAGCGGTTGATCGTCGAAAATGGTCAGGTGACCGGCGTGGAATTGCGTGCCTTCGATAAATATTACGGCCGCAAAGCCTTCATGGATCAGGTCGTTTTCCGCTATTACCCGAGCGCCGCGGCCGCGCTGGATGCTTACCGCCAGGGACAGGTGCTGGCGATCAGCCAGATTACGCCGGATATCCTGTCACAGACGCTGGCTGAACCGACCATCAACCTGTACACCGGTCGATTGCCGGAACTCAGCCTGGTCTTGTTCAATCTGAACAATCCCGAAGTGACTTTCCTGCAAGATTCCAAGCTACGCCGCGCCCTATTGATGGGACTCAACCGTCAGCAAATTGTGGATAAATTGTTAGCCGGACAGGCCATCGTGGCGGATGGTCCCATTCTCCCGGGCACCTGGGCGTATTATGAAAAAGTTGAGCATCTGAGCTACGACCCCGATAGCGCCATCGGTTTGTTGAAGGCCGCCGATTACAAAATTCCCGCCAGTGGTGGGGAAGTGCGCGCCGATAAAAACGGCCAACTGCTTGAGATGACTTTGCTTTATCCGGATGACGCGCTGCATGCTTCCATTGCCCAGGTGATTCAGACCAACTGGGCGCTGCTGGGCGTCAAGGTCAATCTGGAAGCTGTCGCCTATGATGTTCTGGTCAATGAACGGCTTGCGCCACGCTCCTATCAGGCCGCGCTGGTCGATTTGAACCTGATGCGCAGTCCTGACCCCGATCCGTATCCCTTCTGGCACCAGTCCGAAGCAACCGGCGGACAGAACTACAGTCAATGGGATGACCGCACCGCCAGTGAATACATCGAACAGGCGCGCGTCATTCCCGATTTCAACGTCCGGGCGCGGCTTTATCGCAACTTCCAGGTGATTTTCGCCAAAGAATTGCCCTCGCTGCCGCTGTATTTTCCTGTGTATAGCTACGGAGTCAGCCGGACGGTGCTTGGCGCGCAAATGCCGCCGCTCTTCGATACCAGCGACCGCTTTTTGACGGTAGCTGACTGGTATCTGGTCACCCGCCGCTCGCTGGAATCCGCCACTCAGGCGACAAATCCATGACATCCAGCGCGGATGATCTTCGGTTCTTGACGGAAGCCCTGTCGCAGTTACAGGATTATCTGCTTTCGAACGAGTTGTACTGGCCCTTGAGCGGTTCCCTGCCGCGACTCACCCCCGGTTCTTTGTTGCTGACGCTGACGCGCATGGAAGTTGTCCAACCTTTGCAGGCGCAAAGGCTGCGGGCGCAGGTTGATCTTGTCAGGGGCAAGTGGCGAACTGCCTGGGAGAAGAAAATCGCCCGCGAAACGGCCAACCGGCTGCGGCTTTGGTCGCAGTTCCTGTCAGATTACGCCACCGCTCCCGAGCAGAACGTCGATTCTTACCCGACAGAAGCCCGCGGACGCGCCATCCTGCAATTATTGCTGCGGGAAATGCCGGATGCGCCCGAAAAATCCGCGCTGGCTGAGATGGATGCCATGTTGAAAGCGCAGCTGCATTTTGACGAGTTTTTGTGGGGTGCTGAATTTCAGACCGCTTTTCCGGAAGCTGATTTCTGGTTTTTATACGCTAAACTTTGATCTCTCGGGCTATTTCCTGCTGAGCGAGACAGAAAAGGATGGATCGAATGACTGATTACCGCCAGGCGGCGTTGGATTTTGCCCGCCAACACAAAACCGATTTTTTGAATAATTTGAAGGAAATTGTTGCCATCCCGTCGATTTCGACCGACCCGGAACGCACCGCCGACATACTGCGCACCGCCGAGTGGGTGGCTGCCCGGCTGCGCGGATTGGGCATCGAGCAGGTGGCTGTGCTGCCCACCGGCGGACATCCGGTGGTGTTTGGCGAGTGGCTGAATGCTCCCGGAAAACAGACCGTCCTGATTTATGGACATTATGACGTCCAGCCGGTTGACCCGATTGAATTGTGGCACACCGGCCCGTTTGAGCCGACTGAAGTGGGCGAAAACCTGTTCGCGCGCGGCGCGTCAGATATGAAGGGACAGATTATCGCCACGTTGAGCGCCATCGAAGCGATCGTGCGCACTGGCGGCTTGCCGGTCAATCTCAAATTCCTGATCGAGGGAGAAGAAGAGATCGGTTCGCCCTCGCTTGAAAAATGGATACTTGAAAACAAGGATTTGCTGAAAGCCGATTTCTGCTTGAACCCGGACGCGGGCATGATGGGCAAGGAAACTCCGAGCATAACGTATGGTTTGCGCGGGCTGGCCTATTTTGAATTGCGCGTTTACGGTCCGGAACATGATTTGCATTCTGGCATGGCGGGCGGCATTGTCCACAACCCGGCGCAGGCGCTGGCTGAACTGATCGCGGCTATGCATGATGCGGATGGCCGCATTACTTTGCCTGGTTTCTACGACAGCGTCCGGGTTTTGAGCGCGGAGGAACGGGCTGATTTTGCCCGCCTGCCGAGCACCGAAGCGGATTACCTGGCGCTGACCGGCGTCTCGGCGCTGTGGGGCGAGCCGGAATTTTCCCCGCAGGAACGCACCGGCGCGCGCCCGACGCTCGAAATTAACGGCATGATTTCCGGTTTCACCGGCAAAGGTCAGAAAACGGTACTTCCGGCCTGGGCCATGGCGAAAATATCCTGCCGCCTCGTTCCCGATCAGGACCCGGAGGCTGTTCACCAACAGCTGAAGCAATTCCTGACCGAAAAAGCACCCAAAACCATCCGCTGGGAATTGGAAAAGTTTTCGGGGGCACCGGCCTCCATTTCCGATACCAAGCAGCCGGGTGTGAAAGCGCTCTCATCCGCGCTGGAGACGATGTGGGGTAAACGTCCTCTATTGAAGCGTGAAGGCGGTTCCATTCCGGTGGTTGGACAGATGCAAACCATCCTGGGTATTGAATCAGTGCTGACTGGGTTTGGCCTGCCGGATGACGGTGTGCACGCTCCCAATGAAAAATTGCATCTTCCCACCTGGTATCGCGGAATTGACGCATTGATTCATTTCTTTTTCAATTTGTAAGGGTTTTCAGGGAAGGCGGAGAAGTACCTTTTATGGAAGATCGAATTATTGCTTATGGCGGGCAGGCTTTGTTGGAAGGCGTGCTGATGCGTGGACAGAAGGCGATGGCCCTGGCTATGCGCGCGCCGGACGGCCAGATTGTCGTCCACACGGAGAAGCTGGCCGGGATTTACCAATCGCCGATCACGAAAATTCCGTTTTTGCGCGGCAGCATCCTGTTGTGGGATGCGCTCGGTCTGGGCATGCGGGCGCTGACGCTTTCCGCCAATGTCCAGACCGGCGAGGAAGACAAACTGGAAGGGCCGCTGTTGTACGCCACGCTGGGGCTTTCCCTGACTTTCGGCGTGGGCTTGTTTTTCCTGGTGCCGTATGGCGTTGGGAAGTTCGGTCAGTGGCTTGGATTGGACGTCTGGTCGGCGGCCGGCTTGGAGGGCGTTTTTCGCCTTTTCCTGATTATTGCTTACATGTGGGGCATTGGTCAGATGGCTGATATCCGGCGCGTGTTCCAATATCATGGCGCGGAGCACAAAACCATCAATGCTTACGAGGCCGGGGCCGAGTTGACGCCCGAAAACGTGGCGAAATTCCCGCTGGAACATCCGCGCTGCGGCACTTCGTTTTTGCTGACGCTGGCAGTGTTGTCGATTTTGTTTTTCAGCTTTTTACACCCGCTGCCGGTCACTTTTCAAATCCTGGGGCGTGTTTTGTTGATTCCGCTGCTGGCGGGCGTGGCGTTGGAATACACCCGCTGGATGGCCAATCATCTCGATTCGTCGTTCGTGCGCTGGCTGATCCAGCCTAACCTGGCGCTGCAAAAGTTGACCACGCGCGAGCCAGATTTGACTATGCTGGAAGTCTCGATCCGTTCTTTCCACGAGATGATGGCGTTGGAAAAGGCGGAGCCGGTGGTGGAAGAGAAGTAAAGAGTGAGAAGTAAAAAGTAAATGGTGAAAAGGAAAACCGCGGGGCGTGAGCGCCTCGCGGTTTTTTTTGTTGTCTCTTTTCGGCTTACTTCTCGGTTTCTTTTCCTTCGATCAAAGCCCGCCGGACTTTTCTGTAGGTGATGATCGGCCCATCGCCCTGGATCAGCACTTCACCGATATCCAGGTCGGCGCGTTTGGGTTGCTGGGTGATGACGACGCGTTTATCCTGGCGTTCGATTACCAGGTTGGCGATTTTGCCAATCGCGCCGGTGATCTGGCGCAGGATCGGCGTTTTGATGGTGTGGTAGTAGCGCAGGTACATCAGCGTGTTTTCGTCGTCAATTGGCGCGAAAGCCACCATCACGCGCACGGTGTCGCTGATCCAGTTGTGCCAGACGTTCGGGTAGCGGAATTGCAGGAACGGGCGGCGGGTTGGTTCAGGGAGCTGCGACGGTTTGAGCGGCGTTTGGCCAGTATCCACTTCGTTGGAGACCCACAACTCCAGCAGGTTATCCTGCGGGTAATGGCTTTTCACCCGCACCAGCGGCCCATGCACCAGCGTTTTATTCCCCGCGCCGATGGTCGTGCGGTGCACAAACGGCAGGTGCACCACGTCCAGCTGATTTTCGATGGCGCGCGAATAGTGTGTTGCCCAATGGTCGCGCACCGTCGAGTAGACGAACTTCTCGTCGATGCTTTCGAAGAAGGGTAGGGCGGGGTAGCTTTCGCGTTGTTCGCCCCACCAGATGTAGATCAGCCCGTTGGCTTCCTGCGTGGCATAATTCTGGACTTTGAGCGCTTTCGGCGGCTGGGCATTCTTCCCGTTGGCGGGGACGAGTGTGCAGGCGCCCGAAGTGTCAAACTCAAAGCCGTGGAAGGGACATTGCACGCAATCGGTGCGGATTTCCCCGATGCTGAGCGCCACGCCACGGTGCGGGCATTTATCAGCCATAACGGTCACTTTGCCAGCGCTGTCGCGCCAGGCCACGAGTTTTTCGCCCATGCGCGTCACGCCGATCGGCTTTTTCTGCTTGACTTCATTTGATTCTAAGATGGCATACCACTGGTTCCGGATCATAGATCTCTCCCTCGCGATGAAATTTGTGGCTATTATAGACGCTTTCGGGTTAGAATTTAATCATGAAAAAGAAAATGGTTTTTTGGGGAATGTCCATGCTGTTGCTTTTGACCGTTATCACGGGCTATTACTGGGGGCGACCGGCTCCCGTTGAACTGAGACAGGAACTCTACCCGTGTGTGGTCTACTATCGCCGGGTGCATTACGTGCCCCGTATGATGGTGGCGCACATCGTCACCGTGGACTTGACCTGCAAGAATATCAATGTGCTGGTCACGCCGCCCGAAAAAGGCGATAAAGTCAATCCGCTGCGGGCGCGCACCACTTCACAGTTTGCCAACGAATTCAACGTGCAGGTGGCCATCAACGGCGACGGATTCACGCCCTGGAAGGCGAATAACATTTTTGACTATTATCCCCACGTTGGCGACCCCATCCGCCCGAACGGTTTTGCCGCTTCGCGCGCGAAGGAATACGGCGAAGTGAAGGGGCCGACGCTGTTTGTCAATTCCAGCAAAAACGCCACTTTTGGGACGGCTTATCGCAAAGTCTATAACGCTATTTCGGGGCAAAGCTGGCTGGTGCAAGATAAACAGCCCGTGCCCGATTTGAACGATACCCGCACCGCTCCGCGCACCGCGCTGGGTTTGGATGGCCCCGGTACGCGCCTGATTATGATCGTGATTGACGGCCGTCAGCCGTTTTACAGCGAGGGCGCCACGCTGCAGGAAATGGCCGAGCTGATGATTTACTACGGCGGCGATAACGCCATCAACTTGGATGGCGGCGGTTCGTCCACGCTGGTCATTCAGGAGCCGGAGAGCGGTCAATATCGCGTGATGAATTCCCCCATTCAGAACGGAATTCCCGGTCAGGAGCGGCCGGTGGGCAATCATTTTGGGATCATTTCAAAGGATGAATGATGAAGTAGAAAGGATGAAGGATGAATTATGAAAGGCCCCGCTCTCTTCATAACTCATCCTTCTGAATTCAGCTTTTACTTTAGCGGTTCAAACCTGGCTGTGAAGTGCCTGAGCAGTTCTGGCGCGTAGGTGAATTTGTAGCCGCGCAGTTGATCGGCGCGCCGGGCGATTTTGCCGATGGTTTCGGCCAGGTAATTGAGATGCGATTGAGTGTAGACGCGCCGCGGAATGGCCAGCCGCACCAATTCCAGGCGGGGGAAGATCATTTCACCGGTATCCGGGTCGGGGTGGGCGAACATGACGGAACCAATTTCACAGGCGCGGATCGCGCCTTCCAGGTACATTTCCACTGCCAGGGTTTGGCCGGGAAATTCGCCGTGCGGGATATGCGGCAGCAGGGAACCGGCGTCGATGTAGATGGCGTGGCCGCCGGGTGGTTCGATCAGGCCGATGCCCTGTTCGCGCAGTAACCCGGCCAGGTAGGCGGTCTGGCTCAAACGGTAGGCCAGGTAATCTTCGTCCAGGCCTTCGTACAGGCCAACGGCCATCGCGTCCAGGTCGCGCCCGGCCAGGCCGCCATAGGAGACGAAGCCTTCGCGCAGGATCAGCTCGTTCGAGACCTGCCGGAAGGCGGTTTCGTCGTTCAGCGCCAGCAGTCCGCCGATGTTGACGATGGCGTCCTTTTTGGCCGACATGCAGAAGCCGTCCGCGTAGGAGAACATTTCGCGGGCAATTTCGATCGGGGTTTTATCGGCGAAGCCCGGTTCGCGCAGCTTGATAAAGTAGGCGTTTTCAGCGTAGCGCGCGGCGTCGATGTAGAAGGGGATGCCGTAGGCGTGGTACAGCGCCGCCACCGCCTTAATGTTTTCCATCGAAACGGGCTGTCCGCCGCCAGCGTTGTTGGTGACGGTAATCATCCCGAAGGGGATATTTTTCACGCCGATTTGTTCGATGAAGGCTTTCAGCTTGGCCAGATCCATGTTGCCCTTGAAGGGGTGCGGATTGGCCGGGTCGAAGGCTTCGTCGATGACCAGGTTGGCGGGACGTCCGCCGCGCGCGCGGATGTTGGCGTCGGTGGTGTCAAAGTGCATGTTTGACGGGACGGAGCAGCCGGGTTTGACGAGTACGGCGGAGAGAATGTTTTCGGCGGCGCGGCCCTGGTGGGTGGGGACGAAGTGTTTGAAGCCGAAAATGTCGTCGACTGCGTCTTTCAGGCGGAAGTAGGAACGCGCCCCGGCGTAGGATTCGTCACCTTCCATGATGGCGGCCCACTGGTGCTGGCTCATCGCGCCGGTGCCGGAGTCGGTCAGCAGGTCGATGAAGATGTCTTCGGCCTTGAGAGAGAACGGGTTGTACCCGGCAGTCTGAATGGCCTTGATTCTCTCGGCAGGCGGGATCAGGCGGATCGGTTCAACAACTTTGATGCGGAACGGTTCGGGGGGGTAGTTGGGGGTCATTTGGTCTCCTTAAAATTTGAGGTTGCGTCAAATTTTGGGTAGCGAGCCTGGCGTACACCCCTGTATCGCCATTCGGTCTCCAACACTCGCACCGGGCGCAAGTGCCGGTGTGACGGAGTTATTTTACTGCCAAAGATGTTTTTCGTTCGGTAACAAATGTCATAAAAATCGGAGGAAAACGAAAGCGGACGTGAAAGGACGTCCGCTCTGTGCTTGCCAAACTTATGAAAGGGATGTGTTTACGAAAAGATATAAATGGGCGTTTGTATCACTTGAACAGGCTTCTGGTTTTGGCGGATGATTTCTTTTCCTGAAAGATGCGGCAGGTCAGGCATAAGCTGTTACTTCAAAAGTGGTCATCAAAGTGTGGCTGGTTTCTGGCAGGGGGAATTCCTCCAAATACAGTTCGGCGGCTTCTGTAATGTTGGCAAGCGCTTCTTCAACGGTTTTCCCTTGGCTGACTGTTCCAACTTCGGGACAATCCGCCACGTACCAATCGCTTTCCTTGTGGATCAAAGCGGTAAATGTGCGGGTCATAGCTGTCTCCTGTTGTCTGTTGCTTAAAATTATACATCTTTGGAAGTCAGAATGAAGAAAGCGGACTGCTCAATTCGTATTTTAAATTTGGGGAACCAGATGCCATTTCATCCTTCTGCCTTCTGAATTGCCTTTTTGATCTCCGCCGGTGTTTCTTGCGTTGTGGGCAAAACCGTCTACGAATATCACACGAATTCGCGAACGCCCGGCTCCCATTCGAGTATTCGTGGTCCTATTCGTGGACGGTTCTCTCGATTTCCGCCGGTGTTTCTTGCGCTGCAGGGAAAACCGTCCACAAATACCACACGAATGCCCGGCTCCCATTCCAGGTCAAAGTCACCTTTGGCATGCTCGCTGGCTTGCGCGCGCACTTCCCTTTTTCCTATTTCTCATCCCTTTTTACTTCCATAAGTTTAGCACGTTTTGAATTAGGCTGCGTCATCGCATGGCGGGTCTCTGGGAATTTCTGCGATAAGACCTTTTGCAGTGGACTCACGGATTAAAATGACGAAAGCGGCCTTTTGGGTTTATCCACGAAAATCCGCGTTCATTCGCGGCAAAATAGGTTTTCGGCAAACGCGATGGCAACTTGCATTTCCATTTTTCAAGAATCTGCTCATGGGTAGGTCCAATCGAGGTCCAATCGAGCTCCAATCGAGGTCTCATCGAGCTCCCATCAAACGCTTGAGTAAAAGTTGTCGTTGACGAAAAAAATGTCCTTCGACTACGCTTTTTTGCATCTTCGGAAACCGTCCTGAGCTGAGGGCTGTACGAATTTTGTGCCGTCTGTCGTCGAAGGACGCTCCGCTCAGGACTTATGCAAGCGATCGAATAACTTTCCCCTCTCCCGGTGGGGTTTTTGATTCCGTACATAAGCCGCATCACTGCTCGATAAATTTCGCGCGGCTGAGAATTTCGCCGGGGTAATTGTTGGACAATCACAACCGCAGATGTGTTTCGCGGGTATAATTCTGGTACAGGCCGAAAGGTTGCCATGCAAAAAGACCTAACAAAACTGACCCTTGAATACCGGGCCCCGGCTGCGATTTTTTGCCTCCGGGGTGTACGTTTGGGTGCCGTGCGCTGGAACTGCTTGCTGAAGACCTGGCTGTCCTGTTGATGTGTGATGGGTTTTTATCCGTCACCAAACCATATTCATCCGTTTCAAAAAGGAGAAGAAATGCGTAACAAGAATTTGCTTTTGAAGATCTTTGCTCTACTGATGGTTGCCTCCATTTTGTTGGCTGCCTGCGGCGAAGCCCCCGAAGCCACCGAAGAAGCCAAGGCCACTGTCGCCCCGGCCGCCCCGGCCGCGACTGAAGCCCCCGCTGCTCCCGCTGCCACCGAAGCTCCCGCCCCCACTGCTGCGCCCGTCGACCCGATGGCCGCTCTCATCGAAGCCGCCAAGGCCGAAGGTGAACTGACCGTCATCGCCCTGCCCCATGACTGGTGCAACTACGGCGAAGCCATCACTGCCTTCAACGCCAAGTACGGCATCAAGATCAATGAATTGAATCCTGATGGCGGCTCCGGTGATGAAATTGAAGCCATCAAAGCCAATAAAGACAACAAGGGCCCACAGGCTCCTGACGTCATCGACGTTGGTTATGGTTTCGGCCCGCAGTTGGTTGCCGAAGGACTGGTCCAGCCCTACAAAGTCTCCACCTGGGATTCCATCCCCGCTGACTCCAAGGATGCGGATGGTAACTGGTACGGCGACTATTACGGCGTGATGGCTTTCGAAGTCAACAAGGATGCCGTTACCAATGTCCCGCAAGATTGGGCTGACCTGCTCAAGCCCGAATACAAGGGTCAGTTTGCTCTCGCTGGTGACCCCCGCGCTTCGGCCCAGGCTCAGATGACCGTCTTCGCGGCTGCCCTGTATAACGGCGGCTCCCTCGACAACACCCAGGCCGGTCTCGACTTCTTCAAGAAGGTCAATGACGCCGGTAACTTCGTCCCCGTCATCGCCAAACAGGCTACCGTCGCCAAGGGCGAAACCCCCGTCATCATGCGCTGGGACTACGGCGCATTGGCTGACAAGGATGCCCTCGCTGGCAACCCGAACATCGAAGTTGTCTATCCCAAGAGCGGCACCATCGCTGGTATCTACATCCAGGCCATTTCGGCTTATGCCCCGCACCCCAACGCCGCCAAACTGTGGATGGAATATCTCTACAGCGACGAAGGTCAGAATGTCTGGCTCAAGGGCTACTGCCACCCCGTCCGCTTCCAGGATATGGTTACCAAGGGTACCATTGACACGGCTGCCGCTGCCAAGCTGCCCACCTTCGATGGTCCGATTGCCTTCCCCTCCATTGACCAGATTAACAACGCTAAGAAACTGATTGCAGATCAATGGATGACTGCTGTCGGCGCAGATGTCAAGTAAGCTTTTTTCTCCACAAATGAATGACAAGCGGGACGCGCCTAAAGCGCGTCCCGCTCCTTCGGGATGGCGGAATTGGCTCGCCGTAATCCCGTTTTTTCTATTTGCCTTTCTGTTCATCTTCCTGCCCTCGGCTGTGCTGTTGATTGGGGCATTTCAAGACCCGCAAGGCAAATTTACCCTGACGAATTTTGCTGGCTTAATTGAGCCATCCATCGTCTCGTCCTATTGGGTTACGATCCGAATCAGCATGGTGACTGCGCTGGGCGGCGGCTTGTTGGGCTTTTTTATGATTTATGCCGTCACGTTGGGCGGATTGCCGCGCTGGATGCGCACAGTGCTGACGACTTTTTCGGGCGTAGCCTCGAACTTTGCTGGCGTTCCGCTGGCCTTTGCCTTTATCGCCACTTTGGGGCGTACCGGCATGGTCACGGTGTTTTTGAAATTATTGTTCGGCCTTAACTTGTATTCCCAGGGATTCAGTCTGTACAGTTTCTGGGGCCTGACGCTGACCTACATGTACTTCCAGTTTCCCCTGATGGTTCTGGTCATTACACCGGCCCTGGATGGTTTGAAGAAAGAATGGCGTGAAGCCGCTGAAAACCTGGGCGCCACCTCCTTCCAGTATTGGACGAAGGTTGGTATCCCCATTTTGCTGCCATCCATCCTAGGAACCATGATTTTGCTGTTCGGCAATGCCTTCGGCGCTTACGCCACGGCCCTCTCCCTGACCGGCGGATTTATCAACCTGGTGACGATCGTGATCGGTTCGCAAATCAAGGGCGACGTTCTGCACAATCCCGGCCTGGGATATGCGCTGGCGATGGGCATGGTGTTTGTCATGATCGTGACGATGGCGATCTACTACCTGCTGCGCCGCAGAAGTGAAAGGTGGCTGGCCAAATGAAACGCAATACCTTCTGGTCGTGGCTCTGGGTGGCGATTGGCGTTTTGTATTTCGTTGTGCCTCTGATCGCCACTTTTGATTTTTCCTTGCGCGCCAAAAAGGGCGTGCTCAGTTTCCTGGCTTATGAGCGGGTGTTCAAAGATCCAGCCTTCTGGAAAACCTTCACTTTTTCGCTCGAAATGGCGGTGCTGACGATTATCTTCAGCATCCTGCTGGTGGTTCCCACGGTCTTCTGGATTCGCCTGCGCCTGCCACAACTGCGCATGATGGTTGAATTCATCACCATGCTGCCTTTTGTGGTTCCGGCCATTGTGCTGGTCTTTGGGCTGATTCGTGTCTTTAGCGGCGGCCCGTTTTATTTGACGAACACCTCCTACGGGACGAACGCTCTGCTTGTGGCGGGTTATATCGTCCTGACTTTGCCCTTTATGTTCCGCTCGGTGGATACCGGTCTGGCGGCTATCGATGTCCGCTCGCTGACAGAAGCGGCGCAAAGCCTTGGCGCGGGCTGGGGGACAATCCTGTTTCGGGTGATTTTCCCGAACCTGCGCGTCGCCATTTTAAGCGGCGCCTTCCTGACCCTGGCAACGGTCGTCGGTGAATTTACCATCGCCAGCTTCCTGGTAGGTATCAACGCCTTTGGGCCGTATATGTCACTGGTAGGCCAGAACAAGACCTACGAGTCTTCCTCGCTGGCGATTATCAGTTTCTTAATGACCTGGGCCTTCTTGGGGCTGATGCAGTTGTTCAACCGCGGCAAGACGGATGGCAGTCTCGCCGGAGCCCGCTAATTATTCAGGATATGTGAATCATGGCTTTTTTGACGCTAACGAATGTTTCCAAAAGTTTTGGCGCGGCTGTTGCGGTCGAAGATTTCAACCTGGAAGTCGAAAAAGGGGAATTTGTCTCCTTTTTGGGCCCATCCGGTTGCGGGAAAACCACCACGCTGCGTATGATCGCCGGTTTTGAACTGCCCACGAGCGGCATGGTCAATCTGGCTGGTGAAGATGTCACTTATAAATCGCCCAATCAGCGCAACGTGGGGATGGTGTTCCAGTCCTACGCGCTTTTCCCAAACATGACGATCGGTCAAAACATTGGCTTTGGCCTGAAAGTCCGTAACACCCCGCAAGATCAAATCAACCAGCGCGTAGACGAAATGCTGGCGCTAATCCACCTCGAAAAACACATTAACAAGTATCCATATCAACTTTCGGGCGGGCAGCAGCAGCGCATCGCTCTGGCGCGCGCCCTCGCAATCAGTCCGCGCGTTTTGCTGC
>CAILYI010000164.1 GCA_903838415.1 uncultured Anaerolineae bacterium | reverse complement strand
CGCGAAAGCGTGCATGTGCATGCCATGCGACCGGAACGGGATGCGCTCGAGATCCAATTTCCGCGCGTGCAGGGCTATCGCGTGGAACTGCCAAATGAACGCCTGGAAGCAGTTTTTAATCAGGATTCAATCCTGGAGTTGACACCGGATCTGATTGGTCCTTCGATTACCACCAACTCGGGCATCATCGGCGAAGGGGTTGATTTGAGCCTGGAACATCTTAAAGATATGCGTCACTCCACGCTGCTCTTTCACCTAACCTCGCGATTGCTGTACACGCACTACCGCGACCCAGACAAGGAACCAGAACTGCACCTCTTCGGGCAGCTCAAGCGCATCACAAAGCAGTGGCTGGAAAATTACCTGGTCTGCAAGGGAGACACCTATCCGGCGCAATTGATCTATCAGCAGTTGGCCGATATGGCCTGCTCACGCATCCATATCGGGATCACGCGCCGCTTCGAAGGGGAGAAGCCCATTCGCGCCGTTCTCGACCCGTACAACCCGACCGGTTCCAGCCTGCACGTCAATTTCTACACATCCAAACCCAGCCGCTGGCAGAGCGATTCGCGCAAGTGCGAGATCAACTGGGTGGTGCTGGATAGCGACTGGGAAGGCGAATTCTGCCGGGTGGTGGAAGCCCATCCGCGCGTGCGGGCTTATGTCAAGAACCAGGGGCTCGGGCTGGAAGTGCCCTATCGTTACGGCTCCAACATGCGCAAATACATTCCCGATTTTATCGTTCAGGTGGATGACGGGCATCCGGATTCGCTAAACCTGATAGTGGAAATCAAAGGCTATCGCGGCGAGGATGCCAAGGAAAAGAAAGCCACGATGGATGCCTACTGGGTGCCCGGCATCAACAACCTGGGCACCTATGGCCGCTGGGCCTTCCTGGAACTTAAGGATGTCTACCTTATTCAAGACCAATTTGCAGCCGCGATTGAAAAAGCGCTGAACGAGATGACCCATGCCTAAAACAACCAGTAAATCCGAAAAATCCGTTGAAACCATCAAGCACACAGACGCTTCGCGCAAGCACATCCCGACCGCCGAGTACCAATCGACTTTGAGTGAAGAACAGCAGAGCCCGATCCAGGTGGCCTATCAGCGCGGCAACCGTGACCTGGACCCGCAGTTGGTCTGGCGCGGCAAGGACATGCAGGACTGGTCTGACCTGGTGGTGCAGGCGCCGCCGCTTTACATTCAAGAAAAGGTGCACCCCAAGGTTCTGATCGATGACCTGCGCAGGCAGACCGAAGAACAGAAAAAAGCGGGCGTACCACAGCAATTCGACATGTTTGCCGATTTCAATGGCTTGCCAAAAGACGCTGACAAGACCGAGTTTTACCAGCACGACGCCAACTGGACCAACCGCATGATCCTGGGCGACAGTTTACAGGTGATGGCTTCGCTGGCAGAGCGCGAAGGCCTGCGCGGCAAAGTGCAGTGTATTTATATCGACCCGCCTTATGGCATAAAGTTCAATTCCAATTTTCAGTGGTCAACTACCAGCCGGGATGTGAAAGATGGTAATACAGACCACATTACGCGTGAGCCTGAACAGGTAAAAGCATTTAGAGACACATGGCGCGACGGTGTACACTCTTATCTGAATTATCTTCGAGATCGCTTCACTTGCAGTCGTGATTTACTTACAGAATCTGGTTCAATATTTGTTCAAATTGGTGATGAAAATGTACATCGAGTTCGTTCAGTGCTCGATGAGATATTTGGTGATGAAAACTTTATTTCCGAAATATATGCAACCAAAACCGGTAGCCAAACAGGTAATTTTTTAGGAAACGTTACCGATATCATCCTGTGGTACGCAAAAGATAAAAACCTCGCAAAATATCGGCAGATTTTTTTCGATAGGGATTTTCGAGAAGAAGGGGATTATTCTCCTGATCCAATTTTATCCTCTGGCAATTCAAATGGAATTCCAGTGTTATTTGAATTTCAAGGACGGACATTCACTACAGGCCAAAATAGTCATTGGAAAACCAATCTTACAGGAATGGATCGCTTGAAAAAGGGAGATCGTATTGTTTCTCTGAAAAGTACTATTCGTTATAAACGTTTTTTTTATGATTATCCCGTAAAGGCAATAACAAACACTTGGACTGATCTTGGCGGTGCCACTGATCTAATATATGTTGTGCAATCTGCTACTAGATTAGTCTCACGTTGTATTTTATTGTCAACTGACCCAGGTGACCTTGTTCTCGATCCGACTTGTGGTTCAGGTACCACTGCATACGTTGCTGAGCAATGGGGTCGTCGCTGGGTTACTATTGACACATCCCGGGTAGCATTAGCCTTAGCGAGAGCACGTATTATGGGAGCGCGTTATCCATTCTATTTTCTAAAAGATAGCCGGGACGGACAAATTAAAGAAGCAGAAATTACAAAAAGTATTACTTCGAATGAATCCACTTATGGCAATATTCGACAGGGGTTTGTCTATGAGCGCGTCCCCCATATTACGCTTAAGTCGATTGCCAATAATGGCGAAATTGATGTAATTTATAACACTTATCAAGAACAGTTGGAACCCGTTCGCGCAAAGCTAAATAATTCGATTGGCAAAACCTGGCAAGAATGGGAAATCCCTCGTGAACCTAACCTGAGTTGGTCACCCGAAGCTCAAAAGCTTCATTTCCAATGGTGGCAGTTGCGCATCGCTCGCCAGAAAGAAATCGATGCCTCCATCGCCGCCAAAGCTGATAACGAATACCTGTACGACAAACCCTACGAGGACAATAAAAAAGTTCGTGTGGCCGGGCCCTTTACTGTCGAAAGCCTCTCGCCTCATCGCGTTCTGGGTGTGGATGAAGACGACGAACTGATCGACGAAGTCGCCGAAGGCAAAGCCGGGTATGCGCCTGGGCAGAGCTTCGAGCAGATGATCCTCGAAAATCTCAAGACCGCCGGGGTGCAGCAGGCCCACAAAGACGACAAGATTAACTTCTTCTCGCTAACTCCCTGGCCGGGCTATTACATTTGCGCCGAAGGGCGTTACTTTGAGGGCAACAAGGAAAACGGCAAGGAAAAACGGGCAGGTATCTTCATCGGGCCGGAATTCGGCACCGTCTCGCGCCCGGACCTGGTGGCTGCCGCGCGTGAAGCGGGCGACGCCGGGTTTGAAGTGCTGGTGGCCTGCGCCTTCAACTATGACGCGCGCTCAACCGAGTTCAGCAAACTGGGCGCGATCCCGGTGCTCAAAGCGCGCATGAACGCCGATCTGCACATGGCCGATGACCTAAAAAACACCGGCAAGGGCAACCTGTTCGTGATCTTCGGCGAGCCGGATATTGATATTCTAAGTGTGGAAAACGGTCAGGTCAGGATCAAGATCAACGGGGTGGATGTCTTCCATCCCGGCACTGGTGAGGTGCGCAGTAACAACACTGATGAAATTGCCTGCTGGTTTATCGACACCGATTACAACGAAGAGAGTTTCTTCGTGCGACATGCCTATTTCCTGGGCGCCAACGACCCTTACTCCGCGCTCAAAACCACGCTCAAGGCCGAGATCAACGAAGAAGCCTGGGACTCGCTCAACAGTGATATCTCCCGTCCCTTTGATAAGCCCGCTTCCGGTCGCATTGCCGTCAAGGTCATCAATCACCTGGGCGATGAAGTGATGAAGGTTTTTCGGGTGAAGTAAATGAGCACACTCTCATCGGATACCCATCCAAAAATGGAAGCCCTGCAAATCCGCTTGTGGCGCGAAGCCAGCCCCACGCGCAAAATGCAGGCCCTGGCGCAGTTGAACGCTTCTTCCAAAATGCTGGCGTTAGCTGGCTTGCGTTCCCGTTTTCCGCAAGCCAGCGAAACCGAACTGCGTTTCAAGCTGGCCGGTTTGTTACTCGGGGATGAGCTGGCGCGCAAAGTTTATGGAGAACCGCCCCATGCAAAATGAACCCATCGAAGTCACCCTGATAGTTACCGCCGTTTTTGAGCAGCTTTCTGTTCCGTATCTGATCGGCGGTTCGTTGGCCAGCACCCTCTACGGCATGATCCGCACCACCCAGGATTCAGATATCGTCGCAGAAATGCGCCCCGAACATCTTCAGCCATTTGTCCTGGCGTTGCAAGACGAATTCTACGTAGATGATGAAATGATCGCCGAAGCCATCCAGCGCAACGCCAGTTTTAATATCATCCACCGCGAAACCATGTTCAAGGTGGATGTTTTCATTCCGCGACCGCGCCCTTTCCTGCAATCCCAACTGGCTCGCGCTCAAAGGCAGACCTTCAGCTTTGAAACCGAAGTCAGCGCGAAATTTGCCAGCCCGGAAGATACGATCCTCTCCAAACTGGAATGGTATCGCATGGGCGGCGAAGTGTCGGAACGTCAGTGGCGCGATATTCTCGGCGTCTTGAAAACTCGCGCCGGAGAACTCGACCTGGCCTACCTAAAAAAATGGGCCGCTGATCTCAAAGTCACCGACCTGCTCGAACGCGCCTTGCAAGCCTGAGAGGTTTCATGGATTTCCGCACATCTTCCACTTTTTCAGACAGTCTGGCCAGGCTACCCAACCAGGAGCAAAAGGCAGTCAAGACCACTGTCTTTGACCTGTGGACCAACCCATCCAGCCCTGGATTGAGCTTTCACAAACTCGATCGCGCCCGCGATCCCAATTTCGCATCCGTGCGTGTGAACGATGATATTCGCCTGATCGTACACCAATCACCAGGCAGCTTGCTCATTTGCTATGTTGACCATCACGAAGAAGCCTATCGCTGGGCCGAGCGCCGAAAACTTGAAACCCATCCCATTACTGGCGCAGCGCAGTTGGTCGAAATCCGTGAAACCATCCAGGAGATCGTCATACCGTCTTATGTGACGGAAGAACGGCCAAAACCGCTTTTGTTTGCGAAGATATCGGAGGCGCAGCTACTGGGCTATGGCGTTCCGCCGGAATGGCTGGCGGATGTACAAAATGCCAATGAGGATAACGTCCTCGCGCTTACCGATCACCTGCCCGCAGAAGCCGCCGAAGCGCTGCTCGAGCTGGCCGTTGGCGGCACACCCAAGGTTGAACTGCTGCCAGCAGCAGTTAATATGTTTGTCTGTGATAGTGAATCCATTTCCGACGCTATAGAAGACCCCACGCCCGATCCCTTCGATCATCCGGATGCGCAACGGCGCTTCCGTATTATTGGCGATACTGAAGAACTGGCCCGCGCCCTCGATTTTCCCTGGGAAAAATGGACCGTATTCCTGCATCCCGAACAACGCCGTTTCGCCGTCGGCAACTACAACGGCCCGGCGCGAGTATCCGGGTCCGCTGGAACAGGCAAAACAGTCGTTGCTTTGCATCGCGCAGTTTATCTGGCAAAAACCAATCCCGAAGTGCGCGTGCTGCTGGCAACCTTCTCCGAGACGCTGGCCAATGCGCTGAAAACAAAATTACGCATACTGCTCCACAATCAGCCGAAGTTGGGTGAGCAGATCGAAGTTTACGCCATGAACGCCATTGCCGAGCGCCTTTATGGATTGACCCTTGGCAAGGTGAAGATCGCCCCTTCCGAAACCATCCAGGCCTTGCTCATCAAATCCGCCGCAAAGGTCAATGGGCACTCCTTCAGCCTGCACTTTCTGATGAGCGAATGGGAACAGGTGGTGGATACTTGGCAGTTAACCAGTTGGGAAGCCTACCGCGATGTCTCGCGCCTGGGAAGGAAAACTCGCCTGCCGGAGAATTTACGAAAAACTTTGTGGTCCATTTTCGAACAGGTACAGTCCGCGCTGCGCGAACAAGGGCTAACCACGCACGCGGGACTCATCAGTCAGTTGACCGAATATTTCGTCAAAGGTCGAGCCTCACCCTTTGACTTTATCGTGGTGGATGAAGCTCAGGATGTAAATATCCCCCAGCTCAAACTCTTGGCGTCTCTCTCTGGAAATCGTCCGAACAGTCTGTTCTTTGCTGGTGACTTGGGACAACGCATCTTCCAGCAACCTTTCTCATGGAAGTCCCTTGGCGTAGACGTGCGAGGCCGTTCCAAGACCCTACGCATCAATTACCGCACCTCGCACCAAATCCGTATGCAGGCTGACAGGCTGCTCGACCCCGAATTGTCAGACGTCGATGGTAATTCTGAAACCCGTCATGGAACGATCTCCGTTTTCAACGGGCCAGCCCCAGTCATAAAATCATTTGACACCCCAGAAACAGAAGCGAAAGCAGTTTCTCTCTGGCTCAAGGAATGCGTGGACAATGGACTGCGTCCCGAAGAAATTGGGGTTTTTGTGCGCTCCAATGCGGAACTTCCGCGGGCAAAATCCGCCCTTGATGCCGTGGGATTGCCTCATAAAATTCTCGACCAAAAAGTGGATACCACCACCGGATTCGCTTCCATCTGTACAATGCATCTGGCTAAAGGTCTTGAATTCCGTGCCGTGGTCGTGATGGCTTGCGACGATGAAATCATCCCATCCCAGGAACGCATCGAAACCGTGACCGACGAATCTGACCTGAAAGAAGTTTACGAGACCGAGAGACAGTTACTCTACGTAGCCTGCACCCGCGCACGAGATCACTTGCTTGTCACAAGTGCAGACCCGGCATCTGAGTTTTTGGATGATTTGAAGTAGATTTTGTACTCGTTAGCAAATTAGTATTACCGAATCCCAAAAAGAATATTTGATAAGAATCCCTAAAATCCATTTCTTGACAGCCGATAATAGTGATGTCTTTTCCAATTGGACATAAAAGCGTGTCAAGTTCACAAGTATCTGCCTTTGGACTACTCACCAATTAATAAATTCAGGTAAATATATGACAGAATCGCTTCGAGTATTTCTATGCCACGCTTCACAGGATAAACAAAAAGTTCGTGATTTATGCAAACAACTTTTATCTGATAGTTTTGATGTATGGCTTGACGAAATCAAGCTTCTACCCGGGCAAGAATGGGCTATAGAGATTCCAAGAGCTGTGAGGAATTCTCATATTGTTATCGTTTGCCTATCGCACAAATCTATCAGCAAAGAAGGCTATGTTCAAAAAGAAATAAAATTTGCGCTTGATATCGCTGATGAAAAACCAGATGGGACAATATTTTTAATTCCCATGAGATTAGATGATTGTGAAGTTCCGGATAGATTACGTAAGTGGCATTGGGTAGATTATTTTGAAACCAACGGTTATGAAAAGTTGAAGAACTCTCTAAGCCTAAAAATGATGTCGTTAGGGCTAAATAAATTTACTACAAATGTTAGTTCTGGGCAGATAACCCAAAACACAAATATATCTAATTCGATAACCGCCACAAAAGCTTCAGAAACAACAAGCGATTTATCTGATGCTATAACAATCCAAAAGGTATTAGAAGTACAAAATAATATACCGGATTTGATAGCTACCCCAAAAGTAATTGAAACAAAAGACGATTTATCCGCATTGTTAATTGCAAAAAGAGCATTGGATACAACGGATAATGAAAAACAAATCCCTGATTTCGCAATAAATACTTATTCAAGCCTTATCAAAAAGGGAATGTTGCTTGATAAAATCATCCATGATTTACAACTTGGGGTATATTCGCACCCAACACAGATCATCCTATGGCAAACTTTAGGAGATGCTTATTTGCGCGCAAACAGGCTTTCGGAGAGCCTAGATGCCTACGATAAAGCCGAAAACCTACTACGCTGACTTTAGAAGTGCTGCTGCGCGACTGATTTGACGCCAACCCTACTTAAATTATGTTCAGGAAAAGCATGATGAAATAGACTTTTCCCGTTGCTAGAAACAATATACCGTTTATGGGTTTATCGCTGAAATTACTCACCCCATCGTCACTCTGCGCTGCCTAAAGTATTTCTCTGATCTATTCCAATTCAGATGAAGTAAATCCGCTATCATTTCCCCTTATGCGGATATATGCAAATTCCCTCGGGGGGAATTCTAAAAATCAGCTATCATTATTTGTATAAATGCCCAACATCACAGAGAGCGATTTGAGAATTGTATGAAATCCGTAATTGACGATTCCCTTGAAAAAGATTTGCTATTTTATATTTCTACATTTTTGGCAGAAAAAGGGTATCCCCCTACCCAGGTGGAAACCACTGCATATCTGCGTATCGATAAAAGAAGAATACTACGGGCTTTTGATAAATTAGTGAAAAAGGGTTATATCGAGGTTCCAGGAAAAACATGGCGCAGTCTGAATGTTTTCTGGGATAAGGTTGATGAAGTTGGCATTGAAATTGATATTCCAGTGAAAACCATCCAAATGGTAGCCAATGTTGTCACTAATTTCCTGCGCATTACGCTGGTAGGCCAAGTTGGCGCTAACTCACCTTTGCCACCCTTTTCTGCCTTCAGCAACTTCAATACGCAAATTGACATAGCTCAGTCGCTTATTACAGTCAACGAGGTCGATGACCTGTTCGCCTTTGAAGTCCTGGATAACACCATGATCGACGCGATGGTCATGAAAAGCGACATTGTTGTCCTGCGCAAAGTTGGCGACAACTCGGAAGTGAAGAAAAATGAACTGGTTGCGATCTGGCTCCCAGAACGTAACGAGACCACACTGAAGTTTATTGTCATAAGAAAAGGCAGCTACCTTCTGAAATCCGTCAACCCAACCATGCCACCGATCACCATTAAGGCCAGAGAAAGCCTGGAGATCAAGGGGAAAGTAGTTCTCATCATCAGAAATTTCAATCCATTTGCTGATTAGCGAGCATACATCGCGCAACTTCTGGATTTTTTGAGCAATCAGGAAAATTGAATAATGGCTGAGATCAAATACGAAATCATCAAGAAGATCGGCATCCTATCGAAGTCTGCATCGGGCTGGGCCAAGGAAGTCAATCTGATCAGTTGGAATGACAGAGATGCCAAATACGACATCCGCGATTGGTCAGCGGGCAACGCGACAATGGGTAAAGGTATCACCCTATCCAGGGAAGAATTGCTGGCGTTGAAAGAATTGCTGAATTCGATGGAGCTGTAATTTCGTTGATGGAATGCGAAGGAAAATATCCACATCGGAGTTGGTAATCACCTGCGATAACTCAAATATGGGAGGTAGGAAGAATGATTAACAAACAAGTTTATCTTCAGTCTTTAATACTGATTAGCGAGGCACTAACAGTAAACAAGGATTTACTTCGTGATCTAAATCACCTTTACCAACTCGATAAAATCAAATATTACAAAAAAGCATCTAGCCATGCTTTGTATAACGATTCTCAAGTCACAAACGGAACCATAGAGCACGAGATAAACATAAAAAAGGTTTTTGGGATTGTGTTATGCGCCGAAGAAGATGAGAAATTACGGGCAATCATTTCAAAGCTTCTAAAAAAATATTATCCAGAATTTTATTTCCCGATCAAAAAGAGATCAGATGATTTATTCAAAGCCATTGAACACAAGCCGAATGCTAATCCTGATTGGATATTAAAGAATAGCTATTCGCGCATCCCGTATTATATTGTTCGACTTATCTTTGGTTTTGAGCATGATTTCAGTTCTGAATATTCACGCTTTTTCGACGATACTGAGCAGAAAGCCCTTCAAAATATTGATTTTGTTCCTGTTTATAACGCGGATAAATATAAAGACGATCTGGAAAAAACCGAGTGGCTTCATAACGCAGAAAAAGAGTTCATCTTCTTCCAGCGGTGCAAGGATTTTTCGGCATTCATGGATTACAGAGATGATGTAGGTTCATCGACATTGCGATATGCAAGCATATCCAGCGAAATGCAGAACGCAATTCTCAATAATTTACGATTCGTTGTTAATTTATTAGATCACCAAAACATAAGTAATTCTGCGCTAACCAATCCAATCACTTTGACAAAAAAGGAAATAAACGACATATTCATTACCCTGCTTGGGGTTTATCGAAAGAACGTTGAATACAAGTCGTTGTCTAATGAACAACTTGCGCTCTATTATGTTTTTGGGATTTACTTTCAAAGCATCATCAAAGAATACAAAAACGCGAGGGATGTTTTCCGAGCTAATAATCAAGAAACTCAATTTTTGGAAATAGAAAAATTATTACAAGAGAAAGAAGCCCTGAAAAGGGAAATTGACAATGGCAATCAGACAATTGAACAATTAAAATCCAGGATAAATGACGTTGAGAGAAAGGCAGCGAGAGAGAGAACTGATCTTGAAAAGAGTCTTTATGATGAAATCAAGACACTCAAGACCACAAATGAAAAGAACAAAAAAGCGGTGGATGAGCAGCGCCTTCAATTAGAAGAGATATACCGATTGCGAGAATTTGCTTTCGCTTTGGAAGCTGATGATTCATCAGAGAAATCGCCAGATGAAAAATTCGAAATACCCGCAAACACTAAAATATTCCTGGTTGGCGGGCATGAAAACTGGCGGAAAAAAGTCAAAGAGAGATTCCCAACAATTTCAATAGTGGATGGAACCAATAAAAATCTAGATGTAGCCATTTTTTCAAAAGCTGACCTGGTTCTCTTTTTCACGCCTCACATGAGTCACGCAACATATGAAAAAGTGATTGGCTATTTGAACAAAAACAAGTTGAAATATGGCTACGTCAGCGAAATCAATCTGAATAAATTTCAAAATCAATTGCAGAGAATCCTGATTTCGAAATAGCTTACTCGAAAACCAGTGTAAATTCCTTCGAGGGAATTTATGCTGGTTTTCTTGCACAATTTTCATCGCGGATTCTTCGCCTAATTTATGTAGATCAGAAAATACGTTTTTGCTGTACAATTAACGCATTAGCGGTGGGTAGTGATTTTGCTTTAGTTTTTGGGTGGTAAATCTTTATTTTTCCCGATAAATGGTTTGGTCAGACTGTTTCGATTACTTGAGCAGATGCCGTAATGCGTAGGTGTGGTTATATAGCAAGTTTTCGCATAAGACCCCGTAGGAGGTGGTTATATGGAAGTTCCGCATCAATCCTTAATTCGTTAGGTGCCACGTTCAAAAGCAAACCAAGAGCAAATCAAGGAGAAAAGTATGGAAAACGGAAAACAGAAATCGTCAAGCAAAAAAATATTTGCAATTATTAGCGGAGTGATTGCAGTATTTTGCCTTTGTATAGTTGTTGCCACAATAGTATATCCTTCTAAACCATCTACTACACCTAATCCGTCTGAGCTCCCTGCTACAAATATGCCAGAGCCAATTCAAGTTAGTTCGCCAGTACCAACACCATAGAGATTAAATCGTCTCGTTGTGTTCCAGCAAGTAACGAACAATTAGAAGCGATTCGTGCTGGTATTAAAGATATAGCACAAGGAAATGATATAAAATCTGGTTGGGCTGTAATGTCCAATGATTTTAAAAAAGTTTGGTTCGTTGCTGCTAAAATTTATGGTACCGGAATGGAGAATGGAACTGGACCTGGATTATGGGTTATTACAGGCGAACCCAACAAACCTGGCATGATATTATCGGTTGATGGATTTGCAAAAGAATTTTCTCCATATCCTGACGCTAGTAAAACAGACACCGCTATTACAGCATCAGATGACGGCGCTCAAGACGCTCTACTTTGTGCAAGTAGCGATTAATATATCAAGGCTTCTTATTAAACAAGTTGTATGGTAAAAATTTATCATGTTGGTGGCGGTATCTTGTCCGGGGAGTCTTCAAGTTCTACCGTACCCAATTCCGGTCGGCGGGGTGGTTGCCCACCCCACCGCCACT
>CAILYI010000163.1 GCA_903838415.1 uncultured Anaerolineae bacterium | reverse complement strand
CTCTCACTCTGCCACTTGTTGCGCTACGCAGGCCTCCTTTCCCATCTTTTTGACCAATTTTTCTCGTCCAACCCACCTTTTATGTCTGCTTCCTTCTGTCCACCCACTTTTCTCTTCATTATCGGACTTGTTGCTGAATCCCGTCTAGACCAGGTCTTGACAAATTCATGTCAACTGTATAAACTTGCGCCCAATGTTGACCCTTTGGTAGTTGTCTGGACTAGTTGCCTTCGGCAGAATCTCTGCCGGGGGCGTTTTTTTATCTGCAAGGAGAATGAGCTATGTTCCCCGCAAAATTGGTGTTGGAAGACGGAACGATCTTGACCGGGCAACCTTTTGGCGCGCTGACTGATACGGTATTTGAGCTGGTTTTCAATACCAGCATGACCGGCTATCAGGAAATATTAACTGACCCGTCGTATCGAGGGCAGGGCGTGCTGTTCACGGTTCCTCATGTGGGCAATGTGGGCATCAACGATGAAGATGACGAGGCGGAAATGCCACAGGTCAGTTCGTTGGTGATTCGTGCACTCAGCCCGGTGGTGTCAAATTGGCGCGCCAGCACGGATTTATCGACATGGCTGGCGAAACATGGTATTCCGGGCATTGCGGGTGTCGATACGCGCGCGCTGACTCGTAAACTTCGAGACGGCGGCACGCTCAAAGCCGCGCTTTCTACCAAGGGGACAGCCCCTGAAGCTTTGCTCAAAATGGCCCGCGAATGGCCGGGGCTGGATGGACGCGATATGGTCAGCGAAGTGACCTGCAGAGAATCTTACACATGGCTGCCGGATGTTGCCCAACAGAAATGGATTGAAAGCAAGCCTGCCCAAAACCGGCATGTTGTTATTTATGATTTCGGCGCGAAAAGGAATATTCTGCGCCATCTTTCAGCGCTCGGCGCAAACGTGACTGTTGTCCCGGCCCAGACGACCGCCGCGCAGGCCCTGGCGCTGAAACCGGATGGCGTCATGCTTTCGAACGGCCCCGGCGACCCGGCGGGCTTGCCATATGCTGCTGAGGCAGCTAAAGAACTGATAGAAAGCGGCCTGCCAATTTTTGGGATTTGCCTCGGTCATCAACTCCTTGGGTTGGCGTTGGGTGGGAAAACCGCCCGGCTCAAATTTGGTCATCATGGTGGAAATCATCCGGTGCAGGACTTGCGCTCGAAAAAAGCGTACATCACCGCCCAGAATCACAATTACATGGTACTGCCCGAATCACTCAACCCGGCCGAAGTGGAAGTTACGCATTTGTCGCTGAATGATGGCTCGCTGGAAGGTTTTCAGTTGAAAAATAAACCGGTCTATTGTGTTCAATTCCACCCGGAAGCCGCGCCAGGCCCGCACGATTCTCACGAGATTTTTGCGCCATTTTTCGCAGCGATGGCGTGAAGTCAAAAGGAATGAGCAGATAGCGAAAATGAAAACCAATCGGTTCTGTTGCTTACTTTTTACGCATTCCTCGTGCTAACACTTGTCGATAATGTCACCAACACCGAAAGAAATTATGACCAAGACGCAATATCCACTAACCATCCTCATTCCCGGCTCAGGCCCGATCATTATTGGACAGGCCGCTGAATTTGACTATTCAGGTACGCAGGCGGTCAAAGCCTTACGCAAACTTGGGCATCGGATTGTGCTGGTGAATAGCAATCCGGCTACGATCATGACCGACCCGGAGATTGCAGATGCCACCTACATTGAGCCGCTGACTGTCGAAGCGCTGGAAGCCATTATTGCTCAGGAAAGGCCGGATGTCATGCTGCCAACGGTCGGCGGGCAGACCGGACTGAATCTGGCCGTCCAGCTTTCGGAAAACGGTGTCCTTGAAAAATACGGCGTCAAACTGATTGGCGCGTCACTGACGGCCATTCGCGCGGCCGAGGACCGTCAGCTTTTTCGTGAGACGATGCTTGCGCATGGTTTGCCGTTGGCGGAGGGCGGCCCTGCTTATAATCTTTCCGAAGCCGAAGTCCTAGCCGCCAAAGCGGGATATCCGCTGCTCGTGCGCGCCTCGTTTGCGATGGGCGGCAGTGGCGCCAGCTGGGTTTATGCCCCTTCAGAGCTTCCTGAAGCCATTCGCAAGGCCATCGCTGCCTCGCCCATGCATCAGGCTTGGATTGAAGAATCGGTGCTGGGCTGGAAAGAGTACGAACTCGAGGTCATGCGCGATTCCGCCGATAATTTCGTCGTAGTATGCTCGATCGAAAATCTCGACCCGATGGGCATTCACACCGGCGATAGCATCACCGTCGCCCCGGCGCAGACTCTGACGGACCGGGAATATCAGGTCATGCGTGATCTGGCCCGCCAGGTCATGTCTGCGGTTGGCGTTGAAACCGGCGGCGCAAACGTACAGTTTGCTGTCAATCCAAAGGATGGGCGCATTCTGATCATCGAGATGAATCCGCGCGTCAGCCGTTCGTCGGCGTTGGCCTCCAAAGCTACCGGCTTTCCAATTGCCAAAATCGCGGCACTCGTCGCGGCTGGGTATACGCTCGATCAGATTACCAACGACATCACCGGTGTTACCCGCGCCGCCTTTGAGCCGTCCATTGACTATGTGGTGGTCAAAATTCCGCGTTGGGCGTTTGAGAAATTCCCCGGCGTCGATCCTGTGCTTGGGCCACAAATGAAATCTGTCGGCGAGGTGCTCGCCATCGGACGCACTTTCCCCGAGGCTTTGCAAAAAGCGGTCCAGTCGCTCGAAATTGGCGTCGATTTTTTGGATGGCAGCGGTCCGAAGCGGGATGCTGTCCCCATGCCGACTCTCAACGAGTTGCGAATTCCCGTTTCTGAACGCTTATTTATGACCTATCGCGCCCTGGCTTCTGGTATGGCAGAATCCGACATTGCTGCCCAAACCGGGTTTGATCCCTGGTTCCTGGCGCAAATGAAGGAAATTGAGAACACGAGGCGTAAGTTACAGGCCCTCCGTCAACCGCCGGATGCCCGTACCTTGTTAACCGCCAAGCAGATGGGTTTTGCAGACACGTACATTGCCCGCATCTTGGGAAAAACTTCGCTGGAAGTTCGGGCGCTGCGTCAAAAACTCAAAGTCAATGCCACATTTTTGCGTGTTGATACCTGCGCGGCTGAATTTGAAGCGCAGACTCCTTATCTTTACTCATCCTACGAGAGCGAGGATGAATCCAGGCCAACGAGTCGTCAAAAAATCTTGATTTTGGGTGGCGGACCAAACCGCATTGGGCAAGGGATTGAGTTTGATTACTGCTGCTGCCAGGCGGCATTTGCGCTGCGCGATTTGGGCTACGAAACGATCATGCTCAATTGCAATCCCGAAACTGTCAGCACGGATTACGATACCGCTGACCGGTTGTATTTTGAGCCACTAACGCTTGAGCATGTGTTAAATGTGGTTGAACGGGAGCAAGTTCAGGGGGTGATTGTCCAGTTTGGCGGGCAGACTCCGCTCAATTTGGCGGAAGCGCTCCAGGCGGCCGGCGTCCCGATTATAGGGACATCCCCCGAATCTATTGCGCTGGCAGAAGACCGTGAAAAATTTTCCGCCTTGCTCAGAGAGCTGGAAATTCCCCAGCCGGAAAATGGAATTGCGACCTCGCTGAGCGAGTCACGCGTGATCGCCCAGCGGATTGGCTATCCGGTGCTGGTACGGCCGTCGTTTGTGTTGGGCGGCCGGGCGATGGCGATTGCAGGCAGCGAAAGCGAACTGGCGGACGTAGTGGCAGCTGCGATGGCTGCTGCGCCCGATCAGCCGATGTTGATTGATCGCTTTTTGGACGACTCTTTCGAAATGGATGTGGATGCGCTGGTCGACGATGAACGCGTGGTGGTCGGCGCAATCATGGAGCACGTGGAGCAGGCCGGAATTCACTCTGGTGATTCGGCCTGCGTTTTGCCACCTTATAAAGTCAGTGCCTATCATTTGGGGATTCTGCGCGATTACACCGAACAATTGGGCCGGGCGCTCAATGTGCGCGGGCTGATGAATGTGCAATTTGCCCTGAAAGACGATATTGTCTATGTCTTGGAAGTCAATCCGCGCGCTTCACGGACAATTCCATTTGTGAGCAAGGCTACCGGGCTGGCGATGGCCCGTGTGGCGGCCCAGATCATGGTGGGAAGGTCGCTGGCGGAACAAGGTGTCCTAGATGAACCCCGGTTGGATGGCTTCTTTGTCAAAGAGGCTGTCATGCCGTTTAATAAACTCCCCGGCGCTGACCCGCGACTCGGCCCCGAAATGCGTTCCACTGGCGAAGTGATGGGGCACGCTGCCCACTTCGGACATGCTTTTGCCAAAAGTCAGTTGGCGGCTGGCAGTGGTTTGCCGTTGGAAGGCAGGGTGCTGGTCTCCGTCAACGATTTTGACAAGGGCGCGGCGCTCAAGATTGCGCGTGACCTGGTGCGGCTGGGTTTCAAAATATTTGCCACCCCCGGCACAGCTCGATTTTTCAACAGCGCGGGCGTTTCGGCCGAATCGATCAATCAGATGCACATCGGTTCGCCGCACACAGTCGACCTGATTCGGTCGGGGGTGGTGCAGCTGATTATCAATACTCCGCTAGGCTCAAAATCTCACACTGATGGTGAGATCATCCGCGCGAACGCCATCCTGATGAATGTGCCCTTGTTGACTACGCTTTCAGCCGCCATGGCGGCTGTGGCCGGGATTCGCGCTTTGAAAGAGAAGGATTTGACATATCGCAGTTTGCAGAAGCATTATCAAAAAACACGCGGCTAAAAGCGCCAAAGTCATTTCTCGCTTACGACTCGCGTTTCAGTAATTTGTCCGCCAAATCCATCAACGCATCCCCGGCCTCGCCCTGCGGATCCGCTTCGCGTAGGCTGTTGATCGCCAGGTCGGTCATTTGCTTGGAGATTTCCTGGGTATATCCGTAACCGCCTTCGCTGGCCAGGAGCTGCGCGATTTCTTCGACTTCCACTGGTTGGATGGGGCCTTGCGCCCAGCGCTGGGCGAACTTGCCCTTTTTATCGAGTCCAACCAGGACGGGCAGGGATTTCTTTCCTTTGACCAGGTCGCTGGCCACGGATTTTCCCGTCACGGCCTCGTTGCCCCAGATACCGAGAATATCATCCTGAACCTGGAAGGCCAGGCCGAGATAGTGCCCGAAGGAGCGGTAGGCTTCCAGGGTGGATTCGTCCGAAGTCCCGAGCAGCGCACCAATCTGGCAGCAGCTCGAAAGCAGGGCGGCGGTCTTGCCGCTGATCATCGGCCAGTAATCTTCCACGCCCAGGTCGAGACGATTTTCGTAGGAAATATCCAGGTATTGACCGCGCGTCAGGTCGAGACAGGTCTCGTGCAGAATTTGGGCGGCTTTCACCACAATTTCCGCCGGATAGCTGGTGATTAAATCGGTGATGGCGAGGTTGGACAGCACAAATAAGCCATCCCCGGCATTGATGGCCTGCGGCATGCCCCATTTGACCCAGACAGTCGAACGGCCGCGGCGCTTGTCGGAATTATCCTGGATGTCGTCGTGAATCAGCGAGAAATTGTGCAGTAGTTCGACCGCGGCTGCGGCGGGCAGGGCGGATTGCCAATTTCCGCCCGAGGCGGCGCTGGCCAGCAGTACTAACAACGGACGAATGCGCTTCCCTGTTGCTTCAGGCCCGGCGTTTTCCCCCGTCCAGCCCATGTGATATGTGAGCATCTCGTGGTAGATTTTGGTGCGGGGCGCGTCCAGGCGCGAAACCTGGCCTTGAAGTTCAATTTCGACAGCCGCGAGCATGGTTTTGATGATCTCAGTCATTAAATTCCCTTTTGATTCGTTAATTTTCCGTTGAGGGTTGGTAAATCGCGTATTCCTGCGGCAAACATAGTGACTTGAATTTGCTTGTGTGTTAGTTTCATCATTTCAACGACGTTTTCGGTGGAAATGGCGGCTGCCTTCAGGAATTGTCCCGCCATGCCGCCCAATGTCGCGCCCAAGGCGATGCATTTGGCAATGTCCAGACCATCCTTTAGGCCGCCGCTGGCAAAAGTAAGCATCTCCGGCGCGGCTTGCTGGACGTTCAAGATTGATTCTGCGGTGGGAATGCCCCAGCCCACAAAAGTCGCCGCCAGGTTGCGGAGAAATTCATCCGGTGCGCGGTGCATTTCAACCTGTGACCAGCTCGTCCCGCCGGCACCAGCCACGTCAATGCCCGCCACGCCGCAATCCGATAAGATTTTCGCCGTCTGCTCAGAAATGCCCCAGCCAACCTCTTTTACGACCACCGGCACTCCCAGTTTGCTGCAGACCAGTTCTATTTTCTTTGCCAGACCTTTCCAGTTGGTGTCTCCACCGGCCTGGACGGCTTCCTGGAGCGGATTCAGGTGCAGGTACAGGGCATCCGCTTCGATCATGTCTACAGCGCGCTGACATTCGTCCGGGCCATAGCCATGGTTGAGTTGGACGGCGCCCAGGTTGGCAAATAGCAGGATATTCGGCGCAACTTTGCGGACCTGGAAGGAGGCGGCTTGTTCGGGGTGTTCGAGCGCCGCGCGCTGACTGCCCACGCCCAGTGCCACACCACAGGCCTGCGCGGCTTCGGCCAGGCGCATGTTTATTTCACCGGCAGCCTTCGTCCCGCCAGTCATCGACGAAACCAGGATGGGCGCCGATAGTTTTTTCCCAAACAAGCTCAGATTGGTGGAGATTTCATCCAGATTCAGTTCGGGTAAAGCCTGGTGGGTGAAGTGAAATTTCTCGAGCCCGGTCGTCAACGCGGAGCGAACATCCCGTTCTAAATTGATTTTGATGTGATCATCTTTTCGTTCTGTAATTGGCGCAACTTTTGACATAGAACCGTGTTCCTGTGTATTGAATACCTGCATGGTGGTAGAATTGCCCCTGCACATCAAAAAAACAATAAAACTCTACAGGAGGAATGTATGGCTGATACTTATGGAGAAATTAAGGCGATTATCATCGATTTACTTGGCGCCGATGAGAGCAAGATCACGATGGAAGCTCGCTTCCGCGAAGAA
Source organism: uncultured Anaerolineae bacterium (assembly GCA_903838415.1). Classification (GTDB taxonomy): domain Bacteria; phylum Chloroflexota; class Anaerolineae; order Anaerolineales; family Villigracilaceae; genus UBA5195. The sequence goes on along the minus strand of CAILYI010000163.1, from coordinate 9,619 downwards.
CTTGAAGCCGATTCGCTCGATCTCGTTGAACTGATCATGGCTTTCGAAGACAAGTTTGGCGCTGAAATTTCAGACGACGACGCCCAGAAAATCACGACCGTGGGCGAAGCAGTGCGCTATATCGATAGCCACCGCTAAATAACCCAGAGCCACTATTATACAGTAAGGGCGCAGCTACCTGTGCCCTTACTTGTTGTTAATGGAGGGTGGAATCCTTTCGTCTGGAAACCGAATCCGTTGAGATCAACTCCGCCTGCATTTGGGGCGGAGTTGTTTTTACCCCGCAGCCTGTCTCTCGTTTCGACGGGATATTCCCTGCCTGTGGCGAGGAAGAATTCGCCCAAGCGAAAAGCGCCGCGAATGGGCAACAAAAAAGGGACGGGGTGAAATCCGTCCCTTTGATGATTATCTGAGCAAATCGGGAATTTCTTCGGGGTGGCGGGCGACTTTGACCCCGGCCGTTTCGAGCGCCTTGATCTTATCAGCCGCGGTACCGGCGCCGCCTTCGATGATGGCGCCCGCATGTCCCATGCGCTTTCCGGGAGGCGCGGTTTGCCCGGCGATAAAGCCGACGACCGGTTTGGTCATCTTGGTGGCGATAAATTCAGCCGCTTTTTCTTCATCCGTGCCGCCGATTTCTCCAATCATCACGATCTTGTCGGTGTGCGGATCGTCTTCGAACATTTGCAGCACGTCGATGTGATTGGTGCCGTTCACCGGGTCGCCGCCGATGCCGACTGTGGTCGATGAACCCATGCCGACCTGCTTGAGCGCATACAGCACTTCGTAGGTCAACGTGCCCGAGCGTGAGACGATGCCAATGTTGCCGGGAATGGCAATATTGCCAGGGATGATGCCTACTTTGGCTTCACCGGGCGTCAACAGTCCGGGGCAGTTCGGCCCGAGCAGGCGCACGCCTTTCTGGTCGATGTAATTGCGCACGCGCATCATGTCGCTGACCGGGATGCCCTCGGTGATGCAAACGATGAAGGGAATTCCCGCATCGGCGGCTTCGAAGATCGAATCCGCGGCAAAACGGGCCGGGACGAAAATGATGCTGGTGTTTGCGCCGCTGGCCTCGACCGCGATTTTGACCGAGTCGAAGACCGGGATTTTCGAATCAACCCATTCGCCGCCTTTGCCAGGCGTGACACCGGCCACAACATTAGTGCCATAAGCCACCATCTGGCGCGTATGGAATAAGCCTTCGCCACCGGTAATGCCTTGCACCAACAGGCGAGTATTTTTATTGACTAAGATGCTCATGACTAGGCTCCTTTCGCCGCCGCGACGGCTTTTTGGGCGGCGTCGGCCAGGGTTTCTGCGGTGATCATATTGGCATTGGCGAGCATGGCGCGGCCTTCTTCAGCGTTGGTGCCAACCAGGCGCACCACCATCGGAACGGTGGGCTTGACTTCAGCAATGGCGGTCAGGATGCCTTTGGCAACTTCGTCGCAGCGCGTAATCCCACCGAAAATATTGAACAAAATTGCCTTGACGCTGTGATCAGCCAGGATGATGCGCATGGCTGCGGCAACTTTGTCCGCACCTGCACCGCCGCCGATATCCAGGAAGTTGGCTGGATCGCCGCCGAAAAATTTGAGAATATCCATCGACGCCATCGCCAGACCTGCGCCGTTCACCATGCAGCCGATGTTTCCGTCGAGCTTGATAAAGGTCAGGCCATATTTGCGCGCTTCGACTTCCGAAGGCGCATCCTCGTCTGTATCGCGCATCTCTGAAAGATTCGGGTGACGGAAAAGGGCGTTGTCATCGATCAGCATTTTGCCATCGAGCGCCACCAGGCGCTTATCCATGCCGATAATAAGTGGGTTGATTTCGGCCAGGGTGGCATCGTGGTCGTTGTAGACCTGCCAGAGGGCTTTCAAGATTTCGCCAAACGATTTCCAATATTCACGCGGAAGGTCAATCCCGGCGGCGATGTCGCGCGTTTGATAGTCTTTAATGCCCAGCAGCGGGTTGACATGCACCTTGATGATCTTTTCCGGATTGGTCCGGGCAACTTCCTCAATTTCCACGCCACCGGCTGATGAAGCCATGATGACAGGTTGCTTGGCAGCGCGATCATTGGTAATGCCGAGATAGATTTCCTTGTCGATGGCAGCGGCCTCGTCCACAAGGACTTTGCGAACCGGAAGGCCCTTAATTTCCATGGACAGGATTTGCGTGGCAAACAATTCGGCTTCCGCCGGATCCTTGGCCACTTTGATGCCGCCAGCCTTACCGCGCCCGCCGACCAGCACTTGCGACTTGATGACCACGCGGCCACCGAGTTCTTCAGCGATGTGTCTCGCTTCGAGTGCGGTAGCTGCGACTCTCCCTTTTGGGATCGGAATCCCATAATGCGAGAAAATCTGTTTGGATTGATACTCGTGGAGTTTCATGCGAATTGTCTCCCTCCCGTGCAGATAACGGGACCGTATTGATTTTAGGGCGTTTTCCCTGTCGTGCCGGACGGATTATACCATTGCGATAAATAATCAGCCCGGTTTCTTCGATGAAACCGGGCTGATGTTGTTTCCTATTTGGCCGGGACGCTGAACCGCATCAACCGGCTGTTACCGGCGTCTGAGACCCAGATGTTGTTTTCCTTGTCAGCCGCGATGCCGCTCGGCAGCCCGAAGGTGACATTATCCGTGCCGAACTGCCCCCAGAGTTGCACAAACTGTCCGTCAGCATTGAATTCAATCACTCGGTAGCCTTCGGGGTCTGTCACAAATGCATATCCATCGGGGCGGATGGCAATAAAGGGCTTATTGTCCAGTGATTGACTCAGCCACCCAGAGACCGGCCACTGTTGGACGGATGAGTAATTTATTCCATCGGCAGATTCCAGCACCTGCACACGCTGATTCCAGGTGTCTGTCACATACAGCTTGCCACTTGCGTCCACTTTGACATCCACTGGTTCGCTGAATTGGCCCGCATCGAAGCCTTCTGTGCCAAATTGGGTCAGGATGGCGCCGTTGGCATCAAACACCACGATGCGCTTGTTGCCCGTATCGGCGACATAAACCCTGCTCTTGGAGTCAACCGTGATACCGCGCGGACCATAAAGCGCTCCCGGCATGTCGGCGGTGCCGAAAATACCCCACATGGTCAGCGGTTCGCCGTCTGCGCTGAATTTTTGCACGCGATGATTCCAGGTGTCGCTCACGTAGACGCTTCCATCCGGACCAACTGCCACGCCCCAGGGTTCGTTAAATGTCCCAATGGGGGCTTTGCCGGTGGCCTGATCTGCAAACGTGCCCCAAACCTTGATGACCTGACCATCAGCGCTCAGGTGTTGGATGCGGTGGTTGCGCGAGTCAGCCACATAGAGACTTCCATCTGGCGCAAAAGCGATTCCGCGTGGGGCGTTGAATTGGCCGGGGTCGGTACCCAACGATCCAACGACAAAGCTGGCGGGTAAATCGATGACGCCCTTCGCGTAGGGGTCCTCTTTGGGTTTGGGCTGCGTCTTGATACCGTAATTCCAAATTTTATCGGCAACATCTTTTTTGACGTACAGCCGCATCCGGTCGGACGGTTCCCAGGAGTTTTCATTGATGCCCTGGCTGTTGGTGAGCTCGCCGTAAAGTTGGTAATCGCGATTCAACCAAATGTTGAAGATGGCATTGATCATTTGCGGGTTGCTGAGCGCGCCGCACACACGAGAAAAATCGTAACTACGCAGCAGCTTTAGGCCGCTGAATATTCCACTGCACGAATAGGTTTCATCAAACGGGATTGCCGGATCAGCGCGCGCGGAAACCAGGTTGAAGTAATCCTGATTGGGCCAGACCATGCGGATGTAATCGTAACGATAGTAGCTATCCCCGACGATCGGTTCCATTTTGGCGAAATTATTGTCGCCGACAATGATGGCGGGAACATCTCGCAGGGTTCGGTCGGGCTGAGCACCATAGAACCGCGCGTTTGGATATTCGCGCATGTACCAGGACAACGGCCAGGAAGTATCATCATCGTACGCGACGACAATATCTTTTCCGCCGACGGTTTTCTCTGAAAGATCGTCCACCTGCCTCAACAAGTCTTTCACGCCGCTAAAGCTGTGAGCGTAAACCAGATATTCCTGAGCGCTGTCATATTTCAGGTAATTGGCGCGGAAAGATGTTCTTGCTGTCAGCCCTGCCAGAAAGCCAAAGAAGATCAGGGTCACCAGGTACAGCAGCTGTTTGTAATCCCAGTCATCGGTCAGGCGGAATAATCCATAAAGGCTTGCGAGCGCGGCCACGATGGCAAAAATAAAGCTGGTGGTGACCTTTAATTGTGTCAGTTCCTGCCCTTCGAAGGGGCGCGGACTGCCCAGCAAGGAGATGAAAATGCCAATCACGCTGAGAATGAATACCGCCAGCAAAGCCAGCACCAACGAGGCGTTGCGGCGTCCCAGTTCTTTCCAGTCAACCTTGTCAATGATTTGACCGATCGCCCAGCCGCCCCACAGCACCATTGGCAGCGCCATGTGGAAGGTCAGCCAGGGCATTTTCTCGCCAGCAATAGAAAAGGCGGCGATACTGGTAAATGTCCACCAGCCCAGCAGGCTGAGCATGTTGGTGCGGTTTTCCCATTCCTTTGTCATCTCTGGCGTTTCTGCAGCTGTTCCAGCAGTCTTGCGAAGGCTCAGGAAAGCCGCCAAAATACAGGCCAGGGCTGGTAAATATTCATACAACGGGATGGTGATGAGCAGGTAGTAATAGCCGGGCTGGGAGCCGCGCTGAACGCCTTGTTGTTCCAGCCAGTAGCCCAGGGAACCGACCGCACCGGTGAAAAATCCTGCGCCGTTGGTAAAGACGGTGGTGTAGAGCAAAATGAAAGGTCCCCAGAACAACAGGGCCATTTTCCACCAGACATCTTTATTCCACCACATCCCGATTGCGATAGTGATCAGCATAATCGGGCCAAGGAATGCGCCTGTCCGCAGTAACCCGGCCGACGTGTAATCCAGCGGATTCCAGCCGAGCAGGTAAACCGGAAAGGCGGAGAGCTGCGGCAGGACGATGGTGCCAAACACCATCAGCAGGTCAAACGATCGTTCCTTGCGGATATTCTCCAGGCCAAAGCCGCGAATCAGGAAGAAGATCGCAGCGGCGAATACCAGGAATGTCACCGCCGCCAGGATGATGGTGAGGGATAGTCCGGTCGCGGACCTGGGAAGTAATTCCGTTGCGGCGGTCGGATCGGCCGGGGCAGCGGTTTGCGCTCCGGTGGCCGCATCCGCTTTTTTGGCGGAGCTGGCCAAATAGCCAGTTGCCCCCAAAAGCGCCATTCCGAGAAATAACGCCGCCAGGAAGGCGCGATAGTTAATCTTGTCCCCGCTCCAGCGTCCCTGGGTCACGCGTACCAGGAAATAGACCGCCAGATAAATCAGGATTTGGGCGGTATATATAAAGGAGGTTTCTTTCGTCAGGTAATGGATGACCAGCGAGCCTGCGATCAAGTAGATGTATTTTGCTTTTCCCGTTTCAAAATAGCGCAGGATGCTGTATAGCATGATAAATAACGAGACACCGACATAAGGGTCTTCGCGTGTGTAACGGCCATAATAAAGCAGGAAAGGCGATAAAAGCGTCATCAGCGCTGCAGCCAATGCCCCGGCACGCCCCAGATAGCGACGCCAGATCCAAACTGCTGCGATCGTCAGGATGCTGAAGGTCGCAGCAGGGATGCGGGCGGTGAAATCGCTTGCGCCAAACATGAAATAGGTGAGTGCAATTAAATGGAATTGCAGCGGCCCATGCATCATCGGGTTGTGTTCGTACCCCTGGCCTTTATACAATAGATACGAGAAGTATGTATGCAGACTTTCGTCGTGGCTCATGGCGCGCGCGCCAAGATTGTAGTAGCGCGTAATAACCGCTGCCACCAGGATGATCGCAAAAATCAGCACTTCGATGGTCAGCCAGGGCAGGGCCTGGATGGGAGTGCGATCAAGCCAGTTTTTGTTTTCATTGCTCTTATCGATGGTCAGCCAGGGCAGGCCTGGGATGGGGGTTTGTTTTTCGCTGCTCATAGGTTTCCACTCTCTGGGTTTTGAATACGTGACTTTATACTGCAATCTGGATGTTCTGACAAGTTTGAGTTTTAATTATAACTTCGCGTAATCAATATATCACTATGAAATTACCCTCTTTGAAAAACTATTCAACACGAGAAGCAAGCTGACCACAACCGGCCTGTATATCAATTCCCCGGCGGATGCGGATGGTACAGGGAATGCCATTTTGCTCCAGGATCTGTTGGAAGGCCAGCGCTCTTTCATGGGTGGTGGCTTTCCCTTCGTAGCCGGTTGTTGGATTTAACGGGATGGCGTTGACGTGGCAGAGCAATCCTTTCAGCAGGTAGGCCAGTTTCCTGGCTTGTTCGGGCGTGTCGTTGACGCCGTTGATCAGCGCCCATTCAAAGGTAATGCGCCTGCCGGTGGCCTCGACGTAATCGCGGCAGGCTTCAATCAACTCTGCGACGTTATATTTCTTGTTGATCGGCATCATGCCGCCGCGCAGACCATCATCTGTGGCATGCAGAGAGACCGCCAAATTGACCTGTCGTTTTTCAGCCGCAAACTGACGAATGGCTGGCACCAGCCCGGAAGTGGAGATGGTGAAACGGCGCGCGCCAAAATTATAGCCTTCCGAGTCGTTCAGGCGGTCGATGGCGATCATGGTATTGTCATAATTATGGAAAGGTTCGCCCATCCCCATCAGGACCACGTTGGTGACGACGTCCTTTTCGGCGTGCAGCAGGCGGGCATAGTACATTACTTGCGCGACGATTTCTCCGCTGGAGAGATGCCGGGTGAATCCCATTTGGCCGGTGGCGCAAAAGGTGCAGCCCATGGCGCAGCCAACTTGCGTGGAGATGCACAGCGTCCGGCGGCGATCGTAGCGCATCAGTACGGCTTCAATCTGGCGGCCATCGGGCAGCTTGAAAAGCGTTTTGCGCGTCTGCCCGTCGCTTGAGTCAAGCTTCAAGGTGGGGGTTAGGATGTCAAATTGAAGTTCCGTCGCCAGTTTTTCGCGCAAGGCCAGGGGGAGATTGGTGAATTCATCGGGAGACTGCCAGAAGTTTTTGTAAAGTCCCGTCCAGATTTGCCTGGCGCGGAAAGCCGGTTGGCCCCAGGCAGTCACGATTTGTGTCAGCGCAGCGAAATCAAGGTCATAAATTAACATGTCAGTCCAATATTACCGGTAAACAGAATGTTACGCTCCGACCAGCGCCGTCAAATCAGCGGAGATGATATCAATTTTTGGCAGCCACGCATCAGCCTGGGCTTGCGTGCCGACGCCGGAAAGCACCAGGGAGGTGGGACAACCCATGCCCTGACCACCGGCAATATCCGTTTCGAGCCGATCGCCAACGACGTAGGTCGCTTCCTTTGGGGTGCCGAGACGTTCCAGGGCCAGTTCCAGGATGTAGGGATAGGGTTTCCCGGCATACATCGGTTCGACTTCCGAGGCGATGACGATGACCGAGATCCACGCGCCAGCGCCAGGGATTTGTCCGCGCGGGGTGGGGAAGGTTTTATCGGGATTGGTGGCGAAAAAGGGGATGCCCGCCCGCACCAGCAGCGTGGCCTCGCGCATTTTGTCAAAGTCGATGCGCCGGTCGAGGCCGATGACGACCGCCTGCGCTCTTTCAGCTTCATCAGTTGAGAGGAGTTCAAAGTTGGCGTCTTTCAGCGCGTCGATCAGGCCTTGCTCGCCAATCGCAAAGACCGGCGAACCGGCGGGAAGTTTGCGCTTCATCATTTCGGCGACAGCCAGCGAGGAGGTGATCACCTGCCAGGGTTCGACGTCGACGCCGAAATCGTGTAAACGCTCCACGTACTGGTCAACGGTACGGGTGGAGTTGTTGGTGGCCATGGCTACAGCCAGATTGAGTTCCTTGATGCGGGCAAAAATGCGGGGCAGGTCGCCGATGGGGGCCGAATCAGTCCACAGAACACCGTCCATATCCAGAATCAGGCCTTTCGTAGTGTGAGGGAGCAATGTCATTTTCCAAACTTTCGTATGAGATAGTCAAAAACGGGTGAGTCGATCCACCCGGCTGCCGGGTCGCAGCGTTCTTCGAAGTTTTCGTTTCCGGTAAAGGCGCGCAAGGCTTCCTGAGTGGGTCGATCGTAACTGTTGCTGGCTTGTTTCAGATAGCCCAATTGCAGCATGATTTGTTGAATTTTCAGCAGCGCCGCCTCGTGCAGCTGGATGCGCTCGCTTGCGGGACTTTTGCCAAAGTATAAATAATGCAGGCTGACCAGCTCGCCAAGCCTGGGCACCGGATCGGGGTCATCGTCCACGCGGTAATCAAGCTGGCGATCGGTGTAACCGCCGTAGCCGCCTTTTTCTTTGACCACCAGCAGCGCGGCGCTTTGACGTCCGCGCCGGTCGCCGCCAGCACGATCACCCGCCAGCAGCCCGGCGTGCAGACGGGTGGCCAGGTCGCCGTCGGTCTGCAGAAAAGCCGCTAGCATGGCAGGGATGACGTTTTCGCCAACCAGGATGTTGCCCTGCATGGCGTAGCCCGGGCCACAGACACCGCCAGCCCATGTGCCGCATGCTTTGCCAGTAAAAGTGGCGGAGCGGCCCTGCGCATCGACCAGGCCAATCTGGCGCGTTTCTTTGCCTGGATCCGCATCCAACAGATGGGTCAGCACCGTTTCTGCACTCAAGCCCTGTGCAAACAGCTCCAGGCCGCGCAGACCATAGGATGTGTTGGCCAGGGCCTGGGTGGCAATGGCGCCTTTCCCGGCTTGCGCCCAGGGAACCACGTTTCCCACGGCAGGGAACTTGGAGGCAACTGCCACGCCCCAGGTTTGCGCGCTGGCATCGTAAGCCACGATTGAAAATGTAGATGGATGAATCAATACAAGTCTCCCAGTGTCTGAGTTTTAGACTCAGGCTATTATAAACAAAAAAATGCGCCGCGGACGCTTTTGGGCATCTGCGGCGCATTTTTCAAGCAGTGTCGGATTTACTTCTTTTCAGGAACCTGCAAGACCTGATCGACAAGTCCGTAAGCCACTGCTTGCGTGGCATCCAGATAATAGTCGCGGTCAAGGTCGTGCTCAATGACATCCAGCGGCTGGCCGGTGTGCTTGGCCATGACGCCATTCAGCAGCGCCTTCAGGCGCATAATTTGCTTGGCCTGAATTTCGATATCGGTGGCCTGTCCCTGCGCGCCGCCCAGCGGTTGGTGCATGTGGATGGTGGCATTGGGCAGGGCAAAGCGGCGGCCCTTGGTTCCGGCGGTCAACAGGACGGTGCCGAACGAAGCGGTGACGCCCACAGCGACGGTGCTGATGGGATTCGAAATCATCTGCATCGTGTCGTAGATCGCCAGCCCGGCATAGATGACGCCGCCGGGTGAATTGATGTACATCTGGATTTCTTTTTCGGGGTCTTCGTGATTCAAGAACAGCAGCTGCGCCACAATGACGTTGGCAACCTGATCGTCAATGCCGGTGCCGAGAAAAATGATGCGTTCTTTCAGCAGAAGTGAGTAGATGTCATAAGCGCGTTCGCCGCGGCCAGAAGACTCGACTACCATTGGGACTACATTTTTAAAGTTGGGTATCATACGTTCCTCCTGATAATGAGTTTAT